>NZ_JARWNC010000040.1:0-367444 GCF_029854675.1 Akkermansia sp. N21169 | reverse complement strand
GGGGGGGGGGGGGGCATTTTAATTATAAATAGATTAATTTTTAATTATTTTCCTTACCAGTTCAACCATTTTAAATAAAGGAATCCCTAAAGAACAAGAGAGCGCAAGTAATAAAGGTGCCTTATATGCACCCCATGTTATCCAATCCTGCAATCGTTTTGGAACACCAATAAAGAAAGCAGGATAGTCTTTCAGTAATCTTTTTCTTTCCGAAAACGAAATGCGCCAAAAATAACGTAAAATATTCATACCATAAGCATAAGAATAGTGCCCCAAAAGGGCAGAGGCAACAACTTTATCTTGGGAAATGTATAGAACTACTTCTTCTTGAATTGCTTTACAAGTCATAAAAAGCTGTTCTATTTTTCGAATATTATTACCTACCTTCACTGATTGCCCTGGTCTACAATCTACACTATATCTATAAAGGCAAATAGGTTCATATTTCATCGCCATAGCTCTTACCGTACACCGAAGCACATAGTCAGTATCATCAAAACTCACATTTTCTCTAGAACGAATATTTTGCTCTATTAGAAACTGTCGACGATAAGCATACATCCACGGCGTCCACGGAACCTTTTGAGTTGATATGAATTCAGTCCCTTTCATCTTTATAGAAGAATTATGAGTATAATACATCCTACCTGTTGTATCATCACTTCTCACGTGATCACACATCAGTAAATCTAATAACTCTCCTTGAGAGTTCTCACTAATAAGTAGAGCAATGACTTGCCGCAAGCTGCCAGGCATAAAAGCATCATCATGATCACAAAATAAAATATACTCTCCTTTAGCAACATCAACAGCATGATTGCAAGCACCTCCTCTTCCTCTACTAGATGAGTGATGAATAATTTTTAGATTACTTTTTTGCAGAGACCGAAGAAGTCGAAATGTTTCATCCGTGGATGCATCGTCAATACAAATGACCTCAAAATCATCAGACGTGATTTTTTGTGAATAAATACTATCAATAGCATTCATCACTTCATTCTCACCATTATGAATGGGGATAATAATAGTTATATATGGTTTTTTCATAATATCTCAATTTAAATTCCATTAGGACATATACGTATTTGGCTTCTAGAAACTACAAGTGAAATATCATCATATAACAACCAGGAGAGCAAAATAACTGTGCTATTCTTATAGACAAATGGCAATAGCCATCTGTAAATAGGTTTGTGCACATAATCCTTCATTCCTTTGTTATGCTGATGGAGAACAATCTTGCAATTAAATGATTTACAGAGTAGGACAAAAGGAGCGTCTTTCAGAAAACCTATTCCATGACAGGTAATAGACAAGTAAGCTATATCAGGGTGATGCGTCAACAAATGCCAAAACACATTCAGATATATTTTAAAAAACCTTATGCTTTTTTTAATTAATAAGCAAGGAGTAAATTTGTTTACTTCCGCATTACTCCTCGAAGTAGACAAGTTAACATAAGTACAATCAAATGTACTATTGATCATTTCACTCTGCTGAATTTGGCGACACATCAAACTGGAACCATGAACGGGTGGCGGCAAAGGAACAATAAAAAGGATATTTCCCATATTTCTCTTTTTCATTTTATTACCCAATCCTCTCATAAGTAAACCCTTCTTCAATCACTTCCTGGCGATCATACATATTACGTCCATCGACAATCAATCGTCCTTTCATAATTTTGCGCATAACAGACCAACTCGGAACCCGAAATTGCTTCCACTCGGTTACGATTACAAGAGCATCTGCATCAACAAGAACTTCATACATATCTGCACGCAATTCAACAGGCTTATGTCCCAGCCTTCTTTTCGCCTCGCCCAAGGCAACAGGATCAAAGGCACAAACTTGGCATTTAGCTTTGAGTAAAGCATCAATGAGAGTCAGAGATGGAGCCTCACGCATATCGTCGGTACCCGGCTTAAAAGCCAATCCCCACAAGGCAATTTTTTTGCCAGCCAAATTCGGCAGGAGTTTGCGTAGTTTAGAAAACAACACATTTTTTTGTGCATCATTAACTCGTTCCACGGCTTCCAATACTTGCATAGGATACCCCAGACTTTTCCCGGTGTAAATCAGAGCTTTAACGTCCTTGGGAAAACAGGATCCACCATAGCCACAACCCGGATACAGAAATTTTTTCCCGATACGAAGGTCACTTCCAATTCCTTTTCGCACAGCATCGACATTAGCGCCTACCAACTCGCATAAATTAGCAATGTCGTTCATGAACGATATGCGGGTAGCCAGCATACTATTCGCCGCATATTTAATCATTTCAGCACTGGGAATATCACAAATCTGAACACGATCTCCTGTCAGCATAAATGGACGATATAAAGCACGCATGATGCGACACGACTCTTCGTCGTCAACGCCAACAACAACGCGATCAGGTTTCATAAAATCTTCAATTGCCGTTCCCTCTTTCAAAAATTCAGGATTACTTGCAACCCCGAAAGGAATGGACAAACCTCGTACCTTCAGCTCTTCCTGAATAACAGAACGGACTTTATTGGCCGTTCCGACAGGAACCGTACTTTTAGTCACTAGAAGCGTATATTTTTTAATATGCCTCCCAAAAGTACGTGCTACCTCCAGCACATATCGTAAATCTGCCGAGCCGTCTTCATCGGGAGGAGTACCAACAGCCGAGAAAACAACATCAGCACCGTCAAGACACTCTTCAAGCGAGGTAGAAAATGTCAATCTTCCTTCTTTTGAGTTGCGTACAACAAGATCCTGAAGTCCTGGCTCATAGATCGGCATCACTCCCTGTTTTAAGCGATCGATCTTTTCGCTATTAACATCAACACATGTGACCGTATTGCCCATCTCAGCGAAACATGTTCCGCTGACAAGCCCCACATATCCTGTTCCTACTATGACAATATTCATTTATATATTTTATTTAACGGTTAATAATTAATTTAAAAAAACGTTGTAGGACCTTATAACCTAATCCATGCAGGCGTAAAAAGTAGCCAATTTTACTAATTACCCCAAGATCCTGATGGTTTTTAAAAGACTCCATTATTCTAAAATCCGGCTGGATATCCGGAAGTATTTCTAGTGATGTAGAATCGAGAGATACTTTATGGCGAGTATCATTCCAGCCCGCATGACTTGCGTTTTGTCCAAATCCCTGATTAGAAACTTTTGATTTGACAGGATACACCGTGTACATCCTCTTGACGAACTGGGCATAACACCAACGAATGGCCCAGGAACTAATGCGACCACGCTGCTGCAAATCCAGCAAACGGCTCAGGTCGTTTCCCCCCATATCAAATTGTTTCCGCTGTTCACGAGATCGAGAAAACTGGAAATAGTCTTTGACATCCCAGTCTATTCCTTCCCACCTGTCTCGCCAGGTAGCCCATCCCCATGAAGAAGCTCTCGGTGTAAGATATGTCTCGCGCTTGTAATCTAATGGAATTGTAATATCAGGAGAATATCCCGATATAGACCAAATGAGAGAATTACTCTTATAAACTTCAAGTGCATTTTCCATATATTCTAAAAAATCAACTGATAACAAGAGATCATCCTCTAACACAATAACTTGTTCATATTGCTCTAAAATCCGACCGACACCATTAATTATTGACTTTGCAAGTCCATTATTATCTACCGATTCATAGTATTCAACGGAAAGGAATTTCATAGGACGATGAATAATTTCTCGAACTGCCTTCACCGCCTCAAGAGCTTGCTCATTCCTGGGTCCGTCCGAAAAAATAAATAAAGGATGCCTATCCGCACCACGGCAAGCAGATAGAGATTTCAGAATGGCTTTTGTTTCTTGGGGACGGTTATATACAAAAAGACAGATGGGACTAATGTTCATAATTTTGAAAGTATTTTATGTCTCAAGCATTTAGGAACTAGGATTAATATTGAATAAATATATAATTTATAATTAGAAAAATCATAATATAATGCCCGAAAAATCTCACAAATACACGCATTCCTCATTCCTAATCGCATATAAATTGATGCTCTCATCTTATACCAGTGAGATATATATCGCGACAATCCTGAAATAGGTCGATCTTTAAGCAGTTTCTGTAACTCCAGACCTACTTGGTTGTTGGGATCAGGCAGACGTTTCGGGACATCTGATAGGGCGTATCCTGCTACATGAAATTCTGCACCTACTGTTTTACTATAGGCAATTTGACTAGTACAGGCTAACTTCGCCCAGGTGAGGAGGTCTTCCCCGGAACGAATGTCGAGCGGAAAACCTTCAATTTGTTGCAGGATCGTTTTACGCACCATGATGGAAATGGAACAAATAGGGGGATGTGAACAAGACGCTACCTCGAAATAATTATCTAGAATACCATCCTGCCCTTCAAACGGCAGTTTCCGTATGATCGTGGGATGAATGGAACCGTCGGCATGCACAAACTCATAATTGCAGGCGAAGACATCGCACTGAGGATATTTCCGTGAGAGTTCATATTGGGTTTGAAGGTAGTCCGGTTTCCAGCAGTCGTCCGCATCCAGAAAAGCGACTAGGTCGAAACGGGATTCTTCCACGCCCCGATTGCGAGCAGCGGAGACTCCGGCATTTTCCTGCCTCACTAGGCGGATACGGGCGTCCCGAACACTGAACGCTTTTTCCACACTTCTGTCAGTGGATCCATCGTCTACAATGACAATTTCAAAATCCTTGAAGGACTGTTTCAACACGGATGCCAAGGTATCCGCGATTTGCTGTTCCTTATTGTACAAGGGAATAATGACGCTGATCATGTTCCTGTTTTCCTTTCTCCTTTTAGCTGGCCCAGCATCATCCCATAAAATCCGAAGGGATAAGCCAGGGTACACATGGAATAATTCACGACATTGTCGGAATACATGGTGGCGGCTACGCCGGCCAGGGAAGCCCCGGTCGTGAGAGCGCACACCTTGATCAAGGGGGAACGGCAGCATGAAAAAATAATAAAGGCATGAGCGATCATCATCAGGATGGACGAATAATACAGGATAACGGCAATCATGCCGTTGTCGCATTTCATTTGGACGATATCGCTGTGCATGACTTTCAATCCTCCAAACAAGAAGTTGTTGTAAAAATGATGCTGGCAGGCTCCTGTTCCGGCTCCCTGCAGTTCCTTGCCGATGTAAAAGCGCTTTTCAAAATACGCCCACATGGCAAAACGAGCGTTGCTTTCTATATCGTCCTTGCTGACTTGCCCATTCATGAAGTTGGTCAGGGTGACTTCATCGCTTTTGAACATTTTCTCCTTAACGGGGGGAATAAAAAAGACGGTACAAATTCCTATGGTGCCGATCAAGGCGATCACCGGAAGAGCCTTGAGTTTGTATCGGAACAGGGAGAACGCCATGAGACCGACGACCGTTCCCATGATACTGGTACGGAAGACCCAAAGCAGGCAGGGAAGGGTAAACATGATTGCCATGAACATATCCTTGCGTTTGTGCCCCATATAGAAAAACATTGCCAGACTGAGCATGCACATGGGAATGAAATGAATGGCCCGGGCCGTTGCGTACCAAAAAACGCCGGGAAGAAGCAGTCCGGAAAAAGGGATCAAACTGACAACCAGGCAGATGATAGCCACCGTCCTCGCACCCAGGGACGATTTCAGGAAGACTTCTCCATCGCGTACGACGGCGGAAGCCGTCAGGGCAATCAGCAAAGGATACAGGTATTTCAGAATAACCCGCACGCCATAGGTCATGGACGGGGCATAGAGGAGGCCGGCAACCAGCCACAACAGAAAAATAACGTAGAGAGCAAGGGGAAGAGACCAGATGGCACATGTCCGGGAAACTTTTAGGCAGACCAGACAAAACAATTCCAGGGAAAAAAGCCTCAGGGCCATTAGGTCCAGCCCGGCGGGGGCAGAAAGAGCCAGCAACCCCGTGGAAAACAGGAGCGTCCAGAACAGTTCTGGCCCGCTGAAACTCAACAGTTGTTTTCCATCCAACGGATGCCGGACCAACTTACTCTTCATTTGAAGGTACTGGAACAGCAGGAATGTCAGGACCAGGAAGTAAAAATAATTCAGTACAAACATTTCAACGTTTGATGATAAAGATTGTTCATCAGGCGGGAAAACCGCTCCATGGAAAACTCCGCGGCGCGCACCCGCGCCGCCCGGCTCATTTGCTGCCATCTTTCAGTAGAGGATAGTACCTCTAGCGATTGTATCGCCAGAGCTTCCCGGTCCCCCATGGGAACCAGGAGTCCGCCCCCCCCGTCCCGGATCAGCTCCGGCAGTCCTCCCACATCAGAGGCGATGACCGGGCAGCCCCGCGCCATTGCTTCCAGTGCGCTGAGACCGAATCCCTCACTTCTGGAAGGCATCCAGAAAAGATCCATGCGATCATAAAAAGCCGCCAATTGTTCCTGAAGCTGGCGGCCTGCCCATTCGACGGAATCCTGAACATGGAGTTCCTCCGCCTGGCGGCGCATGCGTTCCCGGAGGCTGCCGTCCCCCACCACCAGCAGCTTGGCATCCGGGATTTGGTCGCGCAGCCATGCGAAGGCAGGCAGAACCAGATCCATCCCCTTGATGTGTTCCAGACGTCCGGCTACGCCTATTGTTGGAGAAGCGGATAAGGAACGTTCTGTCCGTCGCGGTTCTAGGTGTTCTGATAGGGCGTTGTAAATAGTTATATGAGCATGCGGAGGCAGCTTGATATCTTCCTTGTACAAAAGAGAAGAACCGAAGAATTCCCGTTCTGCCCGCAGTGTGATACAGGTGAAAACATCAATGACCTGACGTTGCAGGAAATGCAACAGGCGCAAGCTACGGTAAATCCGGGCATCCGTATGTGCCGTGGCAAAAATTGTCCGGACTCCCAGCAGTTTGAGGATGAGGCATGGCGTTGCGCCCGGAGCCATGTACTGCACATGAGCGATATCCGGCTTATATTTCCGCACGCATTGTCTCAGATGCCGGTAAAGAAAGAGTACGCCTCGCCAGCCTCCAATGCGTTTTCTCGTTGGTTCAAACAAAACGACTTCACTTCCTGCAGCCTTGTATCTTTCCACCATTTCCCGCGTATACTCGAAATAACAAGCGGTGACGACCTGGTGTCCCCCGGATACAAGCGCCTGCACGAGATTCAGTGTCTGAATCTCGGTACCTCCTATCATGAGACAGGGTATACAGATGAGAATGGTCATGGGATATGTTTATGAAGTTTTTTTGATGAAACCAGTCGCTGTACGTATGATTTTTTGAAAGATGTGGGACAGGAACATGGGAAACAACATGAACGCCGGAAGAGGATCAAAAGAAACATAATAACGATAAGCTCCGGCTGAAAAAAGCCGTCGATACCATTGGCTCAAGGTCTGTTCATGTGACAATACTCGGCGTATGTCAAAAATCTCGTCAATCATTTCATATTCCGAGTCACGGCAAGACAAGTCTTCAGCCTTCAATGTCCCTTTGCAGGAAAGATACCAGATATAAGGTATGTTGATTCCCGCTGCTAATGGATAGTGGGAAGTACCATCATTGCGCAGATTGATTTCAAAGAAATAGTTTTTACCTTTTTCTAATCCGAATTCGATACTGAATGGTCCGGTAAACTCCAGAGTGTTGACGTAATTTTTGACATTTTCTAACTCGGGAAGGCATTCTTTTACGGCGGTGGAAACAATGGCATGAGTATATTCTCCGGTGCTTGAGACACCGGGTTTTTTGATGACAGCCGGTATAGTGATCGTTCCATCAGCAAAACGGATTCCTAGAAACAATAAATCCGATTCATTGCAAATATATTGCTGTACAATGAAATCTTTGGTACTTTGAGCCGATTGGATTGCCCTGTTTAATTCTTCCGGGGTATGGCAAACCCTCATGTCTCCTTTGCTTCCAGTAATGCTCTTAATGGGTTTTATCATGCAGGGATAGGTGATTTGAGCCGATTCAAATTCGGGAGACGTCGTATATATGCTCCATAAGGTACGTATTCCTGTCTGGGCCGCATCAAGCGTTTGCCTGTCTTTTTCCATCAGTTGCGTCACTTTTCCCGCTTTTCCCGCATTAGGGAAAATGAAGTGATCAATCAATTCATCATAATGCAGATCCAATAATGATTCGGCGGTATCGGAGGTCGGATAAACGATAGTTCCCTTTGGGAAATTCCGGCGGTGGGATAACAGCCACCGGAGGCCTTCTTCTTCGTCCTTCACAAGATGAAGGCAGCGCGCAAATTTGCTAAAGCGGATTACTTCCCCTTTGAATGGATTTCTTCCTGAGCCGATTAACAGGAGAAACGCCTTAATCTCCTTGGAGGCCATGCAATGGAGAACCCCAAGGCTGTTATAATTGCCTGAACCGTAGATGATAAAATCGGGATTCATGATGTTACCAAGATTCTTATCGCTCATCCATAAGAGCCTGTCGCCCATCCGTTTTGAAATACAGTTCCCTGTTCCAACTATTCGCTTTCAAAAAAACGCTGGGTAGTTTTCCGCTCCAGGGTTTTCCACATAAGGCTCTCGGTAAAACATACTGAGCAACTGCTTTTTTCTTTAATGAATATTCTTTGTTGTTCATATCCAATTGCCGAGCATTACACCAATCAAGGTTCCAAACATTATAATACCATAGCCATACGCAATACTCATACAGTTCGACTTCCTTCTGCACAATATTTCTTACTATTTGTGCCGTTTTAATGTGATCATTCCACCCTTCTCCTCGGTGAGGGATAAAAACTGCATCACATTTCAGCTGAGTCAATAAACTGCGAAGCCTAGTAGTTTCTTCCGTATTCCTATAATCCACCTCACCGTCTGGATAATTTAACCAATAAATATGATCAAATGGCAATCCCAAAATTTGTGCGGCCTGGATGGTTAATTGCCGACGAGCCTTCATAATGTCCTCTTTAGTAATTGCGCAACATGCGCGATGAGACCCCTCTCCTCTTGTCATAATAATAATATACGGAGCATTCCCTCTAGCAATCAATTTCGTAATTAATCCACCACACCCCAATACTTCATCATCAGGATGCGGAGCAATAATAACAGACCTTTTAAACTTCAGATTCATCTGAGGGAGAGTTTTTATTCGACTCTTCATCCAAAAAATTCTTACTCGTTTAGCTATATTGAGCAATATGAGTTTCATCTATTTGATTAAAACGGATAAATATTTCGAACATAATTGCAAAACATCCATAAAACGAAGTCGTTTGTCAATCGATAACTTATAATATATAAATTATTTATTTTCTATAGTAGATAGATTTTCATTTATAAGTATATTGTCAAATAATTTTTCCCACATGCTACATACTCTATCTATTGAAAATCTCTTCACATCTATTCGTGCGTTTTCTGCCATTTCTTTCCTTAATTCATTATTAGTCATCAACAAGCGCAAAGCACATTCTAATTCGTGTAAATTAAAGGGAGAAATCAATAAGCCATTTCTACCATGCTCTATTATATCTCTTGCTGAAGCAAAAGAGTCAAAAACAACTGGAACTGTTCCGCATTGCATTGCCTCTGTAATTGCCATTCCCCATCCTTCATAATTCGAAGGCAAGCATAATATACTTGAATTTAAATAGTAAGATAGAGGTTTTTGAAACCCTTCAAATGAAATATTATGGCACTTCGAAGCAAGTTCTTTTAATGTATCGACATAGTTAGCATCCCCGTCACCCAGAATAATAAGTTTCCAATCTGGATAATCTTTTTCGAGAGAGCGCCAAACGCGAATTAATCTATCAACTCTCTTATTTTGCACTAAAAGACCAGAATATAATACTTGAGGTCTTTTTTTGATTGTCTTAATAATTTTTAATTGTTCTTCTAAATATGTATTAGGATTAGGAATTGCAATGTACTTATTTTCATAGCCAGAACAATATGACGAAATTTCTTGAAAGAAATTAGGAGATAATGTACAGATATAATCTGTAAGAGGCAACATTTTTTTAAATTGATTAATTCTTGATTTGCGATATCTATATTTTATTCTTGGATATAATACCATCCTCGCAATACGCTTTAATTTTTCAATAAAAAATTTATTCCTTAATGGATAAATTTCATGCCAAATTGAATTATATGCTACACTTGGAGCAGAATGCAAAACAGAAATAATTTTTACCGAACTTTCTCCTTTATTTAAATAAAGAAAACTATCACTAAAATTACCACTTTGATTAATAACAATATTAATTTTTTTCTTTTCTAAAAAACAATGATAGAATTCCAAATTTTCTTTTGAAAGAAGAAGGCGTGATGGAAAATATTCAAGAGGAACCGGATACGGATATACATGTTTCTCTGTCACGGAACTGTCATAAATGAGGTAATAGACCTGATGACCCCGCTTTAGAAATTCTCTAGTTAGGGAGTCTGTTATACGACCTATCCCCCCTCGATCAGGATGGAATGGCGTTATATATGTAAATAATATATTCATTTACTGTAATTTTTTAGCAAGTTCAACAGCTTCTTTCATCCCATCTTCAATGGAGCAATAGGTCCAACTACCATAACGTCCAATAGAATATATATTATATTCCTTAAGAAATCTTTTTTTATTTTTAACATCTTGTTGAGAATCTTTACTAATATGCACGTAAGCAGGATCCATGATAACACTATGATGAGCAATTAATTGTTGATTTTCAACAATGCCTACTTTCGTTAAGTCTTCTAATACCTGTTGTAAACAAGATTTTTTATCAATAAAAGCATCACGAGGAAAACCTAATTCTACATACAAGGACATCCGTGAATCACCGAAAATATTATCATAATATCCAACTCGATAAAAACACACATCGTCTCCAGGGAAATATATCCAATTATTTTCTATATCCCTTCCTTTTTTATTAAACCCAAGATTAAATACAAGAACTTTATTCCATGAATAAATGGTAGCATCAAAAGAAATATTACATATAGCCAGAAGCCTATTAAAAGGAATTGTGGAAATTATATTTGTATACTCTAAAGATCGCTTATTGGTATATAGTTTTTTATTTATTAAATCAATGGAAACAACTTGTTCATTTAGAAATATGCGATTATTATTAATTCTTTTCATTAAAGAATTAATATATTGTATCGCCCCTCCTTTCGGGTAGATAAAGAAAGAGTTATAATAATTATTAGTTGATTTTTTAAAATTAGCAATAATTTCCTCTTTTTCTGCATATGGAAAAAACCTTCCCATAGCATCAGAATCTAGAGTATCTAAGTCACATGCATACAGTTTTTGATTATATGGAACAAGAAAACTTTCTGCAATACTTTTACCAAATTTAGCATAAAGCATTTCTTTAAATGAAGAATGATTGACATATGGGTTTACAAACAAATCATACAAACATTCTATTAAATCCTCTTTTGAGAGTTGATGAATATTTTTTTGAAATGGGAAATCAATGTAATTTCCTTTGTAAAAAATTTGCGTGTGTTTGATGCACTTTAAAATTTCATCTACAGAAATATTTTCAAAAACATATTCTTCAATATCTCTATTTTGAAAATGAAAAAAATGTCCTGAATAATCCCATACAAATCCGTCTTTCTTGATTGTTTTACAATAACCTCCTACTTTACTATCTGCTTCTAAAATAATATATTCATTTGAAGTTTTAGAAGCATAAGTAAGTCCTGACATTCCTGATCCTATAATTATATCCATAATTTTAATAATTTATAAACATTAATTCCAGTTTTTCTCCAAATAAATATAAATGGGATTATACTTATAATTTTTTTGCCGTTAAGCTTATTATATATATTAAGATCCGACAATTTTATAAAATTATCGAATTCTAAAATATT
The DNA here is from genome assembly GCF_029854675.1 of Akkermansia sp. N21169. Taxonomy (NCBI): domain Bacteria; kingdom Pseudomonadati; phylum Verrucomicrobiota; class Verrucomicrobiia; order Verrucomicrobiales; family Akkermansiaceae; genus Akkermansia; species Akkermansia sp. N21169. The sequence goes on along the minus strand of NZ_JARWNC010000040.1, from coordinate 355,626 downwards.
CAATTCACCTCCCCCTTGTTTCAAGTAAAATTTATATACAAAAACACAATGAGAAATAATATATGATTCAAAAAAATCTCGCAAAGTTTCATTTAAACATTTTTTATACTTTGAAAAAAATCTCACACATCTACAAGTCATTTCCTTATAATCGTCAAAATGATTAATATACCCTTTTTTAGATGTACTTTGCCCTTCTATTCCACGATCATAATAATACAAATTTAACGATGATATATATATTTTTTTAACAAAAACTAGAGGCTGCAAATTAAAATCAATATCAGAATAATATTTATCTCCTATTGTGAATTTATTTTCCTTTAATATATTTGTTTTGTATGTTAGTCTCGAGAGAGGAAAATCATGTTGCAGATTGTTTTTTTTGCGCAAATATTCCTCTAGAGTCCAATACCTATTGCATATTTCGTCTGGATAATTCTTGCAGAGATACGTTTTATCAGCATATACTTCTGTCATTCCTGTACCAATAATATCAGCATCTTTTTTTTCAAGCACGTCGATAAATTCTCTAAAAGCCGCACTATTAAACCAATCGTCTGAGTCAAGAACCTTGAAATATTTTCCCTTTGCTTCTCCTATTGCAAGTTTTATACATGATCCCCAGCCTTCATTTTCTTTATGAATAGCGCGGAATAGTTTAGGGTATTGTAATGTATATAAATCAATAATATCTTGGGATGCATCTAAAGAACCATCATTTATTATCAAAATTTCAATATTGTTCTCACATTCAGGAAGAAATAGGGAAGAAAGACATCTATCTAGATATCTTTCCATATTATATACAGGAATTGTAATAGTAAGAATTTTATTCATAAAAATCAATTTTATGTATTTAGTAAAATAGATTTAAACCTAACCAATAATCTTCTCATACTAGATAAAAATAAAAAAAGTATTAGTGATATTATTATTAAATAAAAAAAAGTCGCAATAATTGCAAACAGTATCCATGAAAGATAGTTTTCAGTTGGATCTAATGAAATATAATCAATTAGATTATCAGCAAATATCCATGCAACGACAATAGCTGTAATATGTAAGAAATATATTTTCCAATATTTTAATATGGGAATTCTGAAACCCCAGTGATACAACATGATTGGTTTCCAGATTTCAATAATCAGTATGAGACTTAATAAACTGCCAAATAACACACCTTCTATTCCAAAAAATATGCCTCCAATAATAGCACCTCCTACGCTGATCAACGTTTCAGCAATAGGAGCCCAAACATCCCAAAATAGGCCATACCCAAATAAAAATTGTGTCGTTGCGCCTCGTTCTATTCCAATATAAACTTTTGCGATCACAAGAGCAATAATAGTATCTGATAAGATATATTCTTTACCTAGCCAGAGTATTATAAAAGGTGTAATCAAATTCCACAATGCGAAGCATACAGTTCCTGCCATGATAATACGCAGCGTATATAATTCCCAGTAGGTCGATAGTATCTTTTTTTGATTTCCTTCTGCTATCAAGTTTCCAACACCTGAGTCTGTGCTTGAAAGAAAATTTCCTATAAATAAGCCCAGTTTTTCCGTAATCATCGTGTAGTTACCCAGCACAGCAGACATTTCCAGGCTTGAGCAAGCATAAACGATAAACGGAAGAGTTTGATATTGTGCAAAAACAGCAAGTTTATGAACCATCAGTTGTTTTGTTTTCTTGATTATATTCTCATATTTATCTAATAAACAACAACCTGTTTTTATATTACCTTTCAACCATGGATATGTGATACGAATACGCCAATTCAGGATGAAGGAATAAATGATGCCAAACATGAGTTCAATACTAACCCACAGGTAATAGCTCCCTGTATACCAAGCGCTTGTCATCTGGATAAGTATTTTAATAATATTCGAACTCTGGAAATATGAGGTAACAATATAATTTTTTTGATCGGCCCCCAAAAGAGTTTGTTTGTAATTGATAAAATAACCAATGAGGGAAGAACTCAAAAAAGCGAAATAAGTTGCATAAATCACACCTAATTCAAACCCTGTATTAGGAAAAATTAGAGGAAGAAAACAGGCAAGAAGACAGCCGAGAGCTAAGATAATCCAACCGATCCATCGATACAAAAAGCCGAAAACGGAAATGATTTCATTGATCTGCTTCCGATCCTCTTCAAATAAAGGTTTATAAAGAACGTATCCGATCGCTGCCCCTACTCCCAATTCTGCAAGATTCAGGAAACCTAGCAGATTCTGCATCGTTCCGATTAATCCAACGAAATCGGCACCGAGGCAGTTCAAGAAAATTTTCCGCGAAAAGAACGACAATGCTAAGGTCAACATGTAGAAGATCAAGTTGACTTTTGCATTGAGCAAACTTTTTTTGACGCGGGATTCTGCCATTGTCTTTAATATTGATTACTGGCTACGGGGACGATGTTCACGTTTGCTGGCAGTTGCCAAAAGCGCGCATCATCGGTGATGATGGTAAAATGAGTTTCGGGGTGAGATTCGCAGGACTCCAACAAAGAATCCAACTGTTCCGGACTTTGTCCGAAGGCTGTGATGAGTTCTGCTTTATCTTGTTCGATATGACGGCTCTGCAGGGATTGCAGTTCGCGGGTAAGTTTGGCAATGAGTTTGCGGTCTTTTTCGATGCGGAAAATGAGAGGGAGGGTTTTGACAATTCCTTTGCAGCGCACGATTTGCTTTCCGGGTTCTGTCAGGATGCGATAAGCAAATTCGAGCTTCAAGGAGACCAACCATTGTGGTGCACGCTTGAGGCGACCACTGTAGAAATTGAACACGGCACCTACCCCCAGCATGACCCCCTGTTTCAAAAACGGACGCAGACGATTCATGAATTGTTCCTGCTTCGGGGCCCCCAAAGCCACCCAGATGATATCTATCTGCTTCTGGTTCAGCTTTTCGGCAATGGCAAGATAATCGAATTCATCGACCTCACGGTAAGGCAATGCCATGAAAAGCATATCTTGTACCTGGGGATTCCAGGAGGAGATCTTCTCCCTCAAAGCCTGGAGAGTGACATCATCCGTTCCAAGGAATGCCATGCGGTATTGCTCCGATGAAACGATATCTTGAAAAATTTGAGCTCCACAATATTGTTCGCGGCGAATCCCATACAGAAGACGCAGATAGAGGGGAACCCATCCACTGTCGCAAATAGCAAACATGGAATCGTACACGATCCGCCAGTACTCGGGGTTATGTTGGACATGGGTCAGCACATTGCCATCGGCTACACAGATATAGCCAGCTTCACGACGCGATACGGCTTCCCTGATGCGGCGATGTACCTCATCTTTGGAAAATTCGTAGCGTATTCTGAAGTAAGTTTCCATGTCCACACTCTCCATCGCGATTCACTCGTTCCGACGACGAGTTTGATTTCCCCTAAGTCCTCTGGTTTCCGGATCTTTAGGAGGAATCGTACCTGAAGTCTGGTCGAAAGCCCCCGGGCATTGATCGATCCCTTCCCTCTTGAGGACTTTGGCAAAAGTGCCGAAGAGAATTTTAAGGTCCTGATAAAACGTCAGGTTACGCTGGTACTCCAGATCCAGACAAACACGCTGCCGGAAGGTCAGGTTGTTGCGTCCCTGGACCTGGGCCCGTCCTGTAATGCCGGGTCTCAGAGCCATTCTCTTTTCCTGGACCAATGGCTCAAATCTAGCCATTTGCTCAGGAATCCATGGCCGAGGGCCAATCAGACTCATATCACCTATAAAGACATTCACCAGTTCCGGTAACTCATCAATCGACGTAGCACGCAAAAAACGCCCCAGGGGACCGGTCCTCTCGGCATCGGGAAGAAGATTGCCGGAAGCATCCTTTTTGTCGTTCATCGTTTTAAATTTGATAATTTTAAACGGTCTCATGTCGCGACCCACTCGCTCCTGAATAAAGAAAGGAGTTCCCCGGTTGCAAAACAGAAGCAGCAGGGTCATGAACAACAGGAAAGGCGACAGGACAATCAATCCGATCAGACTGGCGGCAATATCAATATGGCGCTTGAACCAGCACGCGTAAATCCCCCTCTGAAGAGGAATGTCCACGATATTGGATAAGTTGTAGGATAAAGAGGGCATCGTGCAATAGTAATGATAATGGTTTTATACTTAAACACTCAGACACATTTTACCTGCCATGGAGGGGGAGTGTGAATCCGTGCCCCACCATGTGTAGTGATTGCCCGCACGCAGTTTGCGGGCGGTATCGGCGACGGCTTTGCCGTAGAGGCCGGCGAGGGAACCGACGTTGCCCTGGAACTGGATGCCCCGGCTCCTCAGCCGGAGGAGTTCCGATTCCTGAAGGATACGCCCGTAGCGCTCGGGATGGGCGAGGACGGGGGTGTAGCCCTTGTCCTGCACCATGAGGAGCATGTCCATCCAGCCGGCGGGGAGGAAGTATTGCGGGAGTTCGACGAGCAGCAGGGTGCCGTCGTAGGTCAGCGGAGTATGGGTAGCAAGCTGGCATTCAAACTGTTCGTCGAGCATGTATTCGGCGGCAAGTTTGAGCTGGAAGCCTTCGTCCCCGGTGTCGGCCAGGAGTTGTTCGAAACGTTCCCGGAGGTAGTCCGGAGTGTTTTTCGGGTACCGCGCCATGATGTGCGGTGTGCAGTAGGCACCCTTGAGTCCCATGGATTTCAACCTGCGAATGATCCCGAGGCTGTCCTGCAGGCACGAAGCGCCGTCATCGACCCCCCAGAGGATATGCGTGTGCATATCCATGCTGTCCGGGAAGAGGCTGGATGATGAAAGCCGCCGTTTGAACAGGAATTCCAACATGGTGATGAATAGGGGAGTCGTGACGGGAAAAAATCAGGATTCGTGGGCTTTCTCCGCATCTTCGCTTTCCTTGCGCCCATAGCCGTACTGGTATCCGTAGCCATAACCGTAGTAGTTGTAGCTGGCGGATTTGAAGTCGACGTCATTGATGACGTAAGAGAGGTTGTGGAGTTTGCCCTTGTCGGCAAGTTGCTGGACTTGAGTGAAATATCGCTTGTCGATCATACCGCTGCGGACGACGTAAAGGGAGATATCCGCCAAGGCGCCGATGATGGCGGTGTCGGCCAGGATCCCATAGGGTGGGCAGTCGATGATGACGGCATCGTACTGCTTCTGAAGGTACTTCAGCAATTTGCCCAGCAGAGGCGTACTGAGCAATGTCACGGGATTGGGGACATAGGGGCCGGCATAGAGGACGAACAAACCGTCCGGAGCGTTTTCCGCCGTGTGGATCACCGAGGCCGGATCCTCTACTTGTTTGCGCAGGATGGAAGTCAACCCCTTGCGCCCTTTCCCTCCAAGTTTGTTGCTGAGGGAGGTTTTCCTCAAGTCGCCGTCAATGAGGAGCACCTTTTTCCCGGCCTTGGCAAAAGCGGAAGCCAGGTTGCAGGACGTCATGGTCTTCCCTTCTCCGGCCATGGTGGAGGTGACCATCATGATGTAACCGCCCTGCTCGGGCCTGGGCAGAAGGGAGTCGACATTGTTGCGCAGGATGTGGAAGCATTCCGCAATCACGGAATGATCGTCCTGGATGAAGAGGGAAGGATGTTTGCTTTCCTTTTTGCTCAAAACGGGCAATTCCGCCAGGACGGGAAGGCTGCTGACTCCCGGCAAGTCGTGTTTGTTCCTGACTTTGTTGTTGAGCATGGACACGCCCACAAAAGCGAAGATGCACAGGGCGGCGCCACCGAGACCACCGGCGGCGACAAACTGCATGGTTTTAGGAGAAATGGGAAGATCGCTGCCATGGGCGGTTTCCAGCACGCGGGCGGAGGGTTCCGCTGCGGCAAGGGCCAGGGCATTCTCCAGTTGTTTGCTGAGAAGCATCAGGTAGATTTCCTCTTTGACCTTGTGCTCCCACATCAGGGGCATCAGTTCGTGTTCCTTGGCAGCGGTTGCCGCCAGTCGGTCGGAGAGTGATGCCTGTTTTTTCTGAAGTTCCCGATGCTTGATTTCCAGATTGTTCCGGTAGTTCGCCAGAGCTTTGCCGGCTGCCGCACGGGTAGAATTCATCTTATCGCGCAATCCGACGGCAATAGGGTTTCTACGACCGGCGCTACCGGCGATCTTCTGATATTCCAGATAGGCCTCGTTGTAGAGCGTCACCTGACTGGCAATGCTGGAGTCCGCCAGTCCCGTATCAACGGAGATCAAGGCATCTTTCATGCCTGTTTCCTTGAGGCTGGAGGCAAGATTCGAAGCAAGCTTGATCTGGGTTTCCAAATCGAAGATTTCCTTTTCCAACGCCTGGGAGGTCGTGAAATCGGCCGTCATCGTCGTCTCCGTATCACGGACGATGTCTCCCTTAATCTTGGAGTCGGTAATTTTTTGATCGACAGCCTCCAAAGAGGCTTTGACCTCCTTCAAGCTTTTATCGATAAAGCTCTCCACTTTCCGGGAGGACTGGCTCTTCTCGTCTTTCGAGAGCTGATTGTACACCTCGATAAGGTGGTTGAGAACATCGGTGGCCTTGTCCGGATTGCCGGCCGTCAGCGTCATCTCCAAAAGACTGGAATCCTTGGCGTCCGGACGGGTAACAGTCAAACCGGCAAGAAGAGAATGGGTCGTCGCAAGGGGGGAGGTATAGTGAACCAGGACCTCCCGGTCCTTCCAGGAATCATTCATTCTTGACGTAGGATGAACAGTCAGGGTGGCGAAGGGGAGAACAAGAGGCTGTCCATAGGAACCGGTCACCTCCGTCGGAGTGTCATCCGTACTGGAATAAGTCAGGGTGAATTGTTCGTCCTCCCGGGGAGTAATGCCGAACGAGTAGGGGCGGCTTTTGTCGATTGCCTGGAAAACAACGAGAAGCGGAGTGTCCCGATACAGATCCAGTTCCCGGAAATCCTTCCGGACACCATAGGAAATGTGCAAATCCAGATCCTCCACCACTTTTTTCATCAAGGCGGTGGATTTCAGGACGTAACTTTCGTTGGCCAGGTTGGCGGAGCCGGAGTCGATCCCAAGCTCGGTCATGATACGTTCCGAAGAAGCGTCTTTGCCCGCCTTGGAATCGCGCATCATCACACTGGCTGTCTTTTGATAGACGTAGTTTTGTCTGCCGGCCAGATAGTACGCCGTACATGCGCCCAGCAAGGCGGTAATAATCACGGCATACCAGTACCGACGCAAAACCGTCAGGATAATGTCGAGGGAGAATGAAGTTTCTTCCTGTTCCTCGGAGGAGCTGGAAGCAACAGCAGGTAACGGTTCTACCATGGAATATGATGGATAAATGGGAAACAGAAAATCAAAATGTCCGGCCACTTCCCCTGGGGGGAAAGGAAATGGCCGGAATTCCTATGTTTACAGGCACATGGCAATCACGGCCAGAGTGACCCCCAGCCCTGAAAGCCCCCAACCATACCACTGGACAGCATCGCTGCGGGTATTGACCTTGCGTTCCGAAGGAGAAACATAAATGATATCGTTCTGCTGAATATAATAATAGGGAGAGTTGAAAAGGTCCTTGCTGCGAAGGTCGATGTTGGCGATCTGACGCTGACCGTTCGTTTCGCGGATGAGGGTGATATCGCGGTTGCCGTCGATATTTAAGTCTCCGGCGCGGGAAATGGCTTCGAGGATCGTCACCCGCTGGCCTTCGATGGAATAGGTGCCGGGACTATTGACTTCGCCGATGACGGAGAACTTGAAATTCATGATCTGCACGTTGACGGAAGCGTCACTGATGTAATCATTGCGCTTAAGAGAAGAAGCAATGTCGGAAGCCAATTGAGAACAGGTTTTGCCGGAGGCCTTCATTTTACCGATGACAGGCAGGACAATGTCTCCATTGACGTCGACCAAATACCCTTTAGGTTTATTTGTATTGTTATTGCCGGTCGTTCCCATCTCGGACACGGCAAAGGGAGCAGTCAGTTCCGGTTGCTTGCTGCTAACGGAGATGTAGAGCTGGTCGTCCTTCTGGATTGTCGTCTGGTAGTTATTTTTGAGCTTTTCCTTACTATTAGCACTAACATCCTGGATATAAAGGACTTCCTTAGGACTAACGCAAGAAGGAAGAAGTGTAACCGACGAGAAGGAACATACGATAAGTATGAAGGTAATAAGTTTTTGTTTCATAGTAAGTTGTTTGTTGGTGTGAAAATAGAATCGGAGACGGTTACTGTTGCTAAAGAAAAGAGATCATCGCCCAGAACATGCGGAGATAAATTGCTGCTGCACGCGCCGGCCGAGAGAAAACACCCAATGCCTCAAAAGAAGGCATCCTGGGGAACGAACTTCCGTTATGTGAATCGCATAAGTCAAAAACATGACTGGAAAAGAAACCATTGTCCAAGCCTCATTAGTATTTCATTTATTATTAGTTGATTATAATTAATTAAAATAGGTTGTAATCCTTTTCTGACAGGCAAAATACGCCGTCAAATTTTACTTATCTCTTCTCGAACGCAGATTTAAGCGGATTTACAAACCGCTGTCAAGAGTCTCTCAAAAAATTATTTTTCAAGAATTAGCTGTTAAAACACAATACCTCAGGACATTTATGCATACGGCACACACCATCAGCTTTCCTCTACATACAAGGGGTGTTTTAGCCATTTATCAGTCAAAAAAATCTTCCAAACAGATAGTAAAAAACCACTAAATTTATCATCCAGAAAAATAAATAAGTTTCTGATTATTAGTCTATTATGTAATAGAGCAATCCATCGTCACAACAAATTGTTTTTCCAAAATATTGACAACGGATTGTAAATCCGTCATCCGAGCGGGTTCTACCTCATATGTTTTCTCCTGTCAATTTCCAATTATGGGTATTTCCAAGCGGATTGTAAATCCGCTTTAATACGCGCAACGGATGCATACATCCAAGGTCTCTTCAAGAACCCATGGTATTAAAAAATACTATAATTCATTTATTTTCAAATAATTATAACTTTTCAAAAATCCCGTATTCAATTACCTGGATTTGGACTTTCCAGCGATTTTCTTTTCGAGGCAAAACAATAATCAACCATACCTATCCCACTCTCATCAGGACATTATATGGGGAAAATTTAACATTGATGTAACATTACAGATTTTTGACAACTCCAAACTTCATCATTCATCACCAATTTTATCAATAACCATTCTTACACTCAACCTATCCACATGAAACACACAGCCTACCTTTTTGCTTTAATCGCCTACACTGCTCTCCTGAACTCCTGTGTCAATCCCAAAGAAGTTCTCTATTTACAGGATGCCCAGGACAATACCCGGGAAACGATCAGGAAGAACTACGAAACACTCATCCAAAAGGATGACCAGCTCTACATCTCCGTCAGCAGCAAGCAGCCGGAACTCACAGCCCCATTCATCATGGCGGAAATGGGCAACGCGACAACGAGTTCCAACAATACCAACAAACCGAAAGGTTATCTCGTCGACGCCAACGGCAATATCGTCCTCCCCGTGATTGGCACCATGAAAGCCGCCGGAAAGTCCTGCACGACACTCGCCAAAGATATCGCGGGAAAACTTCGTTCCAATGATTACATTAAGGACGCTTCCGTCAACGTGCAGATCATGAATTTCAAGTTCTCCGTCATTGGCGAAGTCAACAAACCCGGCACCTATTCCATCGAAGGCCAGCGGGTCACGATCCTTGAAGCCATTTCCCGTGCCGGAGACTTAAATATCGACGGCAACCGTGACGTCACGCTCATCCGAGAAACGAACGGTCAGCGCCAGATCGCCAACATCGACCTTCGCAGCAAGGACCTTTTCAACTCTCCCTACTATTATATCCAGCAGAACGACACCATCTACGTTTCTCCCTCGGAACGAAAGGTCAACACGCGAAGTGACGCTGCCCAGTGGTACGGATGGGGGCTCTCAGGTCTTGGCATCGTGATTGCCGTCATTGCGCTTAGCGTCTAACCGCGCCTCCAGGACCGCCCAAGTATCGCCGTTATTCATTTCTACTCGCTCGTTCTCCATGCCCCCCGACATTCTTCCCCAACAAGATGAATCCGACGCTTTTTCGATTGAGACAATCATTGGAATCATACGCCGATATTGGTTCTGGATCCTCCTCTCCTCTCTCGTTGGAGCATCTGCCGCTTTCTATGTGGCAGCCAAACAGGGGTACTCCTTCCAGAAAACAGCCCGCATCATGTTGCGGGACGACAATCAAAAAAATGCTTCGGCATCAGACATGGTTCTAACGGAATTGGGGATTGGGTCGGGTAACGTCAACATTGCCAACGAAAGCTACGTCGTGAAATCGACGGAACTCATGAATAATGTCGTCGAGTCCCTCAAACTCAATGTCAGCTACTGGCGCACCCACGATATCAGGCAAATCGACCTCTACGATAAGTCCCCGATAGCAGTCGACTTCCCTCAAATTGACGAACAACGCCAACTCACACTCACGATTACGCCCAGGGACGAAACCACTTACACCTTGACCTACAACGACACCAATGATGTCCCAGTCTCTTTCGAAGGGACATTCAACACTGTTGGAAGCCTGCCCTTTGGACAACTCGTCGTACGCCCGACATCCTATTTCAACGCCGATTACTATCAAACCCCCATCATCGTCCGTCGTTCATCCCACCGGGAAACTACAGATCAAATTCTCGGAAAGCTCAACATCACCCGTCCCGATGCCAAAGAGACGAGCCTCATTGAACTTCAAATCACCACTTCAAATGCAAAGAAGTCAGCCGATATTCTTAATTCATTGATCAAGGAATATAACGATCAGTCAATTGAAGAAAAGCTCCTTGCTTCCCGCAAAGCGGAAGCATTTATCCTCGAACGCCTCAAAAAACTCGGGGGAGAGCTTGGCACAGTCGATAAGCGCATTCTCGATTTCAAAAAGAATAATGAACTGGTTCTCGATATGACGACAGAACTCGGAACCAATTATCTTAAAGTCCAGGATCTGGATAAAAATACTTTCGATATCGATACGCAAATCAAACAAGTCGAATCCCTTCAAAACATCCTGGCATCCGCCAAAAATTCCAAGAGGCAAATGTTCTCCGCCAGTCATGGCATCAATGACCCCGCCATCACACACCAGATCGAGCAATACAATGAAGCCTTCCTGAAATATCAGAGACTCGTTGCCAGCGCAGGCTCTAAAAACCCTCTTGTCTCATCCCTGGTCAAAGATATGGATTCCATGATCAACGCACTGAACCGTTCCATCAATAACCATCATAGAGCCCTTACCCTGCAACTTGAAGAAGTAAACAACAAGAAAAACGAACTCAGTAAGAAACTCGTTGCAACCGCCTCCCACGAAAAAGCACTCGTTCCCATGCTCCGGGAACAAAAGGTGAAAGAAGAGCTCTACATCATGCTTCTGGGCAAGAGTGAAGAAAACGCGCTTTCCCTCGCTACCACGGAACCCAACGCCCGCATCCTCGAAGCAGCTTTCGGTAAAGACATCCCCGTCGCACCGAAAACCAAACTCTTTGTTGCGGCCGGAGCATGCGGTGGTGCCGCACTATGCATCTTCGCCCTTTTAGGAGCCGCCGCTTTAGACACCAAGGTGACGACGAAACAGGACCTCCTGGGGCTCACTACCATCCCAGTCGTCTCCGAATTCCCCCCTCTCACCAAGCGAGAGAAAAAAGAGGACACCCTCATTCTGCGCAATGACCGCTCCTTCATAGTCGAGAGCTTCCATATTCTACGAAACAATCTGGAGCTCATGGTACCCAACAAGAAAAACTCCTCCATGCTCATCCTGATCACATCGACAATGAGCGGGGAGGGCAAAACATTCACCTCGTCCAATCTGGCGGTTTCCTTTGGCAAAACAGGTAAAAGAGTGCTTCTCATCGACGGCGACCTCCGCAAGGGTACACTCACCAAAAGGCTCAATCTGCGAAGGAAGCCGGGGTTATCCAATCTCTTGCTCAACACCTCGTTAGAGCTTGAAGACGGCAAATCTCCATTTGTCACTCTGGAAGAGGAATCCGCCCGCGTGGACGTTCTTCCTATCGGTCCCCTGCCCCCCAATCCCGTCCCTCTGCTCGACCAAGCCCACTTGGCTAATCTGATCCATCACTGGCAATCCATCTATGACCGCATCGTGATCGACGGAGCCCCCTTCGGTATTCTGGCAGATTCCTCTATCATCGCCCGATTTGCCGACGTCACCCTGTATGTGATCCGAAGCAATAAAATCGACAAACGCTTCGTCCCCTCCATCCAGAAACTGGCCGATGAAGGGAAACTCCCCGGCGCAGCCTTCGTCTTAAACGACGTCGATTTCAAACGCGCTCGCTACCACTACTACGGCTACGGATACGGCTATTCCACAAAAGACAAATAAGTCCTTTTCATTACTGCTCCCTCCCATCCTCCGTCCATCGATGCGATTACCCTTCTTTCATAGGAATCCGGCTGACCTGTCCGTGCTGTTTCCCGACGGCATGGACAGGCACAGTCACATCCTTTGGGGAATAGACGATGGAGCACAAAGCCCGGAAGACAGCCAGGCCATCATCAACGCCATGCGCCGAATCGGTCTCCGGGGAGCCTGGTGTACTCCGCACGTCATGGCTGAGCTGCCCGACAACACTGCCAGCAATCTCCGCAAGAGGTACAACGAGGCCTTGGCAACACTCGACCTCAACGACTTCGACCTCCGGCTGGCAGCCGAATACATGCTCGACGAAAGCTTCCTGCCCCGGCTCAAGGATAACTCGGAAAAACTACTCACCTACGATGGCAAGCGTCTGCTGATTGAATTTTCTCGTATCTCACTCCCCGGCAACTGGGAAGAAATGATCTTCCTCGTTCAGGCTCAGGGCTACATCCCCGTCCTGGCACACCCGGAACGATACGGCTCCATACTCGACCTGGAAACCCTGGAACTCCTTCACCAAAACGAAGTCGAGTTCCAGATCAACCTCTCATCCCTCATCGGAATGCGAGGACGGCATATCCAGAAATTGGCCCAAACACTGCGGAAAAAAGGTCTCTGCAACTGGATCGGAACCGATGCCCACCGCCCCGAACACGTACGGAGCAGAGCATGATTCCACTCCAATGACAGGAACCTTTCCGTACAAACTTCCTCATAACAAAAGCCATGCCCACCAGACACGCTTCCGACCTCTCCATTCCTTCAGGAAGCACTACTCCCCAACACCTGCCTCATCAACACAAACGGAAACATATCACCTTTTACGCCAGATATATTAAACGGCCCCTCGACTTCATCGTCGCGGGTACAAGCCTCATTTTCATCATCCCCTTCCTCATCCTCCCCATCTACATCATCCTGAGAATTAAAACAGGAGCCTCTCCCTTCTTCCGCCAAACGCGTATCGGACAACACAGAAAACCCTTCCAGATCATCAAGTTCAAAACGATGACCGATGAACGTGACTCCGATGGAAATCTTCTCCCCGACGAACAACGCACCACCAAGCTGGGAGCATTTCTTCGATCAACTTCGCTCGACGAATTCCCCGAACTCATCAACGTCCTCAAAGGCGACATGAGCTTCGTCGGCCCCAGACCGTGGATCCCGGAGCAAATGTCCAATTTTGCCCCCTCCACACAAGAGAGAAGAATGATGATGCGCCCCGGTATCACCGGCCTCGCCCAAATTCAGGGACGCAATAACCTCACATTTCGCCAACGCGTCTGTTTCGACTTGGATTACATCCTTCACGCCTCCCTGTTCTCAGATGTCTGCATCCTCTTTCGAACCTTCTACAAAGTGTTCAAACGCGAAGGCATCGAACAGTGCCAGAACGCGCTTGTCTCCGCTCAACGTTGCATTCTTCCCAAAGACACCGAAACACGAGGCCTTAAAGGCAATCGATTACATCATTCCTCACACGAGGAGAGATCAATTTAAATTCAAATAAATAAACATTATGAAAGGCATTGTATTAGCAGGCGGATCAGGTACCAGGCTTTATCCTATCACCAAAGGAGTCAGTAAACAGCTTTTGCCCATTTTTGATAAACCAATGGTTTATTATCCTGTTTCCGTTCTCATGCTGGCAGGGATTCGCGATATACTTATTATTTCCACACCGGATGACCTTCCGGGATTTAAGCGCCTACTAGGTAATGGCACAAATTATGGTGTTCGCTTTTCCTATGCTGAACAGCCCTCTCCAGATGGCTTGGCACAAGCTTTTATCATAGGAAAAGACTTTATTGGCGATGATTCCGCCTGTTTGGTATTAGGTGATAATATTTTTTACGGCAATGGCTTGGGAGATCTTCTTAAAGAAGCTGTCCATACAGCCGAAAATCAAGGAAAGGCAACAGTTTTTGGATACTGGGTTGCTGACCCGGAGCGCTATGGAGTTGCTGAATTTGACTCGGATGGCAATTGCATTTCCATTGAAGAGAAGCCTCAACATCCAAAATCAAATCATGCCGTTGTTGGTCTTTATTTTTATCCCAATCAAGTTGTTGAAATCGCGTCTACGATCAAACCATCTGATCGAGGGGAATTGGAAATTACAACTGTCAATCAGGAATTCCTTGATCGCGGAGAATTGAAAGTTCAAACACTGGGCCGGGGATTTGCCTGGCTGGATACCGGTACCCATGATTCCTTGAGCGAAGCCTCCACCTTTGTTGAAGTGATTGAAAAGCGACAGGGGCTTAAAATTGCCTGTTTGGAAGGCATCGCCTATCAAAATGGCTGGATTAACGAAGACCAACTTCGTGAACTTGCTTCTCCCATGCTGAAAAACAGCTACGGACAATACCTGCTCCATTTGACTCAAAAGGAGGCTGTACGATGAATATTATTGAAACGGCCATTCCTGGTGTCGTTATTCTTGAGCCTCGTGTCTTTGGCGACTCTCGTGGATATTTCATGGAATCATTTTCCAGGAAGATCTTTATAGAGCAGGTTTGCAAGACAGAGTTTATTCAGGATAACGAATCCAAATCGACTTATGGCGTTGTACGCGGATTACATTACCAAAAGACTCCTTATGCACAAAGCAAATTGGTGCGTGTTGTCAAAGGCCGGGTTTTGGATGTTGCTGTGGATATTCGTCGGGGTTCTTCAACGTTCGGGAAACATGTTGCGGTGGAATTAACAGAAGATAATCATCTTCAGCTTTTTATTCCCCGCGGGTTTGCCCATGGCTTTGCCGTTTTGAGTGACGAAGCCATTTTCCAATACAAGTGTGACAATTACTATGCTCCGGAAAGCGAAGGCGGTATTGCCTGGAATGATCCTGCACTGGGTATCAACTGGGGGCTTCCGGACGAACATGTTCTCGTCTCCGATAAAGATCGCGATCGTCTTTCTCTTGCAAAGAGCCCTGCCGATTTCAATATCAACAATTCGCTTTATTAAGAAACGATGAAAATTCTTGTTACTGGAGCCAATGGACAATTGGGAAACGAAATGAAGCGGATCTCCCGTGAAAACCCCAATGGAAATGAGTATGTTCTCACAGATATTAACGAACTTGATATCACGCAACTCAATCAAATTCGCCACTTTATAACCCAACATCATATTGAGGCCATTGTCAATTGTGCTGCCTACACAAATGTTGACCGGGCAGAAGACGATGAAGCCCTTGCAGACCTGATCAACAGACAGGCGGTTGAGAACCTTGCCCTCGCTGCACGTGAACAGAATGCCCTGCTCATTCATATTTCTACGGACTACGTTTTCGGAGGTCATTCCAACACCCCGTTTGGTGAAGATGCCCCGACAAATCCCCTGGGCGTTTATGGCCGGACAAAACTGGCAGGCGAACAAGCGATCCAGCAATCCGGGTGTCGCCATATCATCATCCGAACAGCATGGCTTTACTCCATTCACGGGAACAACTTTGTTAAAACCATGCGGCGATTAATGGCTGAACGAGACCATCTCAATGTTGTGTTCGATCAGGTGGGGACGCCTACTTATGCGGGCGATCTTGCTGATGCCATTGCCCACATCCTGTCCTCCCCCGTTTCATCTGCACACGAAGGCATTTATCACTATACGAACGAGGGTGTATGTTCATGGTACGACTTTGCTGTGGCCATTGCAGAATTATCCGGACTCTCCTGTTCCATTCATCCCTGCCACAGCAATGAATTCCCCTGTAAGGTTGAACGCCCCTCTTTCTCGGTTTTAGACAAAGCTAAAATTCGCAACAACTTTTCTTTAACCATCCCCTATTGGCGCCACAGCCTCTCCTCCTGCATATCTCAACTCAACAACATCGCTACCGTACAATGAACGCCAAACGTACCATACTCATTACTGGCGGAGCTGGATTTATTGGCTCCCACGTCGTTCGACTTTTCGTCAACAAATATCCGGAATACCGCATCATCAATGTGGATAAACTCACCTATGCCGGGAACCTGGCCAACCTTGAGGATCTGAAAGATGCTCCCAACCACGTGTTCGTGAAAGCCGACATCTGCGACTATGATCGCATGAAGGCCCTCATGGAGGAATACGATGTCGACGGCATCATTCACCTCGCCGCGGAAAGCCATGTGGACCGCTCCATTCGCGATCCCTTCACTTTTGCCCGCACCAACGTTATGGGAACCCTGAGTCTGCTGCAGGCCGCCAGGCTCTGCTGGGAAGTCCGTCCGGAAGGATATGAAGGCAAGCGTTTTTACCACATTTCGACGGATGAAGTGTACGGCGCCCTGGAACTCACGTGCCCGGAAGGCATGGATTCCCCCTTTACTACTACGGCATCCTCAGCGGAACATCATCATGCCTACGGGGAAGATTTCTTTCTGGAAAGCACCAAATACGATCCGCACAGTCCGTACAGCGCGTCCAAGGCTTCCAGCGATCACTTTGTGCGCGCTTACCACGACACCTACGGCATGCCGACCATTGTCAC
Source organism: Akkermansia sp. N21169 (assembly GCF_029854675.1). Classification (NCBI taxonomy): domain Bacteria; kingdom Pseudomonadati; phylum Verrucomicrobiota; class Verrucomicrobiia; order Verrucomicrobiales; family Akkermansiaceae; genus Akkermansia; species Akkermansia sp. N21169. Next base: position 338,781 of record NZ_JARWNC010000040.1, on the reverse strand, counting down.
GAATTGCTCGAACAACTACGGCCCGTACCAATTCCCGGAAAAACTCATTCCGCTCTTCATCAACAATATCCGCCAAGGCAAGCCTCTCCCCGTGTACGGGAAGGGAGAAAACGTGCGCGACTGGCTCTATGTCGAGGATCACGCCCGGGCCATCGATCTCATCTTCCACCAAGGAAAGGTCGCAGAGACTTACAACATCGGCGGCTTCAACGAATGGAAGAACATCGACATCATCAAGGTCATTATCGCCACGGTGGACCGACTCCTCGGCAACCCGGAAGGACATTCCCTGCCTCTCATTACTTACATAACAGACCGTGCCGGGCATGATCTCCGCTATGCCATCGACAGCCGCAAACTTCAGGCTGAACTCGGCTGGGAACCCTCCCTCCAGTTCGAAGAAGGCATCGAAAAAACCGTCCTCTGGTACCTCGACCACCAGGACTGGATGGATCACATCACCTCCGGAGAATACGTGAAGTATTACGAAGAAATGTATATAAATAGATAATCTCGGCATGATAAATCCTGTTACAGAGCCACGAGTCATTGATCTCCCCAAATTTGTGGATCGAAGAGGTAATCTCTCCTTTATTGAAGAGGAGAATCACATTCCTTTTCAGATTGCTCGCAGTTATTGGATCTACGATGTTCCAGGAGGAGGAAAACGTGGCGGGCACGCATACAAGGAGAATGAAGAATTTATAGTAGCTCTTTCTGGAAGTTTCGATGTCGCATTGGATAACGGTACAAATCGGAGAATATATTCCCTGAATCGTTCCTATTACGGCCTTTATATCCCTCGTGGTTATTGGCGTGAATTGGAAAATTTTTCTACTAATTCCTTGGCTCTTGTTCTGGCTTCTATCCCTTATGATCCTAAGGATTATGTATTCACTATGATGATTTCAAAAGGAGCATTCAATGAAAAGAACTAGCGTGTACGATTGTTCCATGATTGAACTCGACAAGCACCACCACGAGTCAGGCAACATTACTGTGGTGGAGAATAATGAAACTGTGCCTTTTGCCGTCAAACGTATCTATTATCTTTATGATGTTCCAGGAGGCGAAAGCCGGGGCGGACATGCGCATAAAGCCTTACACCAACTTTTGATTGCTGCTAGCGGCAGTTTTACTGTTACCCTGGACGATGGACGCGTCAGGAGGACGTTTCTACTGAATCGCCCTTATCAAGGTTTACTCATTGTACCCGGTATCTGGAGAACGCTGGATGATTTTTCATCCGGATCCGTCTGTCTCGTACTGGCTTCCCATCGTTATGATCCGGAGGATTATATTTACGATTATCAAGAATTCAGGGAGGTGAAAAATGGCTAGGATTCATCCATTATCTGACGTTCAAACATCATCCATAGGTGAAAATACGAGTATTTGGCAATTTTGTGTCGTGTTGTCTCATGCTCGCATCGGGAGTTATTGCAACATCTGTGCACACGTTTTAATAGAAAACGATGTCCTTATTGGCGATCGAGTAACAATCAAATCTGGCGTTCAGTTATGGGATGGTATTACGATTGAGGACGATGTCTTTATTGGTCCCAATGTGACATTTACCAACGATTTGGTTCCTCGTTCCAAACATTATCCAGATTCATTTGCTCAAACCCATGTTAAAAAAGGAGCATCCATTGGAGCTAATGCGACCATCCTTGCAGGGCATACTATTGGTTCATATGCTCTCATTGGAGCAGGTAGCGTCGTGACGAAAGATATTCCTCCCAACACAGTATGGTACGGCAACCCTGCTTCCATGCGGGGATACGTGACAAATGAAGGAATTCTACTGGATCTTAACAAAAAAGATAAACAAGGGAATTTACACAATTTAAACAACAATGATTAAGTTTTTAGATTTACAAAAAATAACGCAATCTCATGCGAAGGAAATTCATGCGGCCATTCAAAGAGTGATTGATTCCGGCTGGTATCTGCAAGGTGAGGAAAACGCCAGGCTTGAGAAAGCCTACGCCGAATATATCGGAACCCAACACTGCGTTGGTTGCGCGAATGGGCTTGACGCACTTATCTGGATCTTCCGTGCATATATTGAAATGGGGATCATGAGTCCGGGGGACGAGGTAATTGTCCCCGCAAACACCTACATTGCCTCCATTCTTGCTTTGACGGAAAATGGATTAAAGCCTGTATTAATTGAACCAAGTCTGGAAACATACCAAATCAATGACTCTTTGATTGAAGCAGCCATTACAAAACGGACGAAGGCAATCTTGATTGTCCATCTCTATGGTCAATGCTCCTATACAAAGAAAATAGGAGACATATGCCGCAAGCATGGGCTCAAACTTGTAGAAGACAACGCACAAGCCCATGGATGCCTTTATCTCGGCAAGAAAACCGGCTCTCTGGGGGATGCGGCAGGACATAGCTTTTACCCCGGGAAAAACCTGGGAGCATTAGGAGATGCCGGGGCAATAACGACAAATGATGCAGAACTCTCCTCCGTCGTTCGTTCCCTGGGGAATTATGGATCTACCCAAAAGTACGTATTCAAATATCAGGGAAGGAACAGCAGGTTAGACGAAATTCAAGCGGCTGTGTTGAGGGTAAAACTTGCGCATTTGAATGAAGAAATAATTCAACGTCAAAAAATTGCCCGTTACTACATAGATCATATCACCAATCCAGCTATTATATTGCCCAATGTCAATGATTGGACGGCACACGTTTTCCATCTATTCCCCATCCGTTGTAAGCAGCGGGACGAGTTGCAGGCCTTTTTGATAGAAGCCGGCATTCAGACCCTGATTCATTATCCGATTCCTCCCCACAAGCAGGAGTGCTACAAGGACTGGAATCATCTTACTTTCCCAATCACTGAGCAAATTCATCAAGAAGAGCTCAGTTTACCAATTAGCCCGGTTATGAATTTGGAGGAAGCAGGAAAAATTGTAGACGTGTTGAACCATTTCTTTTGAATGATGAAAATATCAGTTGTTATTCCCTGCTACAATGTAGAACTGCATATTCGTAAATGTTTAGATTCTATTCTTGCGCAAACTTATACTGATTTTGAGGTTATTTGCGTTGATGATAGATCGACTGATTCGTCATTGTCAATTCTTCAGAAATATAAGAAAAAAGATGATCGCATTAGAATTTTTCAACTACCTATAAATAGTGGTTCAGCAAAATACCCAAGAGATTATGCAGTTCAGCAATCGTATGCTCCATGGATTTGTGCCGTAGATGCAGATGATTATATTCCCAAGGATTATTTGGAAAAGCTAATAATAAGACAGGATGTTACTCATGCACAGGTAATATTATCCAAAATGTTATTTTTCAATGATAGTAATCCAAAACTCCTAACCATACCGGCAGATGAATTCGATTTTGATCAAATATTATCAGGTAGAGAGGCTGTTATGCTTACGATAAATGGGTGGAAAATTGGTGCAGCTGGCGCTTTAGTTAGCAAGAAAATTTGGGTAAATCAATACAAATTTCTTAATCAAAAATTCACACATATGAATGCTGATGAATTTGCTACTCGTGAGATTCTTGTGAACTCAAGTCGTGTCGCCTTTTCTGATGCAGTCTATTATTATCGAAAGCATGAAGATTCTATAACAGCCAACTCTTGCCGGGTATTCGAAATGCTTATTACAGATAGGGCATTGATTCAACTGTTCAAAGAAAAATTTGGAAAAGCATCTCGTGAATATAAAATTGCCATTACTCACTATATCTCATCAATTGCTTCTCTCACAAAATATTACAATTCGATAGAAAAACCTACTGAATTAACATATAACACACTCCGATCGCATTACAATTTATTGTCAATAAATCATATTATTGCTTCCACTGCATCATGGCGAAGAAAATTAGTCATGTTGCTTCCTTTTTATTTCTATCGCATATTGATGAAGTAAGAGAATGAACGATTCTTCTCAAGAATCATACCGTCAGGTATTTAAGGCGACCTCTATTTTCGGGGGGACGCAGGTCTTCAATATTGCCATAGGACTGGTGCGTTCCAAATTGGCAGCTTCCTTGATTGGGACAGCAGGATATGGCATCAATAGTCTGCTATCTGCTCCTCTTGGTTTAATCGGTAGCTTGACGGGATTGGGAATTGGGTTTAGCGCAATTCGCAATATTGCAACGACACATGCGGAAGGAGATCAGGAACAGTTTGCTAGAACGGTCAAAACATTACGGCGTTGGGTCTGGGTAACTGGATTGCTGGGAATGCTGGTTACAATTTGCCTTGCCTCAAGTCTCAGTCGATCCAGTTTTGGAAATGAGGATTACACATGGGCATTTGTTGCATTATCAATTACCTTTCTATTGGGTGCCGTCAGTAGCGGGCAATCGGCTGTGCTCTATGGAACAAGAAGAATCAAGGATACGGCTCGCTCCGTCATGATAGGCGGTGTTTTGGGTGCGTTAACTTCCATTCCATTGTATTACTTCTACGGACTTAAGGGGATTGTACCCGCAATTATTGCAGCATCATGTACATCTTTGTTGCTATCCTGGTATTTTGCCAGACGAGTCCCAGTTAAGGCTGTAGACGTGAGCTATAGCGAGTCTTTTCGTGAAGGCCTCTCTTTTGCCAAAATGGGCTTTATGATGACTTTGAGCGGACTTATGGGTAGTGCCGTGGCATACGGACTGAGTGCATTTATCTCCCATATGGGAGGTGTTTCTGAAGTTGGTTTGTACAATTCCGGATGGAGTATTACAGAACGATATGTCGGCATGGTATTTGCAGCTATGGCAGCGGATTATTATCCTCGATTGTCATCTGTCAGTGGCGATAGGACGAAAGTATCCGACATGGTCAATCAGCAGGCAGAAATTGGAATCTTAATTGTTGGTCCCATCATGTTACTCTACCTTCTGAGCTTGCCCATCCTGATTCCATTACTCTACACGAGTGAATTCCTCGGAGTCATTCCCTTTACTCAATGGGTGGTGATCGGCATGCTGTTGAAGGTAATTGGCTGGAGTCTGGGATTTATTGCACTAGCTCAAGGCAAATCGGCTTTGTATTTTAGGCTCGAATTAGTGGGAACAGTGATTCAAACACTCTCGATTATGGGAGGGTATACTATATGGGGACTGGAAGGCGTGGGCGTTGCTTTTGTGATATCATATGTTCTATATGTCACATATATGGTTATTTTTTATATAAAAACCCAGTCATTTTCTATTTCCAAACAACTTTTCCTTTTATTCACAGGAATGCAGTTGCTATGCATACTTGCCTTTCTCTCTGTAAAATTTCTACCAAATTTCTATGGATATACTGTCTGCCTCTTATTGCTTATTATTTCAATTTTACTTTCCGCACATGAATTAAACAAGCGGATTGAATTTATGAATATTTATCAAAAATTTAAAAAACGTTTCCGCAGAAAAAAATAATCCATGGTTTTTCTTAGTATTTACTGATGGAATTATTTTACATATACACCCCCATCAATAATATTGGAAGTGTAAATTATTAAAATCGAGCAATGAATAATAAACAGGCCATACTTATAACAGCATATCAAGAATTTGTAAGAGTTGTGGAAATATGTAAAATTTTCCAGCATCCTCAATTTGTTATATATATACATATTGACAAAAAGTCATTTGTTCCAGCAGAAATAAAACAAAAACTTTCTTCATTTAGCAATGTAATATTGTTGGACAATAGATGGAAAACAAATTGGGGCGGGTTAAATTTATCAAAGGCTATTTTACAAATGATGATCGAATGCTTAAAAGATGAGGATGTTTTTTATTCGCATGTGATTGATGAATCTAGTTTTCCCATAAAAAATATAGAACATTTCATTTATTACGTTGGCAAACATAAAAACAATCAAATGATCGATATATATCAATCATCAAATAATTGGGAAATGCACCGAAGGATGAACTATTATCATTTTTGCGATATTTTTAATTTGAAAAAACGATACCAAAAAACAATATATCACTATATATTAAAAATACAATATGCCATAAACATACGTAGGAAGAAAGCTTCTTTTGACTTATACAAGGGAGAATCAACTTTTTCACTAAACCGTGATTGCATGGATTATGTTATTAAATACATACATAGTCATCCCAAATTTATCTCTAGATTTAAGTATACTTTTGCTGCTGATGAAGAAATTTTTGCGAGTATCGTTGCTAATTCGCCCTTTAGAAATTCGATTATAGATAATCATCGGTATATAGATTGGAATGGTTTCAGGAATGGCAATATACCGGCTATCCTTGATGAAAGTGACTATGAAAATATAAAAGAAAGCACTGCTCTTTTTGCTAGAAAATTTAGAAATCAGCACTCACTATCTCTCCAAAATAAAATTTTCGATTCATTATTAAAAATATTTTAATAACAATGACCTCAAACATCAAATATATTTGCAACTTATATTGAATCCGAAATAATAAAATATCGAACCATGCAAATAAACAAAAAACGCATATTATGGTTTTCGGTAACCCCGTCCATGTTTGCACCCTCCACCGTTTCTCACAACGGCGGGGGGTGGGTGGCGTCTTTGGAAGGCATTGTGCGAACATTGCCCGATGTTGAACTCGGCATTGCATTCGAACTAGGTGGATGTAATTTCAAATATGAGCAAACCGGAGTTTGCTATTATCCCCTGTCTTGTCTGAGACCATCTCGGGTAGCACGTTTGTTCGGGAAATGCAACATCGAGGAAAGAAAGGAGCAATACCTCCGAGTAATTGACGATTTCAAGCCGGATCTGATTCAGATTTTCGGTAGCGAGAACGATTTCGGAATCATTTGTTCTCTGACCGACATTCCCGTCATCATTCACATGCAGGGATGTCTGCCGCCTTGTCACAATGCGCTGTTTCCTGTAGGGATGAATTCCAAGGATTTCCTGTTTTGCGGAGGTTTGAGTTTATGTCGTCGCTGGATGGGATTGCGTTCGGAATCAACGTTTCGCAAACAAGCGGAACGGGAAATCACAACGATTCAGTCATGCCGTTATTTTCTCGGAAGAACAGAGTGGGACAAAGCCTTGGTCAAACTCTTTAATCCCCAGGCCTGTTACTTCCACAGCGAGGAAGCTTTGCGTCCATCCTTTTTCCAGAGTGACAAATTGTGGGGGATGTTTGATCTCAAGAGTGAAAAGGTACGCATTGTCAGTGTCATTTCTAACCCGTGGTACAAGGGGCTGGATCTCATTTTGAAAACAGCCGAACTATTGCGCCGTTTTGCACCATTTCGCGTAGAGTGGAATGTCTACGGGGTGAATGATATCGTTCCTTTCTTTGAAAGAAAATACGGGATTCGAGCCTCAGAAGTGGGAGTATATCCCATGGGATCCGTTTCTCAGGATGTTCTCGTGGAGGCTCTATGCCATGCTCATTGTTTCGTTGCCCCGAGTTATATAGACAATAGTCCCAACAGCGTGTGCGAAGCCCAACTGTTGGGCTTGCCTGTGCTGGCCACCAATGTAGGAGGGGTATCCTCTCTGGTAAAGGATGGTGAAACGGGAATCCTTGTTCCAGCAAATGATCCCTACATACTGGCTTCTCACATTGTCGCTTTGCAGGCAGACCCCGGGCGCGCCCGATCACTGGGGCATGCCGCCCGTGAACAAGCTCTTGCCCGGCACAATCCGGAAAGCATCGGTCAGACCCTGCTTTCCGTTTACAAAAAGGTGGTGCGCCATGCGTAAATGGATTGTTGCCAGCATTGCTCTGATCGGAAACCTGTGTGGTCGAGTGGGCCGTTTCTGGCCAGCTCGTCTCCAATACCTCGGTTACCTGTTTAGTCGTCACCGAATCACTGCCCGGCACAAACATCGCTTCCAATGTTTTGGCAAACGTTCGTTGCTGGCACAGGGAGTGTCTCTGCTGACCCCTCGTTACATTTCTATCGGACGAGACGTGTCTGTCATGCGGCACTGTGTGTTGGAAACCTGTCCGTCGAACGGTTTGAGCCCCCTCCTTGTCATTGCTGACGGTGTTTCTTTGGGAGAATACTCCCATGTGACATGTGCCCGCCACATCGAAATCGGAGAAGGTGTTCTTACCGGGCGTTTTGTTCTGATTACGGACAACGGACATGGTTCATCAATCCCGGAGGAATGCGATCTCCCTCCGTTGCAGCGTCCCGTACATTCTCCCGGTCCAGTCATTATCGAACGCCATGTCTGGATAGGGGATAAGGTGACCATCCTTCCCAACGTCCGTGTCGGGGAAAGCGCCATTCTTGCCGCCAATGCGGTGGTAACCAAAAACGTGCCTCCATTTTCCATCGTTGCAGGTTGCCCGGCCAAAGTAGTCAAATACATTCAACATGAACAATAAAGACATTAAAGTTATTCCCGTTTATCTTCCCCAGTTTCACACCATCCCCGAAAACGATGAATGGTGGGGAAAAGGGTTTACCGAGTGGTCCAATGTGCGGGAGGCCAAAGCCTTGTTTCCCGGGCACAACCAACCCAGGGTACCACTTAACAGCAACTATTATGATTTGAGCGATGTGGAAACCCTTAAATGGCAGTGTGAGTTGGCAAAGAAACATGGCATCTACGGATTTTGCATGTACCATTACTGGTTTAACGGTCATCTCTTGCTGGAGAAACCAATGGAAATGCTCCTGGCTCACCCGGAGATTGACATCAAATACTGTATTTCATGGGCAAATCACGACTGGACAGACGCATGGAAGGCCAAGGATCGTGCTCCGCGTGTCTTAATTGCTCATGATTTTGACGACGAACAGGACTGGGTGAACCACTTCCAGTACATGCTCCCCTTCTTCAAGGATCCCCGCTACATGAGGGAAAACAACAAGCCAATCATGGTCATCTACATTCCGAACCTGATCCGCAAATTGCCAAAAATGCTTGCACTCTGGACGATGATGGCCCGAGAAGCCGGCTTGGAGGGGTTGACCTACATTTACCAGAGTGCTTTGTCAAGTTTCGACGATTCATGGGACAAGTCTCTTTTTGACTACGGGGTCGAAATGAATCCGGGATATGCCAACGTGTATTTCCGGAAGAAACAGGCAGGAATCCTCCCTAAACTCATGAAATATTCTCATGAGTTGAAGCGTCTTCTTGGTATTCGTCGTAGTCTGTACTTTCAGAAAAAGGTGAAAGAAGTAGTACAAATCGATTATGACGAAACATGGCAAAAGATTCTTCAATTGCGTTCCCGGACAGATTGCAGAATGATTCCTTGTGCCTTTACCGACTGGGATAACACGCCGCGTCATCGCATGAAAGGTTTTTTGTATTCCGGAGTGACCGTTGAAAAATTCAAACATTATTTTTCCCGGTTGGTGGAGAACACCCGGAAACATTACGACACCGACATGATTTTCGTCTTTGCCTGGAATGAATGGGCAGAAGGCGGATATTTGGAACCAGATGTGAAAAATTGCTATGCGTATTTAGAAGCTATCCGAGAAGTTTTAAAAATGGGGCTTTACATAGAAGATTGAGTATATGGAGCACAAAACAATCGGCATGGAACTATCTCATAAAACTTCAAGGAAGACATGAAACGGCAACCTTACATCGACATCGTTAAGGGATTGTCCATTTGGTGCATCGTTCTGCTGCACTATGAAAATGGCGTTTTCCCCAATTCCTTGAATGTTTTCATCGGCTCCTTCATGATCACAGCCTTTTTCGTGAGTTCCGGGTGGGTGTCCGCTATGCGCCCATCTCAGCGCTCTCTCAAAGAATTGGCGGCTAAACGCTGGCGCCAGCTGGGGATCCCCTACCTTTGGTGGACGGGGATTATCCTGGCTTTTGATCTTCTGCTTTATGTCTTTGGGTATTACTCCCCGTATTTTTTGGAGAGAGAGGCATATAAAGCCATCATGCTGCGTGGGATTGGTACCTTGTGGTTCCTACCGGCGCTTTTCGGAGGGGAACTGATATGGCATAAGCTACGTCGCTGTCGATGGTGGGGAGTAACGCTGGCTTTTCTGGGTACAGTGCTCTACATGCACGTTTATAGTCTCGTTTTTGGAGGCCTGACAGAGACAATTTATAAAATCATCGACGCGCCCTTTAGAACGCTCAGCAATATTCTGATGGCGTGGACCGGCATCGCATTCGGTTATTATGCTTACACAATTCTAGGAAGGAGGATAGAGCACGCGCATCCGACCAGCCTCTTGTTGAGTGGTCTTTTTCTCTGTACAGTAGCTTGGTTCTGCGCAACCTCATGGCCATCTGCTATTGGCTTCCTTTGGCTGTATGCAGCCCCCCTGCTGGGGCCTTTGGGGCTCCTGTTGATGGCAAAAGCTCTCCAATCGTGGAGTCCCCTGTCTTTTTTTGATTGTTGGGGGCGCCACTCTCTCAACCTGATGCTTACCCATTATTCCATCACACTGGTCATTTGTGACATTATCGTTCAGAAGGGTCTGCTGATTCCCTTTAGTGGCAGTATAACACTCATTTGTTTCTTCTGTTCTATTCCAGCCCAATATTTTTTGGTTTTATTTGTCAACAAATACGCACTCTTTACCCTTGGCAAATCATGAATGAAGTTTTAACGACAAAACAGCGCTACATACGGAATATTGCCGCATTCCTTCTCGTGCTGTTCTGCATTCAGTACATCCCTGTTGAAAGCAGGGCCGGGGTAAGCTATGTAAAATTCGCCGCTGCCTGTTCTTGCCCACTGGTATGGCTTGCTTATTCCCAAAAAACAAGCAGGGTGATGATGCTGTCCGCGGGGTATATGTTCTGTGTGATCTTCGCCGCTCTCTGCCACCCGAATACTTTAAGATGGAGCACAATCCTGTATCTAGCTTCCTTTCTGGTGATGTTTTCCACCTTCTATAATCTGATTTATGAAGAGAAAGCTTTTTCATTTGAGTTTTTCACACGTCTCATTACCGGATTGCTTTTAGCCTATTTTATTACCTTGCTGATGCAGCAGGCCTGCCTCTCTGTCGGCATTCGGACATTCCCCCCAATCAACTTGGTACAAATACTTAACCGCAACATAGGATCTAATTCACTGTCCTATGAGCCTTCTTCTGCGGCGCGCATCATGGCCGTGCTATATCTGGCTCTGATGAAAATGCAGGAGATCCGCCTTCGTCGCAAAATTCGTATTGCGGACATGTGGCGGGATTACAAATGGCCGACGCTAGCCTTCCTATGGTCCATGCTGACCATGGGGAGCGGTACAGCCTTTGTGGCCTTGGGCATTCTCAGTCTCTACTTCATTCAGAAACGTTACCTCCTGACGGTAGTGCCTCTGCTGGTTATGTTCGTCATGATCATTCCCTACATTGACTTTGAACCTTTGCAGAGAGCTTACAACGTCCTAGGCGGCTTCCTGACGGGAGATGAACAGGCTGTTCAGAAAGATACGAGCGCTGCAGTACGGGTTCAGCCCCTCATCAATACTTTCATGCGTCTGGATTTAACTCAATGGGAAACATGGCTGGGTCATGGTTGTGATTTTACGGTTTCTCAGAGTGACTATTTTGAACGTTTAAAAGTTTCTACTATCGGGGGAATCAATGAGTACGGCTTACTAAGCTTTTTAATCATGCAACTTATTATATTCAAATGCGTGATCAGGCGCTTCGTTTCTCTGGAAACAGTAATATGGTTCAGTTTGTTTGGTATGTCCTTCGGAAACATCCCTTACACATGGGGCGCCATGATGGTTTTTGCAACCGTGAGTTATTTCCAATCTCTGCGCAAAAACGCCAGCTTAATATCTGAATTAAAATAAAGAAAATGAAGATAAAAAATAACAAAGAAATTGCCATTCTGATGGCAACATACAATGGAGGGAAATATTTGAGAGAACAGATAGACAGTCTCATCAACCAGACTTTTACGGACTGGATGCTTTATATTCAAGATGACGGGTCAAAGGATGATACGCTGGAAATTATTCGAAGTTATTCAGATCCGCGCATTATCTGTGTGGATGTGGGGCTGACCCGACAGGGTTCAGGGATGAATTTCATGACTCTACTGAATATGGTGGAATCCGATTACTATATGTTCTGCGACCAGGATGACGTATGGTTTAAAGATAAGATCGAAAAAAGCTATTCTCGAATGAAGGAGGAAGAACAGCAACATTCTTCCAATACCCCGATTATTGTGCATACCAGCCGTACCTTCACGGATGCGGATCTGAACGTCACACTTGAGTCTGAATTTAACCCAAATCGGCGATCCGATGAAGTCGTGAAGAAAAAAATCAATGCGCTGAAGCATCCCACAATTCTTGCTATCTATACCATTGTAGGAGGCGGTTGCACTATGATGCTAAATCATCAGGTAAAAAAACTGGTATTTCCCTACATTCACGTTCGCATACACGATTCTTTTTGCGCTATAGCAGTAGCTAATGCTGGTGGTATCATTTCCTCCATTATGGAACCGACGATGTACTATAGACTACACGGGAATAATACGTGCGGCGTTGATAAAAGCAGTTTGTTTAAGAAGATTTTGTATCTATCGGATTCGTATAAACGAAACATCCGCGGATATTATATGTGGAAAATATATAATACGGGGGGGGGGGGGATAATAAAATTCATGTATTATCGAATTAAGTATTTTTTACTTTTAAGATTATATTAATAAAAATATATTAGTGATATTAATTTCATCTTACTATTTTAATAATAAACCAATTATATAAAATATTTACCAAAATATCATTTTATAAACGCACGTAGTTTATTAAACAAAAAAGAAAACAAAATCATAAAGTATTCTATCACTAGTTCATAATAAATTCATAAAATTATTACCATTATATATAATTCATCAATAGAAAAAAATATGTAAGCTAAAATGAGTAATTTAACCCTAGCCGTCTGCATGTATAATGCAGAGCGTTACATTGAAGAAACCCTTCGTAGTATCATGGTACAGACAATGCAGGATTTTGATCTGCTCATCGTCAACGATTGTAGTACGGATAAAAGCGTAGAAGTGGTAAAACGCTTCTTCCTGGAATATCCCCGTCAATATGAATTAGTCAACTTCGAGGTAAACCGGGGACTTAGCGCAGGACGGCGGTATGTGGAAGAACATGTTTCTACCCGTTACATTCTCTTTGTAGATGCAGATGACTGCCCCCATCCGACACTGGTGGAAAAGCTGTACGGTAAAATAACTTCGGATACCGAACTGATGGCTGTGGGCTGCCATCTGGAGTACATGGATAATGAAGGTCAAAAGATGCAAGGAGGTATTTACCTGGGGGAAACAACCAAAGAAGGTTTTTATGAGAAAGCGGCAAAAGAAAAACTGATCTTTATGCAGCCCACTGCTATTTATGACCGTGAACTGGCCTTGCGAGTGGGCGGACACAACGTAACGGGCTTTCCGGAAGGGAAGCCTCGCTACCAGGACTTGTGTGAAGATCTCGATCTGTGGACGCGCATGAGCGATCTCTATGTTGAGGGGAAGGCCATTGTCGTGGTTCCAGAACAACTCTGCCGCTACCGGAAGCATGAATCAGCCATGTCCTCCAATTCTTTGGGGATGCTGTTGCGCATGCGTCACATCAAAACGAATCTCAAGCGCCGCCGCAGGGGGGAGCCGGAGTTAAGTTTCATTGACTTCCGCTCCCAAATGGCGAAGGGAGAGTACCGCAAGCTGGAAAAAGAGGCCCGTGCGGCGGATTCCCTGCGCCGCGCCTATTATTTACTGCGTTCCCGTCACTGGGCTACGGGAGTAAAGAGCTTCCTGACTTCCATCTGCTCCAATCCCGGCTACATTGCGGATAAAATAAAACATAACTTTTTGAAACATAAATGAAGACTTCCTCTGAACTATTAACTTCCTTATTCGTTCTTCTGAATGATCGGGCGGAGTATGCCGTACTGCGCAATTTTGAAGGATTGCCGGCCCGTAATCCGAGCAGGGATGTGGACATCATTCTGGAACCTGCCACCTATAAACAGCTGAAACGCGCCATGCTGGAATTGGTCGAGTCCTCCGGATGGAAGATCGTTACCTACCTTAAAAGTGATCGTCTGATTACCTGGGTCTGTGGCGGGGTGGATTCAGCATGCCGTGCAGAATTGGTTCAGCTTGACTTCTTCTTTGATACATCCGTGTTCGGCATCCGTCTCTTGAGCGCGGCAAAGCTACTTAAAGGCAGGGTATTCAACGGAGCAATCCACCATGTGGATAAAGAAAGCGAATTCCTGGACAAATATGTTTATGATCGCGCGGTAGGCGCCTCCTATCCGGAGAAGTATGCCGCCATCCGCGCAGCGGCGGAATCTTCTGACCGCGTAAAAGCCACGCTCAGCGAACTCTTCGGCGTAGCCGATGCGAAAGCCTGTGACAAATGCAACGGCAGAACGCTGTTGCTGCGCGCCCTGATAAGCAACATGGTCCGCCACCCATTTTCTACCCCGTTGCGATTCTTCCGATTTGAGTATTACCGCTTGCTTAACTACATCCGCTCAAACACGGGATTCAGCATCGGCTTTACGGGTCCGGACGGCTCAGGAAAAACGACGGTCATTGATCTGCTGCTGAAGAAACTGGGGAATGTATTTCGCACGGCGCATGTTTATTATCATTTCCGTCCTGCCCTTTTCGGGAATCTGGGGGAAGTGGCCCATTCCGCCGGCATCAAAAAAGAGGTGGACCGCGACTACAACAAGCCTCACCGCGGTGGACGTACGGGAGCTTTGAGTTCTTTGGCGCGCCTGCTGTACTATTCTCTGGATTATGTGCTGGGTTACTTTGTGAAGGTTAAGAGCGTCACCCGTATCACGCGCCTGGTGATTTTTGACCGTTATTTTACGGATATTATCTGCGACAGTCGGCGCAGCCGCATTTACCTGCCTCCGAAGTACCTCTACTGGTTCGGAAAACTCTTCATTCCATCCTTGGATTACAACATCCTGCTCACGGCCAACTCTGACGTCATCTTGGCCCGCAAGCGCGAGCTGGATGAGGATGGCATTCTCTCCATCAATGACCGCATCGACTACCTCTCCTACAAGCCGGGCTACCTCAAGGTACTCAACGAAAGCACGCCCGAGGACGCCGTGAGAACCATTCTGGAACATGTGTTCGCAGAACAGCATCGGAAAAACATTAAAAGGCTTGGATAAATGAATGCGGGCACAATAACGACAGCACCCAAACGGATTGATTTTATTAATCTGGCAAAGACTCTTTCAACCTTAATGGCTCATGTATGTGTGTAAAAGAATAATCCCCTGGTTTGTGACCCAGAAGGATTTCATTAAAAAACCTGATTCAAAATGGCTTCCAAACTGAAAATCTTCGTATCCGCCTATGCCTGTGAACCGGGACTGGGCAGTGAGATTGGCGTGGGCTGGCACTGGGTGCTGGAGATGTCCCGCCACTTTGAGCTATGGGTGCTGACGCGGGAAAGCAACCGCGCAAGCATTGAGCCGTGGATAGCGGAACACCCCGAATATGGAAACATCCACTTCCTCTATTTTGATTTACCCAAATGGGCGCGTTGCTGGAAGCGTGGCCTGCGCGGCGTGCGTACCTATTACAACATCTGGCAGGCTCTGACCAACGGCATCGTCAAGCGCACAATGCGGCGGAATGGTATCACTATTTTCCACCATCTGACCTACGGCAATGTGCTCTGGAAAGTGAGC
This sequence comes from Akkermansia sp. N21169, assembly GCF_029854675.1. Classification (NCBI taxonomy): domain Bacteria; kingdom Pseudomonadati; phylum Verrucomicrobiota; class Verrucomicrobiia; order Verrucomicrobiales; family Akkermansiaceae; genus Akkermansia; species Akkermansia sp. N21169. The sequence continues at coordinate 323,126 of NZ_JARWNC010000040.1, read as the reverse complement.
CGCTACGGTCAGCGACAATTTTTTATTTGGGGTCCCGTGGGAGGCGTGGAAACAATCCCTGCGGAGTACAGTCGCTATTACTCCCGCCATGCCCGCTGGCTGGAACTCCTGCGCCGCACCGTAGTGGCAACCCTGCCTCTGAACCTCGGATTCCGCCTCCGCTGCCGCCATGCCGACCTCATTCTGTGCAAAACGGATCTGCTGAGGCAGCAGTTGCCGACCATAGCCCGGCAACATGCCGTGCTCTTTACGGATGTGGCGGTAGATGAGCAACTTTTCTCATTGTCCATGAACGAGAAAGAGGAAACAGACACTATTGCCGAAAACGGAGAAAACGCGGTTAAGTTCATCACCGTGGGGCGTCTGGATGCATGGCGTGGCTTTGACCTCGTGCTTGAAGCTTTTGCCAAGGCTCAACGCCGGCATGGCAAGTTGCAGCTGACGATTCTGGGCAAGGGCGACGACCGCCAACGACTGGAACGGCTGACGGACAATCTGGGTATTGCCGGACAGGTGGACTTTCCCGGAGCGGTAAGCATGGAGGAGTACCAAAACCGAATGCGGGCAACGGATGTAGTGGTGAACGCCTCTCTGAAAGAGGGTGCGGTAACGGTTTCCTTTGACTCCATGGCACTGGGCAAGCCTCTCATTTGCATTGATACCACAGGATACACGCGTTATTTTTCTTCCGATTATGCGGAATTGATCCAGCGCCGTGGACGAGAGGAAACGATTGCGGACCTGGCGGCGGCCATATTGCGGCTGACGGATGCCGACCTGCGGGCAAAACGCGGTCGCCTTGCCCGGCAGGCGGGGCAGGAATTTGGATGGAAGCAGCGTGGAGAGGAAATTCATACGGTGCTCATGAAGGCATGGGAGCAGTCCGGAAAGGAGGCACTGCCGATGCCTGACGAGCTGCTGTTTTCCGGTATTTTTAGCCAGAGCGAAGAGGGGGAAGCCTTCTATAGCTTTTCCAATGCGGATGGCAAGCGCTGGCTGATGCCAGCGCGCCACATGCGGATGGCGATGCAACTGTACCAGCCGGGAGGGATCAAGGGCAAGCTGTTGAAACAGTTATTCCCCATTCTGCATCATCTGCCGCCTGTAAGAAGAGTGTTGCACGCGAAGCGTCTGCGTCTCGCGTTGCAAGCACGCCCTGCTCAACTACTGAACGGAGTTTTTCCGGGAGGATGCCTGGAATGGGCCGTCTTTTGCGGGACACCCTCCGTACACCGCAAGTACACCCTGCAACTCAGCTGCGGCAAGAAGATCCTTGGTTACTGCAAGCTGACCGGGAGCGATGAAGTGGCTGGGCTTTTCCGGAAAGAAGCCGACCTGTTGCAGGAACTGGCCAAGCGAGGCATGCCGGAATCGAGCCTTCCCCAAGCTTTGTTGTGCGAAAGGACAGAGGAAGAGGGGCCTACCTTGTTTGTACAGAGCACCGTCAAGAGCGAACATTCCCGCATGATTCACACATGGGGGGCGATTCATGAGGATTACCTGAAGCGTCTGCACGAGTGTACGAAGCAATGCCTGCCCTTTGAAAAGACAGACTATGCCTTCACTTTGTCGGAAGGAGAAAAGCACCTCGATTGGGTCCCGAATTTGCCGGGGAAAGAATGTCTGACGGGTATTGTCGAGCGGATCCGGTCTCGTTACGCCGGTCGCCACGTTGAATTTTCCGTTTATCATGCGGACTTCACACCGTGGAATATGTTTGAGGAGGGGGGGCAGCTTTTTGTTTTTGACTGGGAGTATGCCCGGAGGACGTATCCGCCCGGATTGGATCGGTACCATTTTTATACCCAGAGCGCCATTTTTGAACGCCGCCTGGGATTGGAAATCATGTTGGCGGAATTTTCATCCACCCCTCAGATGCTACGTGAAGAATACCTTACCTACCTGCTGGATGTGATATTTCGTTTTGCCATGCGGGAACAGGGGAGAGTCGAAGGAGACATGGCCCACTCCTTCGGCATCTGGTTGAAATTGATCCGGGAATTATCACGATGAACAAACGCATTGCCTGTTTCCATTTGTACAATGACTACAGCGGCAGTCCTTCGGTGTTGCGCGTGGTGCTGGAGGGACTGTTGGCCCAAGGCAGAGAGGTGGATTTATTCACCTCCCGTGGCGGGATACTGGACGAATTGCCGCAAGGGGAAAGATTGTGCCGCATCACGTATCCCTACCGTTTTTCCGTCCGCCCCGTACTTACTCTGTTGTGTTATGCGGCGGTGCAGTGTTACACAGCGTTGTTTGCTCTGCGCTATCTTTTCCGGCGGGATGTGGTGTTTTACATCAATACGATTCTACCCCTGGGACCAGCTTTAGTGGGGAGGCTGATGGGCAAGCGGGTCGTGTACCATTACCACGAGAATGCGTTTGTGAAGGGAGCTTTTTACGGTCTGCTCGCCCGCTGCATGCAGGTACTGGCTACGGATATCGTCTGTGTTTCCGCCTATCAGCGTTCTTTTCTGAAACGGCAGGAGCGGGTGAGTGTTATCCCGAATGCTCTTGCCCCGGCTCTGGCGGAACGTCTGCACCCGGATCCCGAATCATCCTTTGAACGCCCATGTATTCTAATGCCAGGATCCCTGAAGATATACAAGGGTATGCGGGAGTTCTTTGCGTTGGCCGAGAGCTTACCCCAGTTCCACTTTGAACTGGTCGTGAACGACACCCAGGAACACATCGACGAGTTCCTGACCGAACAGGGCATCAGCGTGCCCACAAACCTCACCATGTTCCCCAGGCAGGAGGACATGGCCCCTTTTTATAACTGGGCCTCTCTAGTATTGAACCTGTCCCGTCCGGAACTTTTCATCGAAACATTCGGGCTAACGGCGCTGGAAGCTATGACGGCGGGGGTGCCCGTCATCGTGCCCCCCGTCGGAGGCATTGCGGAAATGGTGGAAGACGGTGTCAACGGATACCACGCGGATTCGCGCGAGGCAGAATTGCTGACGGCACGGGTACGGCAGGTGCTGGAAGACAGAGATCTCTATCTGCGGCTAGCCAGAGGAGCCTTGGCCACGGCGGCACGCTACGATGCCGGACGGATGGTCGATGCCGTGGAAAAGATTATTGACGGAGAATATTCAACCAAGAAACAAGCATGAAAAAAGTCGCTATCATCGGCACGCAGGGAGTTCCTGCGCAATACGGAGGGTTTGAAACACTGGTAGAGAACCTCTTGGGAAAGAATTGCCCGGAAGACGTGGAATACACGGTTTTCTGCAGCAGCAGGGATTACAAGGAAATACGATCCGAGTACAAAGAGGCACACTTGAAGTATGTACCGTTGCGAGCCAACGGCACGCAGAGTATCCCCTACGATATGTGGTCGCTGACCAAGGTACTGGGAAAGGAGTATGACGCCGTGCTGGTACTGGGGGTTTCCGGATGCACGATGTTGCCTCTTTTCCGCGCCTTTTACCGGGGACGTATTATCGTGAACATAGACGGGCTGGAACACCGGCGCGACAAATGGGGTGGATTTGCCCGGTGGTTTCTGCGAGCCTCCGAAGCGGCGGCCGTACGTGCGGCAGACATCGTTGTGGCAGACAACCAAGGCATCGCTGATTACGTGAAAGAAACCTACGGGCTGCAACCTCGTGTGATTGCCTACGGCGGAGATCACGTCGTCCGTAAAGTTGACAGGAAACAACAACACCGGATCTTGACCGACATGGGGTTGATATCCGGAAAGTATGCGCTTTCCGTCTGCCGCATCGAGCCGGAAAACAATTGCCATGTAACCTTGGAAGCTTTTGCCCGAAGCAACCGCACGTTTGTATTTGTGGGCAACTGGGAACGCAGCGCGTACGGACGGGAATTAAAAGTACATTATGCCGACCGCCCGAATCTGATTTGTTGCGATCCCATTTACGACCTGGACGTGTTGTACGCTCTGCGCCGACACTGTTCCCTCTACGTTCACGGTCACAGTGCCGGCGGTACCAACCCCTCTCTGGTGGAAGCCATGCATTTCGGCATTCCCGTCTTCGCCTTTAACGTCGTCTACAACCGGGCAACAACGGCCAACCGGGCACACTATTTCGCTTCCGCAGAAGAACTGCAACAACTTCTGGAATTCACGGATGCTGACTCACTGCAGCTCAATGCGGAGGCCATGCTCGAACTCGCAAACAAAGAATACACCTGGACCCACATTGCCGAGCAGTATGCTGCGTGTTACGAGTGAAGCCGATGGACAGTATGGCCTCATTGACGCTTTTGGTCGGTATGTTCGTTCTGGATTATACGGATTTGTCGGATGCCAAATGGGCGGACAGATATATTCTGAGCGGGTTTGCCAACAAATTTTAACTGCACTTCACATCGAATATTTCTGGGGCAACTAACTATACATCTTTCCTAAGCTATCCCCTGGGCAGATGGAGGAGGCGGAGAGGAGGTTGAGGATTTATGACGGAATGAAGGAACTCCCGGGAATTTCCGGATCCATTGCACAAAAATATCTTGGCGGAGGTTTCGGAGGATATGCGCTTTATATCTTCAAAACAAATGAAGAGCGCGACGCAGCCGTCCGACTTTGTTCTTCGCGCATTAAGGCGGTGGAACCTTATTGCCGCAAATTGTTTTGATTTTCGCTTTATTTTGTTAATAATTGATTCCAGATGCCCCTTTCTTCCGTTTTCCATACCGCGTCTTTGCGAGACCAGATTGCAGCCCTGGGCGATGAATTCGCCATTGAGGGGAATTTCCTGCGGCACGATGTGATCAACAGCGGACACATCAATATGACCTTCAGGGCGGAGTACGCCTCCCACAACGGCAAGGTGAGCCGGTATATTTTCCAGAGGATCAATGATGCGGTGTTTACGCGGCCGCGCGATGTGATGCACAATGTGGAGAAGGTGACGCGGCATATCCTCTGGAAGATGAGGAGGGTGATCCGCCCCCATGAATTCCAGACGCTGAATCTGTATGCGGCCCGCGGCGGAAGAAATTACCTGGAGCTTCCCGGAGCCGGATACTGGCGGTGTTACAATTGTATTGAGCATACGCACACGTATGATGTCGCGGAAACACCGCAGCAAGCTTATGAAGCGGCCCAGGCTTTCGGAGCCTTCCAGGAACTACTCTGCGACATGAATCCGGCGGATATTCACGAGACGATTCCGTACTTCCACCACACACGGCGGCGTTTCGACCGGCTGATGGAGGTGGCGCGCCAAAATCCCAAAGGCCGTCTGGAATCCTGCGCCCGCGAATTGGAATTTGTCCGGGCTCACGAATCCTGCGTGGACGTCATCCTCGATCTCCTCGCCCAGGGTGAAATCCCGACGCGAATCGTCCACAACGATACGAAGATCAATAATGTGATGCTGGACGAGGATACGGATCTGGCCGTCTGCGTGATCGACCTCGACACGGTGATGCCGGGAAGCGCGCTTTACGACTTCGGCGACATGGTGCGCACGATGACGTCCCCGGCTGCCGAGGATGAAGAAGATTTGTCGAAAACGTTCCTGCGCATGCCGATGTTTGAAGCGGTGACCCGCGGCTACCTCCGCTCCGCCCGCGGATTCATCACGCCGAAGGAGGCGGATCTGCTGGCGTTTTCCGGTCTGTTGATCACACTGGAAACGGGCATCCGCTTCCTGACGGATTACCTCGAAGGGGACGTTTATTTCAAGACGGAACGCGAAGGGCACAATCTCGCCCGCGCCAGAACCCAGCTGAAGCTGGTGGCCGACATGGATGCCCGCATGGAGGAAATGCAGGCCTGCGTCCGCCAAATCATGCACGAACACGAACAGGAATGCCCCGAGGGCTACGAAGCTTAGTCCGGGCTCTCCCCTAAAGCCGGACAAGAAGTGACGATATGTTTTTCGAGCTTTCCAAACTCCTGAATTTCTTTCTGGCCCCCACGACGTGGATGTTCCTCCTGCTGGCAGCTTTCGCGGTACTCAGGAACCGGAAGGAAAGCAAGGTGCGGAGGCGATGGAGCCGGGTTTGCCTGTATGGCAGCCTGTTCGTGTTTCTCGTGTTCACGGACCGTCCTTTGTTCGATTACGTCAAGGCGCGCGAGACGGCAGTCTGGGCCCACCCGCGCGAGATAGAGGGAAAACACTACAAGGCTGCCCTCGTCATGGGCGGCTTCAGCATGGTGAACCCGGATACCGGGGCAGTCCTCTACCCGAATTCATGTGCGGACCGACTTTGGGGAGCCGTCCGGCTGTATCACATGGGCAAGGTGGGAAAAATCCTGATTTCCGGCGACAGCATCACGTCCGAGGACGAAGGGCACATCAAGGAGGAGTTGTTCCTGAAGTACATGGAAGAAGCAGGAGTTCCCCGCGATGTCTTTTTGCTGGAACCGCAAGCGCTCAATACACGCGAAAATGCCGTTTATTCCATCGCGATGCTGAAGCCCCTGGGCATCGGCGACCGCGATTGTCTGCTCATCACATCCGCCTCGCACATGAAACGGAGCCTGGGATGCTTTGCCGCCGAAGGATGGCATCCCGACTGGTATGCCGTCGGTATTACACCCTTCCCGAATCAGCTCAACCACCGCTCGTTCTATCCCTCCTGGGAAATCGCTTTCAAGTGGCAGGAGCTTCTGAATGAGTGGATAGGCAATGCCGTATACAGCCTGCTCGGATACCGGGCCCGGGGAACATCCCCACAAAACGAAGGGCTCCGGCAACTTCCTCCTGTCCAAGAGAAACCTCCCTTGATTCAGGAAAATGTTTCTCCCATGCTTCCGGAGCGTACGGTTTCCAAGGAAAAATGCGGCGGATGCACTAGATTTTTCTGTATTTCCTAAAAAAAGCAAGTATTAGTGAAACTATTATGAAGCGATCTGCATTGACTTCCTTGGCGGCCGCTCTTGCGGTCATGGGTTCCATCGCATCTGCTGATGTCGTGGTACCGGCTTATTGCACGGCGAAGCCCGGAGCTTTCAAGGCTACGGTTTCCGCCGGATACGAGGCGAAGTATATCAGCCGCGGGCTGGTTCTCGCCGATTCCAGCACGGATAACGTGATTCCGATCGAAATAACCGGCCAGTACAACCTGCAGGACAACTTCGCCATCGTGGGCGGACTCCGCTATGACTGGATGACGGCCAATAGTTTTGAACATCATCGTGACAGTAGCGCCCTGTGCGATGAAGGCACGTTCCTCCTCGGGCTCCGCAAAGGCTGGAACCCCGCTCTGACGACGACGCTCGGTTACCAATTCGTTCACGGCGGCCTTCCCGGTGCGCTGAATACCCACAGGAAAGGGAAGCGCAATTCGGTGATTTTCGACAGCAATCAACCGGAAGAACACTCGCTGGTATTCGATGTCCATTATGATTTCGGGCAATTCGGCAACAAATCCCTCAAGGGGCTTTTCGCCGATGTCCGGTTGCAGTACACGGCCCAATGGATGTCCGGGTGGTGGTATGAAGCCGCTCTCGGCTACAAATTCGACCTCTGCCCGCATGCCGCAGCCGTCGTTTCCGCCAAGTGGACCGCCTCGTCCGGCTATTTCGACAGCACGTCTCTGAATTCCAATGGGACCCAGGGGTTCAGCCTGAATCTGGATCTTCCCTGCAAGGTGTCCCAGCATGTCACGGTAACGCCGTTCGTCAGCACGATCTGGGCCGGCAACGGAGCAATCGCCGCCGGCAAGCGCGCTGAAGAAACGGTTTACCGCAATTTCACGGTCAATCTGGGCGTCAGCGCTTCCTACACATTCTAAACCGGGGTATTTCACAATTACGGGCAAGACGGATATCATCCTACTGCTCCGCCCCCCCTTGACCGGGGGAGGATTCCCTCACACAGCTTGAAGAACAGGCGTACCGATGAGGGAGTCCTCCCCCGCTTGCTTGTCCCTCCGCACCCTCATCCAGACAGGGAGAGTTTGACTCGGTCTGCACATTTGTTTCCTATCCATCCCTCTTTTTCTCCCCGGAATTTTTTCCGGCCGGCATGCGGGAAAAATCCTTGTCCCTGCGTCCGCCTCAGGCAAACTGAAATGAGTGCCGCACCAAGTTCCAGCCTCCGATCCTTCGCCTGATCCGGTTTTTCCAGCCAGTCGCCCCCGACCGGATGGCGCCGCTGCGCACGATACGGAGATGATGGAGCATACGGACGACTTCACCATCACGCCCACCGGGAACATCGTCTACAGGACCCAGCCTTTTGCCGGGGCATTCGCCCACGGCACAGGTTCCGGCCTGCTCGCCGTCGGCACCAGCGCCTGGCCGCCGGAGGCCGGAAAGGCCGCCTTCTTCCTGCGCACCATGGTACGGGATGCCCTGACGCGCCTGGCTCACGCCCTGGCGGAGAACCCCGACGATGATCCCGCCGCCCTGCAAGCCCTCGTTCCTCCATCCCCGCAAGCCGTCCGCATTCTGGACTCCTTCCCCGCCGTACCCGGCAGCGAATACCTCACCGTAGCCATCCTCCAAAGCTGGCACCGGGAACTGGCCGCCCACATCTCCTCCGCCACCGGCATGCGCCATTCCAGCCTCGGAGACTGGCTGCAAGGGCTGGGAGAGCCCTGGAACCGCATTGGCAAAGTATTCTTCCATCTGGCAGAAAACCGGGACGATGCCGAACATCCCTTCGCCTTCATGGCCACCTTCGCCCACAAGGCCTCCTCCGGAGGAGCCATCAGCCACCTCCCGCTGGCCTCAGCCCTCACCTTGTATGCCGAAGACCACCGCGCCATGCTGGCCCTGCTCCAGCCCCTCCGCAAAGCGGCAGAGACCAGTCCTCTCATCCGGCAGCTCCTCGAATCCCGGGAAATCTACTCCCCCATGGCCTGGACGCCTGCCCGCACCTATGCCTTTCTCCAGGACACCGCTTCCATGGAGAATGCCGGCATCATCGTCCGCATCGTCAACCTATGGAAAAAAGCCCCTCCTCGCCTGCAAATCGCCGTTACGGCCGACACCGCCGGCAGTGAAGAAGAATCCCCCGTCCGCACCTTTTCCGTCCATTCCCTTCTCCGTTTCTCCGTGGCCGCCACGCTGGGTGGCCGCGCCATCTCCAAGGAAGAACTTGAAGAACTCCTCGCCCAGGGCGAAGGCCTCGTCCGTTTCCATGGAGAATGGGTTGCCGCCGACCCCGAAAAAATCCGTCTCCTGCTCGACCGATGGAGCCAGGCCACCCGTCTCATGAATAACCTCGGCATCCCCCTCATCCGGGGACTCCGCCTGCTCATCAACGGCCCCAACGACACCCTCCCCCCTCTTCCCCCACCCGACGACGACTGTGCCTTGCAACCCGGCCACGGGCTCCGGGAGGCCCTCCGCGCCCTCACGTCCCCGGCCTCCGGCCAGAATGACGACTGCGACGATATTCCCGGCCATCTGAGAGCTATCCTGCGCCCCTACCAGCGAGAAGGAGTCCGCTTCCTGCGCCAAATCACCTCACGAGGGTTCGGCGCCTGCCTTGCCGACGACATGGGCCTCGGAAAAACCCTCCAAGCCATCGCATGGCTTCTTCACATCGTCCATGAGAACACATCCGGTATCCCGCCACTGATCATCGCTCCGGCATCCCTCCTCGGAAACTGGCAGGACGAAATCTCCCGTTTTGCGCCCGGTATCCGTGCGACCCTCCTCCACCCCTCCTCCACATCCCTCCCGGAGCAAGCCCCGGCCAACCCTGCCCGTTTCTTCTCCGGTACCGATCTTGCCATTACCAGCTACGGCATGGCCACACGCACAGGATGGCTCCGCGATCTGGACTTCCCCGCCATCGTCCTTGATGAAGCCCAAGCCATCAAAAACGGCGACTCGCAGCGTACCCGCGCCATCCGTGAACTCCACAGTCCCATGCGGGTCGCCCTCTCCGGCACACCCGTCGAAAACAACCTGGCAGAGCTCCACAGCCTCATGGAATTCCTCAATCCCGGCCTCCTCGGCGGCAGGAAACACTTCGACACCTTTACGCAACGCCTCAACGGCGATTACACTCCGCTCAAAAAGCTCGTCCGCCCTTTCATCCTCCGCCGCATGAAAACGGACAAAAACCTCGTTCCCGACCTCCCGGACAAAACAGAGCTCAACGCCTACTGCACCCTCACCCCCCGCCAGGCCGCCCTCTACCATGCGGAAGTCCAGGCCCTCCATGCCGTCCTTGAGGAACCCGATCCCGCCCAGCGCCTTGCACTCATCCTTCCCTTCCTCTCCCGGTTCAAACAAATCTGCAACCATCCCGACCAATACCTCGGCACAGGAACATTCTCCGGAGAGGAATCCGGCAAATTCACACGCCTGCGCCAGCTAGCCGAACAAATTGCCACCCGGCAGGAAAAACTCATCCTCTTTACCCAGTTCCGCAGCATGATCGACCCGCTGCACGATTTTCTGTCCGGCATTTTCCATCGCGACGGTCTCCTGCTCCACGGCGGCACTCCCATCCCCGCCCGGCAGGGAATCGTCCGGCAATTCCAGCAAGACGCAGGCCCGCCCTTCCTCGTCCTCTCTCTTAAAGCCGCAGGCACCGGCCTCACCCTCACCCAGGCTTCCCACGTCATCCACTTCGACCGCTGGTGGAACCCCGCCGTCGAAAACCAGGCCACCGACCGAGCCTACCGCATCGGCCAGCATCGCAATGTCCTTGTCCACAAACTGATTTGCCGGGGTACCATCGAAGAACGCATCGACGACCTCCTGCGTGCCAAGCAAGGCATGGCAGACTCCCTCTTCGGCGAAGGACTTGAGAAACTCTTGATCCACATGAACGCCTCCGAAATAGAAAAACTCGTCACCGGACATTGAAATTCACTGACAAGAGCCACTTAATCCCTTATAAGTAAATTACGAACCCAGAGTGCCCTTATGAAAAAGATCTTTATCTCCGCCCTCGCCTGCCTCTTTGCCTTCCATGTCTCGGCCGAAGACCAAGGAAAAGACCAGGCACCCGGTTTCAATCCCGTTCGCAACTGGACCAGCTCGGAAGATCCTTCCAAATCCTTCTCCGGAAAAGTCTCCCGCTATGACGGCAAAACAGCCACCATTACACCCAAAGGCAAAACCGCCATCGTCCTCCCCGTCGACAAATTGAGTGAAGAAGACCGTACATGGCTGGAAGAAAATGCCGACTTCATCGGCAAATTCCCCTCGGAAATCGCCAAACTTCAGGCGACCAACACAACACCTCTCGGCAAGGAACTCACTGCATCCACCCTCCTTCAGGGCAAAATCAAGCCAACCGCTCAATCCTTCATCATCCTCTTTTCTGCCAGCTGGTGTCCTCCCTGCCGGGCCGAAGCTCCTAAAGTCGTCCAGCTCTATAACGAAAAAATCGCCAAGGATCCCAAGGTGGAACTCATCCTGGTCAGTTGCGACAATGATGAAGAAGCCGCCAAGAAATGGAGCGGACAAGAAAACATGCCCTTCCCCATTATCGCGAAAAAAGACTGGAACAAAATCCCGGCTCTGCAGAAAATCTCTCCGCCTGCCATCCCCACCGGATTCCTTCTCGACCAGAATGGAGAAGTCGTCGAAAAAGGCCTTCCCATGAAAGTCTATGGGAAAACCGGGAAAAAATAACCCATCACCGGCTTCGGGACAGCATTCTTCCTCCAGCCCGCCCATAAAAACTCAAGTCCCAACTCACACACCATGACACCTGATGAACTTCAAATCCTTCTCATTGTTCAGGAAAAAGATACCCAAATCACCCGTATGAAAAGGGAACTCATTTCTCTCCCGGAACAAAGAGAGTTGATTACCCACCGGCTGGAACAATTCAAACGCAAGGCCAAAGAAGCCAAGCAACTCGTCCTCGACACCGAACAGGCCATTCACGATACAGAACACGAGATCGAAACCAAGCGCCAGCTCATCGGCAAGATGAAAATCCAGCAGGGCGAAACCCGGAAAAACGACGAATACCGACGTTTCAACACCGAAATTGCCAAAGCGGAATCCATCATCGATACACTGGAAACCCGTGCTCTCGAATTAATGGACTCCCTCGAAAACGCCAGGCAAAAAGCCACCCAGACCATCGCCCGCTACAAAGAAGTCCGCACCAGCGTCGAAGAAGAGCTCGCCCGTCTCGAACGCACCGCAGAGAAAACCCAGACCGCCCTTCAGGAACTCATTGACGAACGCAACAAAATCGCCTCCTCCATCAATCCCGACATCGTCTCAACCTACGAACGCATGAGTTTAAGCAAAGGCCTGCCCGTCATCGTCTCCATGGACGACCGGGGACGTTGCAGCGGATGCCACATGGAACTCACCCGGGGCACCCATCTCAAAGTCCAGTCCGGCAAAGAAGTCGCCCACTGCGAAAACTGCGGACGCATCCTTTACTGATTCCATCCTCCCCAAAAACCACCTTCTGCCAGCTCCCCCCCCGGAAGGAGGTGGTATAAGTTGTACCTCAGCTTGCAAAACAAGCTCTATCATGGTAGTATGTCCCTTAACGGACATCGCCCGCCAACGTAACGCCAACGACCATGCAAACTCGCTCGGAAGAATTCGAACAATGGGGAACCGAAGTCATTTTCGGCCGGGCAAAAGGCTTCCGTGCAGGGGCTATGAGGGTCATTCTCCGCATCGCCTCCTGGGTATTCCGTGCAGTCATTATTTTGCGATTGAAACTCTTTGCTTCACGCATCGTCAAACAAAGCATACTCGGCACACTTGTCATCAGCGTCGGCAATATCACCGTAGGAGGAACCGGCAAAACTCCCGTCGTCGAATTACTCGCCCGTACCCTGCGCGACCGTGGCCGACGCATTGCCATCCTCACCCGAGGCTATAAAAGCGCCGACCTCACCGAAAAGCAAAAATGGCTCGACGAACAAGGAAAGCAAGTCGAAAACATCCCCAAAATCTGCAGCGACGGCACAACGCGCTACCTCTCCCCTCTCTACTCCGGGGACGAACCCTTTATGCTCGCCAAAAACCTGGACGACGTTGCTGTCCTCGTCGACCGCAACCGCGTCAAATCCGGCCTGTTCGCCATCGAACATCTTGGCAGCGACACCCTCATTCTCGACGACGGTATGCAGTATCTGAATCTCGGTCACGAGATCGATATCGTCCTTGTCGACTGCGGAGCACCGTTCGGCACCGGAGCCATGCTGCCACGAGGAACCATGAGGGAACCCAAAAGCAGTTTGAAACGCGCCGACTATATCATCCTTACCAAAAGCAACGGCAAACCCCAGGATGACCTCGTCCGTGAAATCCGGAAATACAACAAGGACGCCGACATCATCATCAGTAACCACGCCCCCAAATACATCGAAAACGTCTTCACCGGAGAACGCCTCCCCCTCTCTGCCCTCCGCGACACATGGGTTGCCTGTTTCAGCGGTATCGCTCGTCCGGAAAGCTTCGAAAGTTTAATTCATGCCTTGGGTGCCAAAGTAGAATTCACGCAACAATTCCCCGACCATCACTGGTTCGACCAGGATGATCTGGATAAATTCTACGAACGTTGCGCCGATCGCGACATGCAGATGATCATCACCACGGAAAAAGACGCCGTCCGCCTGAAGAAGCCCGATACCCCTCTGGACGTTCCCATCTTCTTCCTCCGCATTGAAGTAGATATCCTCGAAGGTAAAGAAGCCTGGGATCAACTTATTGACCGTATTTGTGCCCTCTCCGGTCCTCAACCCATGCACGAATGGGATATCTAAAGCCCATATCCCTGCTCCGGCAACTGCACGGAATCCATTAAAACGCCTTCCGTCAATCAATCGGGCCAGATACTCAAGCATTTCACTTGAGGCTTTTCCCGATTTGTATCGATGAATCCGGCACAGTTTGCTTTTTCGCCTCTGTGATACCCTTTTACTTGAACGATTTTCTCCTAAAAGAGCTCTTACTTAAAAAGCTATATTGTCATGAAAAAAGTCGTTTTGCTGCGCCACGGAGAAAGCGTATGGAACCGGGAAAACCGTTTTACGGGGTGGACGGATGTCGATCTCACGGAAAAGGGAGTCCGGGAAGCCTTGAGAGCGGGGGAACTCCTGAAGAAAGAGGGGTTCCTGTTCGGCAAAGCTTTCACCTCTTATTTGAAGAGAGCCGTCAAAACCCTTAACGGCGTATTGGACAAACTCGACCAGGACTGGATACCCGTCGAAAAAGACTGGCGCCTCAACGAAAAACACTACGGATCCCTCCAGGGACTCAACAAAAGCGAAACCGCACAACAGTACGGAGACGAACAAGTCCTCATCTGGCGTCGAAGTTACGACATCGCCCCCCCGGCTCTGACAGAGGCCGATCCTCGCCATCCGATGCATGACATCCGCTATAGCGGAGTAGCGCCGATGCAACTCCCCGCCACGGAATCCCTAAAAGATACCATTGCCCGCATTCTTCCCTATTGGAGCGCGACCATTCTCCCCTCGCTGAAAAATCACAATCAAATCCTCGTCGTCGCCCACGGCAACAGCCTCCGGGGCATCATCAAACACCTGAAACACATCTCCGATGAGGAAATCGTCCACCTCAACCTCCCCACAGGCATCCCCTACGTCTTCGAATTCGACTATAATCTGAACCCGGTCAACGATTACTTCCTGGGAGACCCGGAAGAAATCCGCCAACTCATGGAAGCCGTCGCCAATCAGGCCAAACAACGTACCTGAGCCCCCCCTGCCGCACGCACCATGAATCCGGTCAAAACAGCTTTCTTCAGCGCCAAGCCTTACGATATACGGTTTTTCGATATATCCAACAAACAGTTCGGCTTCGATCTCCGTTATTTCAAAGGAACTTTGAACATGAACACCATTGCCCTGACCCAGGGCATGGATGCCGTCTGCATCTTTGTCAACGATATTGCCGATGCAGAAATCATCGCCGCCCTGCGAAACAACGGAGTCCGGTTGCTGGCTCTGCGTTGCGCCGGCTTCAATAACGTGGATCTCCACGCCGCCGCCGACAACGGATTACCCGTTGTGCGAGTACCTCAATATTCTCCTTATGCCGTTGCCGAACATGCCGTAGCGCTCATGTTATCCCTCAACCGCAAAATACATCGGGCCTATTGGCGGACTCGCGACGGAAACTTTTCGCTTCATGGCCTCATGGGGTTCGACATGAACGCTAAAACGGCAGGAATCATCGGTACCGGCAAGATCGCCCGCATCGTCATCCGTATCCTGAAAGGATTTGGCATGAACATCCTCGCCTACGACCCCTTTCCCGACGAATCCTACGCCCGGGCGGAAGGTTTCCGTTACACGAGCCTGGATGAATTATATGCCGGAGCAGACATCATCTCCCTGCACTGTCCGCTGACCGACCAGACACGTTACCTGATCGATAGCAGCGCCATTTCCAACATGAAAGACGGAGTGATGATCATCAATACCGGACGAGGAAAACTCATCCATACCGATATCTTGATCGACGGATTGAAATCCGGAAAAATCGGTTCTGCCGGTCTCGACGTCTACGAAGAAGAAGGAGACTATTTCTACGAAGACAAGTCCGATAAAATCATTGACGACGACACTCTTGCCCGCTTGCTTTCCTTCAACAATGTCATCGTAACCTCCCACCAGGGTTTCCTGACGCAGGAAGCCCTTCACAACATCGCCGACATTACTCTCCAGAATATCAGTGATTTTATTCAAGGAAAGCCTCTCGCCAACCTTGTCACATCCGGAACCTAGTCTTCCGACAGCCATTCCATAGTCCCCCATGGCGGGCCGGAATCAATGCCCGTTTTATTTCAGCATGTTAGGATAACATTGTCCGGACATTTTTGCTTGCAATGCGGAAATACGGCTACTAACCTGCCCCGGATTCTCCGGTTCCCAGCAACCCGGCTCACTCCATGCACATCAACGGCACCTTCTATTTTCTACTCTGCTTTGCCCTGCTCATCACCGGGTATTTCACATACGGAAAGTTGATGGAGCGGGTCTTCCGCCCCAGCGACAAAAGACTGACGCCTGCCGTGGCCTCGCCCGACGGGGTCGACTTCATGGTGTTGCCCGCGTGGAAGATTTTCTTGATCCAGCTTCTGAACATTGCGGGGCTCGGCCCTGTGTACGGAGCCATCCTGGGCGCCCTGTACGGTCCTGTCGCCATGCTCTGGATCACCTTCGGTTGTATCCTGGGCGGAGCCGTCCACGACTATTTTTCCGGTATGATGTCCCTGCGGCACGGAGGCATGAGCCTTCCGGAACTGATCGGCAAGTACCTGGGCAACTCCTCCAGGCAAATCATCCGCTACCTCTGCATCATCCTCATCATCCTGGTCGGCGTCGTCTTTGCCACCGGCCCGGCCCAGCTCCTGTCCAACATGACCGGCATGAGCATGCCCGTATGGGCCGGACTTATCTTCTTTTACTACTTTGCCGCCACCATCCTGCCGATCGATGCCCTCATCGGGCGCATCTACCCGCTTTTCGCCATCTGCCTGATCCTGATGGCGGGATCCATGTTCGGAGCTCTTTTCTTCTGCGGCTCCGAGATCATCCCGGAGTGCACCATCTCCTTCGGAACGCACCCGGCCGGCCTTCCCGTCTGGCCCATGCTTTTCATCACCATTGCCTGTGGAGCCATCAGCGGATTCCACGCCACCCAGTCCCCGATGATGGCGCGCTGCATCAAATCGGAACGCCAGGGCCGTGCCGTTTTCTACGGCCCCATGATTACCGAAGGCATCATCGCCCTGATCTGGTGCGCCGTGGGGCTTACCTTCTACCAATCGCCAGAGGCCATGAATGAGGCGATCAAAGCGGGAAGTGCCAGCAAAGTCGTCTTTGATTCTTCCAATTCCATGCTCGGTCATACGGGCAGCATCCTCGCCATTCTAGGCGTCGTCGTTCTTCCCATAACCTCGGGCGACACAGCCCTGCGCAGCGCCCGGCTCATGATTGCGGATGCCCTGCATGTCTCCCAGAAGAGCATAGCTCCCCGCCTGGCCATCGCCATCCCGCTGCTGGCCATCTGCCTCGTCATGACCCAGCTCAGTTTCGACACCATCTGGCGCTACTTCGGCTGGTTCAACCAATGTATTGCATGCTTCACCCTGTGGAGTATTGCCGTATTCCTCCGACGAAGCGGCAGAGTCCACTGGTACGCCACGATTCCCGGAGTATTCCTGACGGCAGTCTGCATCACATATCTTCTGACGGATAAAATCTGCCTCGGTTTTCCGCACGGCATCTCCATGGTCATCGGCTGGTGCGTCTCCCTGGCACTCGTTCCCGTACTCATCAAGAGGGTCACCCCGCACCGCCGTTCTCATTTCCGCAGCCGTTTCTAAAGAGTTTTTCAGAAATTCACCGCACCAATTCGGTCATTTCGAGCAAATAATTTAGAATCATTTTTATCTAGAGCATAAAAGTTTCCTCCAGGCAACTCGGCGCTTGCCATGCGTCCTCCATGAGGGTATGTCCTTCGATACGCACTTGCTAAAGCGCCTATGAATGCACTAGTAAAGACAGCCTGCACATTTGTGACATCCTCTATCGGCCGCAAAATTATTGTGGCTTTGACGGGATTGTCGTTAGTACTATTCCTTGCCGGACACCTGGTCGGAAACTTATTAATCTACGGGGCACCAGACGCCATCAACATGTATGCCTATGGCTTGCACTCCATGCCGGAAGCGGCACTGTGGGGCATTCGTCTCGGACTGTTGGTAATCTTCCTGATCCACATCTGCCTGACACTCCAGTTGAAATTGGAAAACAGGGCGGCGCGCGGCAACGATCCCTACCAGTTCAAGAACACGATCGCGGCAACGATTTCCTCCCGCTACATGGTGTATACAGGTTTAACGATCCTCGTATTCGTCGTATACCACCTGTTGCAGTACACGGTGCGCGTCAATCTGAATCCCGCCGACTTCCAATATGTGTTCCAGACAGGTTCACTGGCAGGAACGGAAACCTGGGATGTCCATAAGATGATCGTGGAAGGCTTCAGCAACGTATGGATCTCCGGATTCTATATTCTGGCCGTCGTCATGCTCTTCTCCCACCTGCGCCACGGCGTGCAGTCCATCTTCCAGACACTGGGGCTGAACTCCAGAAAGATCCGTCCTTTCTACAACTTCATCGCCATCTGTTACGCATTCGTCATCTGCGCAGGGTTTGCCTCCATCCCGGTTGCCATCCTCCTCGGCCTTATCAAGTAATTTTCAACTCACGACACAGCCATGATTGATTTTCCTACAAGCGACTGGATGCCGGATGCAAAAATTCCCGCCGGCCCGATTCAGGACAAGTGGACCAAATGCAAGCTTGAAACCAAGCTCATCAACCCCAACAACAAGCGTAAATACACCATCCTGATCGTCGGATCCGGACTTGCCGGCGGCTCCGCCGCAGCGACGCTTGGAGAACTCGGGTACAACGTCAAGTGTTTCTGCTATCAGGACAGCCCCCGCCGAGCCCACTCCATTGCGGCCCAGGGCGGGATCAACGCAGCCAAGAATTACCAGAACGACGGCGACTCCGTATATCGTCTGTTCTACGATACCGTCAAGGGAGGCGACTTCCGCGCCCGTGAAGCCAACGTGTATCGCCTCGCCGAAGTTTCCTCCAACATCATTGACCAATGCGTCGCCCAAGGCGTTCCCTTCGGTCGTGAATACGGCGGTCTTCTGGACAACCGTTCTTTCGGCGGCGCTCAGTTGAAGAGAACCTTCTACTCCCGCGGTCAGACCGGTCAGCAGCTCCTTCTCGGCGCCTACCAGGCCCTGGAAAAAGAAGTAGCCAAGGGATCCGTCACGATGTACCCCCGTCGCGAAATGCAGGATCTCGTCCTCGTTGACGGCGAAGCCAAAGGCATCGTCTGCCGCAACCTCGTCACGGGCGAAATCGAATCCTACGCCGGCGACTGCGTTCTGCTCGCCACCGGCGGCTATGGAAACGTTTTCTTCCTGTCCACCAACGCTATGGGCTGCAACGTCACCGCCGCTTACAAGGCCTACCGACGCGGAGCCTTCTTTGCCAACCCCTGTTACACTCAGATCCACCCGACCTGCATCCCGGTCAAGGGCGACTACCAGTCCAAACTGACCCTCATGTCGGAATCGCTCCGCAACGACGGTCGCGTTTGGGTACCCAAATCCCGCGAAACCGCCGAAAAGCTGCGCCGCAAGGAAATCAAGCCTATCGATGTGCCGGACAGCGAACGCGACTATTATCTGGAACGCAAATATCCCTCCTTCGGCAACCTGGCCCCGCGTGACATATCCTCCCGTGCCGCCAAGGAACAATGCGACGACGGTCGCGGCGTTGCCGTAACCGGTCTCGGCGTGTACCTCGACTTCAAGGATGCCATCAACCGCGTCGGCAAGGAGAAGATCGCCGACCAGTACGGCAACCTGTTTGACATGTACCACGAGATCACGGACGAAAACCCGTACGAAACCCCGATGATGATCTATCCCGCCGTGCACTACACGATGGGCGGTCTCTGGGTTGACTACAACCTGATGTCCAACATCCCCGGCCTGCATGTCCTCGGTGAAGCCAACTTCTCCGATCACGGGGCCAACCGCCTCGGTGCTTCCGCCCTCATGCAGGGTCTGGCCGACGGTTACTTCGTAATCCCGACCACACTTCCCGCCTATCTGGCCAATACCAAGCCCGGAGCCGTTACCACGGCCTCCCCGGAATTCGCCGTTGTGGAAAAAGAAGTCAAGGATCGCATCGAAAAACTCATGTCCGTCAAGGGCAACCGCACCGTGGATTCCTTCCACCGCGAACTCGGCCTCATCCTTTGGGAAAACTGCGGTATGGCCCGTACCAAGGAATCCCTCATGAAGGCTATCGAAGAGATCCCCAAGATCCGCGAAGCCTTCTGGAAGAATGTCCGTATCCCCGGCAGCGCTACCGGCATCAACGCCGAACTCGAAAAAGCCGACCGCTTGGCCGACTTCCTCGAATTCGCCCAGCTGATGTGCTATGATGCCCTGCACCGCAACGAGTCCTGCGGCGGTCACTTCCGTTCCGAATACCAGACTGAAGACGGTGAAGCCCTTCGTAACGACAAGGACTACGCCTACGTCGCCGCCTGGGAATTCAACGGAGTCGATCAACTGCCTATCCTGCACAAGGAAATGCTCACGTTCGATAACGTCCACCTGGCCGTCCGCAGCTACAAGTAAGCAACACGAGAACCATTTACAGAGAAAAGATTTACCATGGCTAAAACCCTTAATCTCACGCTCAAAGTCTGGCGCCAGGAAAACGCCCAGGCAAAAGGCCGCATTGAGACCTACGCAGCCAAGGACATTCCCGAAGATTGCTCCTTCCTGGAAATGCTCGACATCGTTAACGAAGGTATCGTCAACGATGGCGGAGAGCCGATCCATTTCGACCATGACTGTCGGGAAGGTATCTGCGGCATGTGCTCCCTGACAATCAACGGTGTGCCTCACGGCCCCGAACGCAAGGTTACGACCTGCCAGCTCCACATGCGCAAATTCAAGGACGGCGATACCATCTGGATTGAACCCTTCCGCGCGAAGGCATTCCCGATCCTCCGCGACCTCGTCGTCGACCGTAGCGCCCTGGACCGTATTATTGCCGCCGGCGGTTACATCGACGTCCGTACGGGCTCCGCTCCGAATGCCAACAACATTCCGATCGAGAAACACCTCTCCGACGAAGCATTCGACTCCGCCGCCTGCATTGGTTGCGGCGCTTGCGTTGCCTCCTGCAAGAACTCCTCCGCCATGCTCTTCACCTCGGCAAAAGTGTCCCAGCTTGCCCTGCTTCCGCAAGGTCATCCGGAACGTACGCGCCGCGTGCTGAACATGATGAAGCAGTTTGAAGCCGAAGGCTTCGGCAACTGCACCAACCTCTACGAATGTGAAGCCGCCTGCCCGAAGGGCATCAGCGTCGATAACATTGCCCGCCTCAACCGCGAGTATATGATTGCCTGCGCCAAAGAAGGCATCCGTCCGTAAGGAGCATTCACATATCCATTCGCAGATCCCCTCTTCCTTGACAGCAAAGGAAGAGGGGATTCTCTTTTCATGCCGGAAACATCATTCGGCCTGCATGTCTAACCTTCGCTTGATTCTCTCTTGGAATAGAGAGGATTCTACCCTAGTCTACGGTATATGAAAAAACTCGTCGTTCTTGTTGCTCCCGGATTTGAAGAAATCGAATTTTCCGCACCCGTCGATATTCTGCGCCGCCTTGGATTTGACGTTGTCACAACCGGCATCGAAAGCCGGGAAGTCAAGGGCGCCCACAACATAACGGTACTGACCGATACCACTCTTTCCAAAATCTCTTTGGATGACATGGAAGCTCTCATCCTGCCGGGGGGCCCCGGTTCCTGGTTCATGCGCGACATGCTCGCCGTTACTGCCCTGATCAGCCAGGCATACTCCTCCGGCAAAACGGTTGCCGCTATCTGTGCCGCCCCAATCGCCTTGGCTAAAGCCGGTATTCTGTCCGGAAAAAAAGTTTCCGCCTATCCCGATCAAGCCGTTCATGACGAAATCCGGGCTGCCGGTGCCACGATCATGCCGGACCGCGTCACCATCGACGGCAAAATTCTCACGGCCAACGGTCCTGGTTCCGCCATGGCATTCGGCTACGCCCTGGGGGAATACTTCGGCAAAACCGAAGAAGTCGCAGCTCTCAAAAAAGGCATGATCTACGGTTGCCCGTCCAAAGACTAATTTTCCACCGGCCGCCCAATCACTTCAAAGTCCTTCCCATATTTCTATCATGAAATCCATCGCCATCAGAAGCGCCATTCTAGCCGTTGCAGCAGCCGTCCTGCCTGCCGCCGCTGAAATTACCTGGCTCACCACCCCGGATGAAGCCTATGCAAAAGCTGCAGAGACGGGCAAACCCGTCATGATTGAATTTACAGGTTCCGATTGGTGCGGTTTCTGCAAAATCCTCCACAAGGATGTCCTCAGCTCGCCGGAATTCGAACAAGCCCTGGCAGACAAGTATATCTTCCTCGAGCTGGACTTCCCCCGCAAGAAACCTCTTCCTGAAAACCAGCAAGAGGTCAACAGGGAGCTAGCTCAAAAAATGGGTATCACCGGATACCCTTCCATCGTCATGACCGACAAGGACGGACTGCCCTACGCCAAGAGCGTAGGAGCCCCCCTGAAACCGGCCGAGTTCATCAAGGCGGCAGAATCCTGGGATCAAGGTAAAATCAAACGCGACGAAGCATTCGCCCGTGCCCGATCCCTTTCCGGAAAAGAAAAAGCCGCCGCTCTTTATGATGGATTAAAAACGATGGACTCCAGCCTCTGGGCTCCATTCTACGGCGAAGTCATCGCTGAAATCGAAAAGTCCGATCCTGAAGATACCTGTCAGTTCAAAGCCGATACCGCCCGCAAGGAACGTATTATCTCCCAGCGCAAGGAAATCATGACCATCTACAAAGACAATAAAACGGATCTCGTCAAAATCGAAGAAGCTCTGAAAACCATGCTGAAGCGGGAAGATCTGGAGCCCTGCATCCGTCAACAAATCATGATCCCCATGGCCATTGGTTCCTTCCGGGCACGCCAGAAGGAAGCCACCGAACTTTATAAAAAAGACCTCGATGCCATCATTGCTGTCGACCCGGCTTCCGAAGAAGGGCAAACTGCCGAAAAAATCAAAAAAGAATTGGAGCAAACGGGAGACAGGAGAGTGATCAATGCCATTCCCGCCGCAACACTGCAATAACTTCACATTTTTCCCTCGCTTCTTTTATGAAATTCGCATCCACCATATTGCTTCTCACTTGCATGGGCATGGCAACGGCCGCCACCCCTCCCGTCGTATCCGATACCGACCTGGTCATGACGCGCCAGGCCTACGGAGAAACCCGGCGCAACCTATCCATTGAAGGTAAACCGCTGACTATTGCCGGGCAAACTTACAAGGAAGGTATCGGAACCCACGCCGCCTCCATGATCCCCATTAACACCCCGGGGGGATACAAGGATATTCTGTGCGGCTCCTGCGGCATTGATGATGAAGCAGCAGGCGGCAGTGTCCGATTCCGCATCATGTCCGGTACAAATGTCCTTTGGGAATCCCCCTTGATGAAGAAGGGAATGCCGGCAGCCCCATTTGAAGTCACCGTTCCTGTTGATGCAAAAAAACTCTATCTGATGGCCGATGATGTGGACGGCAACGATAACGACCATGCCGACTGGGTCAACCTCCGATGGAAACTCAGCCGGATCAAGGCAGAACGCCGCGCTATCCCTGAAAGGGTGGATGCATCGGCATTCGGCCTCAAACCCGGCATTCGCGAAGATCAGACAGAACAATTGAGAGCCGCCTTGTCCGCCATGCGGGAAGGACCCTGGATAAAACGTACCCTCGTCATCCCGAAAGGAGAATACCATTTCTATGCCGACAAGGCATTACGCATGAGTTTCCATATTTCCAACCACGACCAACCGGTCATCCACCCGGTAGGCGTTCCACTTGCCGATTTGGGTAACGTCACGATTGAAGGCAACGGCTCCCTCTTCGTCTTCCACGGCTCCATGCTGCCCTTGCTGGTCATGGACAGTTCCAACGTAACGGTCAATAATCTCGCCATCGACTTTGAACGTCCCATCTATTCCGAAGCCAAAATCAATGACTTCACGAACGATGGTTTCAAAGCCACCATTGATCCAAAAGCTTTTCCTTACCAAGTTTCCGACGGGAAAATCCAATTCATCGGAGAAGGCTGGACTGGAGGCATTACCAGCGCCATAGCCTTTCGGAAAGGCACCAACCATATTGTCGAAGGTACCTCCGACATCGGTTATTCAGGTTCGGTGGAAGATCTTGGAAAAGGCAATATCCTCTTCAAGGGCTGGGATCTGAAAAGCAAAGGCCTCCTTCCCGGAGATACTCTGACACTCCGTACCTGGGGACGTCCCCATCCGGCCAGTGTCATCTACCGCGCTAAAAACACGACTCTCAATAACGTCGCCATCCATCACAGTTTCGGTATGGCTCTGTTGGCCCAACGTTCGGAAAACATCCACCTCAACGGAGGTGGCGTCTTCATCCGCAAGGGAACCGACAATGTCTCCACCTCCGGTGCGGACGCAACCCATTATTCCAACTGCAAAGGCTTGATTTTGTCTGAAAACGGCCTCTATGAAGGCATGATGGACGATGCGATCAACGTCCATTCAACCTGCCTCGGCATTCAGGAAATTATCAACGACAAAACGCTCCGCTGCAAATACATGCACGGACAATCCGTCGGCTTTGAAGTATTCCTGCCCGGAGAAACGCTTCGCTTTATCGCCGGACCGACGCTGGAGCCCGGAGAGAAAGCCAAAGTTGCGCATGTCCGCAAACTTAGTACGGAGGAAGTGTTGATTACCCTGACCACCCCTATTCCGTCCAACGTCCGGGTAGGCGATGCCGTCGAAAACGGAGACTACTACCCGGCCGTCACCTTCCGCAACAACACCGTCCGCAACAACCGTGCCCGGGGTTCCCTGTTCACGACGCCGAAAAGGGTCATCGTCGAAAACAACAACTTCGACCATTCATCCGGCTCCGCCATCCTTCTGGCCGGAGATGCCCAGGGTTGGTACGAAAGCGGAGCCTGCGAAGACGTCCTCATCCGCAACAACACATTCACCAATAATCTCACATCCCGCTACCAGTTTACGGAAGCTGTCATCGCTATCTATCCCGAGGTACGGCAACTCCAGAACCAAAAAGAATACTACCATCGGAACGTACGTATCGAAAACAATGTATTCCATACTTTCGATGTACCTCTCCTGTTCGCCATTTCCACGCAAAACCTGCTCTTCAAGAACAACAAAATCACCTACAACAACGACTTCAAAGGCTGGGGCAAAAAGCCCTTCATCTTCCGCCGCTGCGCGGACATCCGCATCATCGGCAATCAAGTGACACCGACCCGTTCCTGGAACATCGGCGATTGCGACCTGCAGCAAACGCCCGAATCCGAAGTCTCGTTCAAATAACCTCTACCAATGGCAACGTCCTTCGGCACTTGTGTTGCGTGCCGGAGGACGTTTTATTTTTCCTGCGGACCGGAAATGCCCGCTCAGTTTTTTACTGGGCAAAAGCCTTCGAGGCATTGACAGCAGCCTTGCCGTAGAAGGAATTCGGATCCAGGTCGCGCATCCTCTTGTAATTTTCCTTCTGCTCGGCAGCAGACGCCTTCTGCCAACGCAGGAACGACCCGCGGAGACCATAGATCTTCTGTTTCTGCTCCGCTGTCAAACGGGGAATTCTCAATGCTTCATCGAGAATCTTCAACCCTTCTTCCTTGGAAACGCCCTTCAGCTTGGGTTGCAGGTCGAACACATTGAAAGTGTAACGCCCCACATAGCCGGACTTGTCCTCGGGATCGCATTTCTTCAACTCTTTGAGGATCTCCGGATCGCGGTTAATCCCGCGGATTTCTCCAGCCATGCAGAGGAGCCGGGCTTTCTCCTGGCCTTCCTTGCGGGAGGCTTCCGCCAGCAAGGCATCCCGTTTGGCCCGGAGTTCCATCGTCTGACGGATCTTCTCCGCAAGCCGCATCGACTCCCTGGGCAAATCGCTGCCTGAAAGCGAAGCATAGCAAAACCCCTTGGCATCAAAAAAAGCAATGCCGGGCATGGAACGAACATTCGCCCCTACCTTCTTCCTCACGTCCTTTTCAAAAATGTCGTTCTCTTCCTTCGAAAGATTCTGGGGTACTTCCAGTACGGAGCTGACAGTCTTGTTCCCCATCGCTTGCTGGACAGAGTCCTGGTTCCAGACCTTTTGACGAAATACGGCACCTATCCTGTCCCAGTCCTTGCCGTAAACCAGCACCAGGCAATCAACATGGTCCCGAGTAGCCTTCTGACGGGCTTCAACGGGAGAATCATCCATTCGGACAGATGCCTGAAGGAGCAAAGCTCCTGCAGCAAATAAACAACATGTAGCAATTAGTTTTTTCATGCGAGCCTCCTTCCGTAAACGAGAATGCCATCCAGGTGGAAATAATCCTTCCTGTTGCACTTCAGGCGAACATACTTGGCGCGGACATTCTTGCCGCCCAGATCAATCCTCTGAACCTGCTGCATTTTTTCGATGGTTCCGACTTCTTTCCAATCGGAACCGTCTTCGGAAACTTCAACAACCGTGCCATCTCCGCGTTCCACATGCGACTTGCGGGAAACAACTACAATCCCGGAAAGTTCACCCATGCGGGGAAGAATGACTTTGACCTCGGTCGCATCTTCTTTGTTATTTGTATGGAAAAAACCGCCGCAGGCTTCCAGAACGCCCCAGTGCTGCCAGGGTGGACCGTAACGTTCATGAACGGAATTGGGAATGAGCATGCCGCCGGATGAAAGCAATTCCCCCGGGAAGGGATCAAACCGCGGCAACTTGGGGTGGAAACGATCCTTGAGCAACGAACCTGCCGCCTGGAAGGATTGAATGTCGCCCGTTTTTTCGGCCTGCATGATGATGGAAGAAGCCAGTTGTTCCAGAACCTTGTCTCCGATATCACTGCCTGCGGAGGCCACCGACTTGTAAAACTGATCCTTGAGGGACGGATAAGCCGCCGTTAACTCCGAACACCAGACCAGGGAAGGAGCTACGTAATCCTGGGATTTCATGTGTTCATCCATCAAGACTTTCATCATCGTACCGGCCGCAGCCTCATCGCCGCCGAGGTAGTCCATCTGTTTGGCAAGAGCTCCGGGAAAATCCCAGTTGGCGGGTTTCATGCGGTCGAGGCTCTGATGGAAGTTCCGGATTTCAGCTTCCTTTTCTTGCGGCGTCTCCAGCAGGGGGATCAGCACAGGGTAAACCTTCCCGGACAGAAGCATCCAGGCAATCTCGGGATAATCCTTTCCATAAGCATTCACGATTTGACGGGAAACCTCCTGCCATTGGTTCCGTCCCAAACCGCCTTCCCGACTGCACCAGTCCAGATACTGCTGCCAATGGGCAAAATTGATCGGTTGCACTTCCAGAGCCGCCCGGTAAAGTTCTCCGGCACGATCTTTATGACCAGCCTTGCGGGCAGCATCTCCGAGCACGACAAGCTTGCCGGACAAGTCGCGGGCGGCTTTATCGCTAAACGTATTCTGAGTCGCAATCAAGAGGGACCATTTCTCTCCATAGAAATTCCAGTGACATCCGCGTTTCCATGAGAGGGAATAAGCCGGAACCCACTCCTTGTCCGGTCTCACCGTATAAGCGCAGTGCCCCGGTTCCCCCATTGTCAGCGCAGGCACTCCATTGGCTATAGCCGCCGTCGCCCCATAGGTGGAAAGGCCGCCGCACACGGCACCGACCTCGCGAGTCATCTCGGCCCGCCCCCCTTTGAACATGCCGTCAAACGGAGCATAATAGCTGGCTCCGCTATGGATACTCTCACCAAATTCGTTGTGCAAACGGTAGGGAGCCTGCCAGCAGGCCCCCACATACTGCTGGGCGGGCAGGCGGACATTATCCCGGAGCCATGTCAAGGACTCGGGAGAGGTCCAATCTCCCGGGCCGCGCCCGGTCAGAATACGCATATCCCAGTAATCCAGGGTATCGAATACGGGATTCAACAATCCTTTGGCATGGCTTGTCCTGTAATAATCGTAGGTTTGGAACATGCGCTCATCCGTCCATGATGGATGAAAATCCTTCTTCTTTTTCGGATTATTCATTTCCTTGTCGGACTGGCGCGCGTATTCCAGAGCAGTAGCCGTCGCCAATTTACGATAAAGAGGATGGGATGCTATTTTGGGATCTCGCCGATACAAGGCAGCTAATTTCTCCAACGCCAATCCGATATTTGGAACCGGACCGGAATTGAAAAATCCTTCCATCCATTCCTGATCACCGGCAAAGCGGGACAAGAAGCCATTCTTCCCGAGTTGTTCCAATGTCTCTTTCGGAATGGTTGATTCTATCAGCCAGCGGTAAATGATTTTGGACGAATCCGGCGATTTGGCAAAATCCAGGCAGGCCTGCAAATCGCCGTTCAATACGGCTTGAACATTCCCTGGACGAGGAGCCCCAGCCTCTTGAGGCGGCTGCGGAGGCTCTTCTCCCGCAGCCCGTGCGCAAAGCGGCAGCGCTACAGGAAAACAACTTAACAATAGAGCAATGGAATACGGTTTCATAGAAAAGGAAAAAGAAGATTACGGAACCGGCATACACTCCGGCACCGTCATTCGTACATCATACTAATACGCAAAACACCCTCGGGAACTTTCTCTTTTTCCCGATTTCAATGCAATTTATCCATTCCGGCTTTCTCCCACCAACCTTTTCCGAATCAATCGGAAGGCTGATTTGTCAACTGATTGTAGAACTGATCCACAATCTTGACAAAAATAGCCCGCTCTTCCGGAGGCACCGAATCCATCAACTTACGGGTTTCTTCATCCATGTAGGAACAGAGCATTTTGAAATTCATCTTCCCTTTTTCAGACAACGTAATGCAAATTGACCTCCTGTCGTGGGGATTCTGAGTCCGTACAAACAACCCTTTCCTTACCATGCCTTCTACAAAAACGGAAGCCGACGGCAGAGCCATCCCCAAAACCTCCGCCAGTTCCTTCAGAGGAATACCCTCCGGCGTACGCAACGTCATATGGCTGACGGCAACCAAGGCATGCTTTTGACGGGCCGTCAAATTCAAGAGCCAATCGACATCCTCTTTACTACGCGTCGATAAAAAATTTTCGTGCAATTTATCCAGAACACGGTGTATCCGGAAGAATATCTGGTTACCTGGAGGAGGGGGTATATCCACATCGCGTTAGTAACTCATCTTCATTTTGTTGTCAAACAACAACTATTCCCTATTGTAAATATTTCATACGTCTTCGGATTATTCCGCAGGAGAATCCAAAATTAATCGCCTTAAATTCACTCGAAAAATCCATTCACCCCGACAGCTAGCTTGACTTGACCAAGAGGTGGAAATACTCTCCCGAAAACCTACGGTTTGCATGACAAATCCGGTCGTTTTCTCCCGCTCCTCTTCACAACAGGACAACAAAAAGGAACAAACATGGCTCAACGTACTGATATCCACAAAATCCTCATCATCGGCTCCGGCCCCATCATCATCGGCCAGGCCTGTGAATTCGACTATTCGGGCACGCAGGCTTGCAAGGCTCTTCGCAATGCAGGCTACGAAGTCGTTCTGGTGAATTCCAATCCGGCCACGATCATGACGGATCCGGCCATGGCCGACCATACCTACATTGAGCCCCTGACCATTGACCGCATCACCGCCGTCATCGATAAGGAACGTCCGGATGCCCTGCTTCCCAACCTCGGTGGTCAAACGGCCCTCAACCTTGCATCCAAACTCCATGAAGAAGGCATCCTCTCCAAGTTCAATGTGGAGGTCATCGGCGTGGACCTGGAAGCCATCGCCCGTGGAGAAGACCGGATCATTTTCAAGGAAACCATGGGTAAAATCGGCGTACCCGTAGCTGCGTCCGAACCAATCTATACCGTCGAAGAAGCCGAGAAAGTTGCCGAAAAGCTCGGTTATCCCGTCGTCCTCCGCCCTGCCTACACCATGGGCGGTACCGGTGGCGGCATCGTCTACAATGTCGAGGAATTACGGGATGTCGTTGCCCGCGGCCTCGCCGCCTCTCTCATCAACCAGGTGCTCGTTGAAGAATGCGCCCTCGGCTGGGAAGAACTGGAACTTGAAGTCGTCCGTGACCAAAAGGGACAGAAAATCACCGTCTGCTTCATCGAAAACGTCGACCCCATGGGTGTCCACACGGGAGACAGCTTCTGTGTCGCCCCCATGCTGACCGTTCCCCAGGAAGTCCAGAACAAACTCCAGGACTACTCCTACCGCATCCTCGACGCCATCGGTGTCACCGGCGGTACCAATGTCCAGTTTGCCCACAACCGAGAAGACGGGCGCATCATCGTCATCGAAATCAATCCTCGTACGTCCCGTTCATCCGCCCTGGCATCCAAAGCCACCGGATTCCCTATTGCGTCGGTTTCCACCCAGCTCGCCACCGGCATCACGCTGGACGAGCTCCCCTATTGGAGAAAGGGATCTCTCGAAAAATACGAACCGTACGGCGATTACGTCGTCGTCAAATTTGCCCGCTGGGCCTTTGAAAAATTCCCGAAAGCCGCCGACAAGCTCGGTACCCAGATGAAGGCTGTCGGTGAAGTCATGAGTATCGGCAAAAACTTCAAGGAAGCCTTCCAGAAGGCGATCCGTTCCCTCGAAATCGGCCGCAGCGGCCTGGGTCGCGTCAAAAAAATCGCCGCACTCAGCGACACGGAACTGAAATCACGCATCACCTACGGCAACAGCCAGCGCTTCTTCCAGGTGTACGAACTCCTCTACCGCGGTACGCCCGTCAGCGAAATTGTCAAACTCACCAGCATCACTCCCTTCTTCATCGAACAAATGAAGGAACTGGCCGACTTCGATGTCGCCCTCAACCAGTACACCTGGGACACTCTGCCCATCGAAGTACTCAAGCAAGCCAAGAAGGAAGGGTTCTCCGACAAATATCTTGCCCACGCTTTCGGTATCGAAGAAAAACTGGTGCGCCAGCGCCGCATCGAAGCCGGCATCATCGCTACCTACCACACGGTGCCCGTCAGCGGCGTGGAAAATGCGGAATACTACTATTCCTCCTACAATGGCTCTGCCGACGAAGTACCGACATCCGACCACAAGAAAATCCTTATCATCGGCGGCGGTCCCAACCGCATCGGCCAGGGGATCGAATTCGACTACACCTGTGTCCATGCCGCTTTTGCCCTGCGCGACGCAGGTTACGAGTCCATCATGATCAACTGTAACCCGGAAACCGTCTCCACGGACTTCGATACAGCCAACAAACTCTACTTCGAACCTATCACGGTAGAAGACGTCCTGACCATCTACGACAAGGAAAAACCCGAAGGAGTCATCGTCCAATTCGGAGGCCAAACCCCGCTGAACATTGCCCAGGCGCTCAAGGATGCCGGCGTCAAAATCCTCGGTACCCAGCCGGAAGGTATCCGCCTTGCCGAAGACCGCGAATACTTCCGCGAACGTATGATCGCTCTGGATATACTCCAGCCGGAGAGCGGCACAGCCCGTTCCCTGGAAGAAGCCATCGAACTCGGACGCAAGATCGGCTATCCCGTCATGGTCCGGCCGTCCTTCGTGCTCGGCGGCCGCGGCATGGAAGTCATCTACGACGAAGAAACTCTCAAGAGGTATGCCGTCGAAGCGATCCAGGTCAGCCCGGAATATCCGATGCTCATCGACCGCTTCCTCGACAACGCCACGGAAGCCGAAGTCGATGCCTTGGCCGACGGCGAAGATACCTTCGTCGCCACCGTCATGGAGCACATCGAGCTTGCGGGTATTCACTCCGGAGACTCTGCCTGTTCCATCCCTCCGACGAGTATCCCGGAAAAGCATATTCGCACGATCGAAGACCACGCCGCCAAAATTGCCCGCGACTTCAAAGTCCATGGCATCTTGAACGTCCAGTTCGCCATCTGCGACGATGAGGTATACATCATCGAAGCCAATCCGCGCGCCTCCCGTACCGTTCCCATCGTCTCGAAGGTAACAGGCGTACAAATGGCCCGCTATGCCACTCAAATCATGCTGGGAGAGACGCTCAAGAGCCTCGGTGTCAAGCCTCGGCCCACTCGTTTCATCGGAGTCAAGGAGGCAGTATTCCCCTTCAACATGTTCCCGGAAGTGGACCCCGTTCTCGGCCCCGAAATGCGTGCTACCGGCGAAGTACTGGGCGTAGCCGAAGACTTCGGCATGGCCTACTACAAATCCCAGGAAGCCGCGGGCTGTACCCTGCCGACCTCCGGCAAGGTTTTACTGACCGTTTCCGACCGGGCCAAGAAAGATATCGCTCCGCTTGCCCGCGATCTGGCAGATCTCGGTTTCACCCTCGTTGCAACGGAAGGTACGGCAGACTGTCTCAGCCGGGAAGGCATCTCCACGGAAGCCGCCCTTAAGCTGCACGAAGGCCGCCCGAATCTTGCGGACATGATCAAAAACAAGCAAATCAATCTGATCATCAACACTCCGGCCGGGCGTGACAGCAAAATTGATGATTCCTACATCCGCATGCTTGCCATCCGTCACAAGATCCCGTACATGACAACCATCGCTGCAGCCAAGGCGACTGTAGCCGCAATCCGTGCCGCTCAGACGAAAACCAGTATTCCAAAATCATTGCAAGAATACCATAACGCCTGACGGATATCGGCTTACACCATTTCTGCCTTTTCCTCATCCCTCCGGATGCCTTTCAGCATTCGGAGGGGTATTTTTTCACGGTTATTCTATTTTCCGTGTAATAATCGCCAGAAAGGGAACGTATATGGGATAAGACCGATTTTATGAAATATCCTATCATCCTCAGCAGTATTGCCGGTTTGACTCTTGCCGGGACTATTCTGGCCGCCGATCAGTCCGTCACCATGACCTCTCCGGACGGTCAACTCGTCTGGAAACTCGACTCCCACGACGGCAAAGCCACGCAATCTCTGCAGAAAAAAGACAAAACCATTCTGGAACCATCCCAACTCGGCATCAAAATCAATGACAAGGACATTGCCGACGGAATCAAAGGATGGAACTTGCAAAAAGTAGCCGAAAACACGAAGGAAACTTTTGAAACCCGGGGGAAATATCCTTCCGGATCCGTCGAATTCAACGAATATCTGGCCTCGGGAGACAACGCGGACATCTGCATTCGTGCACGCGTCTTCAATGACGGCGTCGCTTTCCGTTACGAATGGACGGATGAGATGAAATCGGCTCCGACCTTGGCTATCGGCAGCGAAAACACGTCCTTCACATTCCCCGGCGACGCCACACTCTGGACTCAGGATGCCAATTCTGCTCTCGGTCCCTGCGAAGGTGTCTGGAGCCCTTCCAAAATAGCCGACTTCAAGAAGGACAAGAAGAATCCCCGCAGCTATGTCAGAAGCATGCCCATTACGGTGGAACTCCCGGATGGAGGCTTCGCGTTCATCCAGGAGGCAAGCAATTTCGATAAACAATGGGGCGGCATCAAATTCGCCCTCGACGAAGGGTCCTGCAAGGCTCTTCATTTCCAGGACCCTCAGGGATTCTCAGTTCCGTCTTCGATTTCCATGCCCTGGAGAGTCATCCTCGTCGCCGACAATTTGAATGCCCTGCTCCACAACGATATCGTCACATCGTTGGCTCCGGAACCCGATAAAACGATCCTTCCGGATGGTTCCCGTTCATCCTGGATCAAGCCCGGCCGTTCCACATGGACCTGGTGGGACCGCGGCAATGTCAGGGAAGACGACCAGTACTCCTTCGTAGACATGGCTTCCGACTTCGGCTGGGAATACCATCTCGTCGACGAAGGCTGGAAAAAATGGGGCAAATCCCTTGATGAAAGCATCGACAAAGTTGCCAAGCTCGTCCAATACGCCGCCGATAAAAACGTAGGCATCTGGATCTGGCTGCGCTGGTCGGACGTCAACAACCCGGCCAATGACTGGGAAAGCATGCGTACCTTCTTCGAGAAAATCGCAAAAACGGGGATTAAAGGAATCAAGATCGATTTCATGGACTCCGCCTCCAAGGAACGACTTGCTTTCTACGATGCCGTTGCCAAAAACCTGGCTAAAAACAAGATCATGGTCAACTTCCACGGTGCCAATACCCCTACGGGTGAAGAACGCGCCTGGCCTCATGAAATGACCCGTGAAGGCATCTACGGAGGCGAGCAAAACATCTGGGGTACCATCAGCGGCCAGCACTACTGCGCCCTCCCCTTCACACGCCTCGTCTCCGGACACGCGGATTTCACCGGCGGCTACTTCGGCCACGGAGTCAAGCTGCGCGGCTCCTCCTGGCCCCTGCAAATGGCCACCAACATCATCTACACGTCCCCGCTGCTGCACTGGATTTCCAATCCCAAGGATATGGAAGCCGCATTTCCGAAAGGCTCGCCGGAACGCGATCTCATCCGCAATATTCCTTCCACATGGGATGAGACTATCGTCCTTTCTCCCTCCAAAATCGGAGAATGCGCCGCCTTTGCTCGCCGAAGCGGCGACCAGTGGTACATTGCTCTCATGAATGGCGATGCCGGAGAACGCACCGTTTCTATCCCCCTTGACTTCCTCAAGAAGGACATTCCCTACAAGGCCACCATCCTCCGCGATCTCTCCGACAAGAACGACGGATGGAACGTGGAAACCAAAGATGTCTCCAGCCAGGACAAACTTGACTTCACCATGCGCGTCAAGGGCGGCGGTATCGCCCGGCTCGTACCCGCCGGCAAATAAAAGGAAAAAATTAGTTATTCGTTTATCCCGAACGGCAGGATGGAGGTATTATGCCTCCGTCCTGCCGTTTTTTTTCGAGACGAGAGTACTGACCTTTGTCTTGCCTTTCGAAATAGGCAGACGCACAATTCCGCGAATCACGTAAATCCAGTCTGCGCGATCATCCGTACATTACTATTTCCCAAGAAATTTGTTTATGAGTGTAGCCGCCTGCCTCGCCGCCTTTATCTTTGTCGCCTCTTACACACTGATCGTCTCCGAGAAAATCCACCGGACCATCGTCGCTCTTTTCGGCGCCGTCCTCATGATTCTGACGGGGATTCTCACACAGGAGCAGGCCATCTCCTATATTGATTTCAATACGTTAGGTCTCTTGATCGGAATGATGATCCTGGTGACGATTACCATGCAAACGGGAGTTTTCAGCTACATGGCGGTATGGTCGGCCAAAAAGGCACGGGGCAATCCCATTCTGCTGCTGGTTTTCCTGTCGGTGCTGACGGCATTCTGCTCGGCCTTCCTGGACAACGTCACAACCGTCCTCCTGATGATTCCGGTCACATTCAGCATCACGGCAGACATCAAAGTCCCTGCTCGGCCTTTCATCATTGCCCAGATCATGGCCTCTAACATCGGCGGTACCGCTACCCTCATCGGCGATCCGCCCAACATTATGATCGGCAGCGCCGTCAAAGAACTGGACTTCATATCATTCTTAAGCAACCTGGGAGATATTTGCCTGGTCATCCTGGCCGTCACGATCGCCATCATCGTCCTCATCTACAGAAAGGACTTGAAGACAACTCCGGAACTGCGCCGAAAGATCATGAACATGAACGAACGCAGCCTGATAAAAAAACCAATCCTGCTCAAGAAATGCCTTACCGTCCTGGCCATGACCGTCCTCATGTTCATCTTTCACGGACAAATTGGCATGGAATCCGGTACCGTTGCCCTGGCCGGAGCTTCCTTCCTCATGCTTCTGACACTCTCCAGCAATACCCGGATTCTGGAAAACGTCTTCAGCCGGGTCGAATGGACGGCCATCTTCTTCTTCGTCGGGCTTTTCATTCTGGTTGGTGCTCTCGTCCAAACCGGAATCATCAACGAACTGGCTCAATTCACGATGCACGCCACCAAGGGCGACCATACCGTCACGACGATGGCCATCCTCTTCCTCAGTGCGATCATGTCCGCTTTCGTCGATAATATTCCGTTTGTTGCCACCATGATCCCCCTGATCAAGGACATGGGGGCCATGGGAATGACAAATCTGGAACCTCTCTGGTGGGCACTGTCCCTGGGCGCCTGCCTGGGAGGCAACGGCACGATTGTCGGAGCAAGCGCCAATGTCGTTGCAATCAGCATCGCCTCCAAGCGCGGTTGCAGCATCTCCTTCCTCCAATTCATGAAGGTGGCCTTTCCTCTGATGATGCTTTCCGTCTGTATCTCGGCCGTCTACATCTACGTCCGGTATCTGTAAAGTAAACCGGACAGGAAAAACGCTTCAGGGGAAATCCCCGACAACAAGAAATTATGACCGTGAAGCGAGCCAGGCCACGGCTTTTTCCAAGGCGCGAGCCCGGTGGGACATTGAGTTTTTGACGTCACCGGGCAACTCGGCAAAAGTCTTGTCGTAACCCTCCGGTATAAATAACGGGTCATAACCAAAACCGCCCTCCCCGCGCTTCTCCGCCACCATGCGGCCTTCCACACTGCCGGAAAATTCGGCAATGACACATCCGTCCTTTGCCAGAACCATCACACAGCGGAACCGTGCCGCCGCTTTCTCCGAAGAGTCGGCTCCGACACGTTTCAGTTCGCTGATCATGAAAGCATTGTTCTTGTCATGATTTCCTTCCTCTCCGCCAAAACTTGACGACCATACGCCGGGTTTGCCACCCAAGGCGTCCACCTCAATGCCGGAATCATCCGCCAGAATGATCCCGGGGATGCATTTGGAAGCGGAAACCGCCTTCAACGTAGCATTTTCCAAAAACGTCGTCCCCGTTTCTTCGACGGAAGGCGCCTCCGGAAAGGAGGACAAATCACGGACTTCGTAGGAATCCGCCAGCATGGCACGGATTTCATCCGTCTTGTGGGCATTGCGTGTTGCAATCACGAGAAGAGGTTTCATAAGCGAAGAAAAGGGGGCAGCAATCCGTCAATCGAGTTCCAACGATACGGGACAATGGTCCGATCCCATCACATCCTGATGGATGGAGGCCGCCTTGACACACGGCATCAACGCCTGCGACACACAGAAATAATCGATGCGCCATCCCACATTGCGGGCGCGGGCTCCGCCACGATACGACCACCAGGAGTACTCGTCACGGGCATCGGGATGCAAGGCCCGGAAGGTATCAACAAAACCGGATTGGAGAAGTTCCGTAAAATCGGCACGCTCCTCATCGGAAAAACCGGCGGAAAAATGATTCGTATCCGGACGGGCAATGTCGATTTCCTCATGAGCGACATTCAAATCGCCACAAAAGACAACCGGCTTTTTACCCGCCAGAGCGACAACGTATTTCCTGAACGCTTCATCCCATTCCTGCCGATACGGAAGGCGGGCCAGTTCATTCTGCGAATTGGGAGTATAGCAATTGACGAGGTAGAAGCGCTCGAACTCCATCGTGCAAACACGCCCCTCCCGGTCATGGTCGGGCCAGCCGATTCCCGTCGTCACAGCCAAAGGAGCAATTCGGCTCAAGGTCAACACGCCGGAATATCCGGGTTTCTCCGCCGGATTCCAGAGCTGGTGAGGCCATGCAGCCAGCCACAAGTCGGCGACCTGTTCCGGTCGCGCCTTGATCTCCTGGAAACAGACGATGTCGGGTTGCAGGGAATCCACAGCTTCGGGAAGTCCCTTCCCCAGCGTGGCTCGGAGTCCATTGACATTCCAGGATACCAGTTTCATATGAGCGATGTAGTTGATTGTTTCTTTCCCCCGATTTTACAGGGCATGCAGTGAAATCTTATATTTCTTGCACAGTTCGGCGACTTCCTCCTGCTGGAGAAGAATCGTCCGACCCGCTTCCATGACAATCTGGGAAATACCCGCATCACGGCAGTTTTCCAGCGTTTGCACACCCACAACCGGGACATCGAAACGCATATCGTGATTAGGCTTGGCAACCTTGGCCAACGTCACGTCACGTCCATTGCCCAAGGCTCCTCCACGCTTGATGCACTCATTGGTGCCTTCAAATCCTTCCACCGCCAGCACCGTTCCATGGCGGACAACCACGGACTGCCCGATATCCAGCCTGCTGACTTCTTTGGCAATATCCATGCCGTACCTGGCATCCTCCATCTGCCGGGGAGAAGGAAGCGGACCGGCAATATGACCGGCCACAGGAATATAGTCGTCCATAAATGTCGTGGAAGAAATCACCTCCAATCCAAACTCGGCAGCTTCATCGGCAATCGCTCCGAAAATCGTTTCCGCATTCCTCCGGGGGAGGCGAGCAAGAAGCATGAGCGCCCGCAAGTCGGGCCGCAGGTTAAACAGGTTCTTCGGAGCAAGCTGCCCCACCATCGCAACCTTTTCAACACCGTTCTTTTTCAGAAACTTGAATGGCTTGCTAATCTGGCCCACGCGGAACCATTCCACCTTGTCCGCCAGTTCATCAATGTCCGGTTTTGTCTCGCCTTGGAACGCCACGGCAACAATTCGAATACCCGGAACGCGCCTGCGGGCTCCTTCGATGATCATGCGGGGATACAATCCGTTCCCGGCAACAACGCCTAATGTCGACAGTTCTCCCTCCGTTCCCATCATCATTTTGAGTTTTACAGATATTCAGGACGTTGCAAAAGCTCGGCAACTCGGCGGAGCAATCTCCCGGCATCGCCGCCGTCAATAACGCGGTGATCGAATGTACCGACGATATTGGCTTTGGATACCGGAATGAAAGCTTCGACTTCATCACTCCACACGGGAGCCTTCGTCACGGCGCCCACCCCCAGAATCAGGGACTCGCTCGGCATCGGCATCGGAGACGCCATCGTCAAACCGAATCCGCCGAAGTTGGTCACAGTAGCGATTCCTCCCGTCTGCTCTTCCATCGACAAACGGCGGCTGCGGGACAAGGCAATCAGGCGATTGTATTCGTCGAGCAACTCGTCCAGGGTAAATTCGTTCACACGGCGCAACACGGGCACCATGACGCCATCAGCCACCTGGGCGGCGATACCGATATCGATCGACCTGGGCATCAGAATATTCTCACCGACGAGGTAACCGGCGCATTCCGGATGTTCCGCCAAAGCCAAGGCAAAGGCACGGACGAAATATAAAGTCACGCCGGGACGGCGCGGATGGTTCGAACGGTGCTTCAGCACCGGATCCATATACACCGGCCTTCCGGCGGAAGCCAGCGGACGAGTCCAACTCCGGCGCATGGAATCGGCCACGGCCAGACGCATGGAAGAAGCGCGCTTCTTCGGCCACTCCTTCACGTAATCCAGAAAGTCTTCCAAGTCGTCAATCGTTACGCGGCCTCCGGAACCGGAACCGGTAATAAACGCAATATCGGAAGCGCGCATCCCCAATTCATCCATCCGGGCCTTCATGCGGGGAGACAGATAGTGGGCGCCCTTCATCCCTACAGGGACAGGCAGACCGCGGACGCTCGGCTGGACGACAGGATTGGATTGTTCCCGGAATTCACCGGTCACCTGGAAGTGGACTCCGGTATCATTTCCCGCGCCTCCGTCGGTAGAAGGCAGTGTCGGGACGGATTCCGGACTGCCAGGCAGGGACGGAGCTTCGTCATCGCCCAGCGGCCGGGCTCCCGAGCGTTCGATTTCTTCCTCGCTCGCTTCCACCATGGCCATGCAGGAACCGACAACGACGGAATCGCC
Source organism: Akkermansia sp. N21169 (assembly GCF_029854675.1). Classification (NCBI taxonomy): domain Bacteria; kingdom Pseudomonadati; phylum Verrucomicrobiota; class Verrucomicrobiia; order Verrucomicrobiales; family Akkermansiaceae; genus Akkermansia; species Akkermansia sp. N21169. The sequence goes on along the minus strand of NZ_JARWNC010000040.1, from coordinate 284,033 downwards.
TTCCTTGATTAGAATGTCCGTCAGGACACCGCTGCAAACCGTCGTCACCCCCATGGTGGCCTTGTTGGTTTCCACCTCGAAGATTTCCTGATCGGCTTCAACCTTTTCACCCGTGGAAACAAGCAGGCGCAATACGGTTGCCTCGGCGATCGACTCACCGAGCTGCGGCATGAGAATGGGTACTTTCGGCATGATGGTATGAGGGAAATAAAATATTAAATAGCAAGAAGATGGCGGATAGCGGAAGCAATGGATTCCAGCGTCGGGCGGTGAACCTTCCACAGGTTCGGATGTTTGGGAATCGGGCAGTCCTTGGCATTGAGCCTCATCGGAGGTGCATCCAACAAGTGGAATCCTTCCGCGACAATGCGTGAAACGACCTCGGCCGTAACGCCTCCCCACGGGAAATCCTCGCCTACGACGAGAACGCGTCCCGTGCGAGCCACGGAAGCAATAATCGTATCAATATCAAGCGGCTTGACCGTCCTCAAATCGACAACTTCCACCTCGTACCCACCTTCCTCTTCCAGCAAATCGGCAGCACGCACTGCCTCGTGCACCATCGCGCTGTACGCTACCACCGTCGCATGCTTGCCCGGGCGGGCGACGCGGGCCTGCCCAAAAGGCAGAACCGGTTCATCGCGGTATGACTCGGCCTTCAGCCAGCGGTACAGGAACTTGTGCTCCATGAAAATGACCGGATCCGGCAACTCGACCGCTTGGCGGAGCATCCAGTAGGCATCGGCTACGGTTGCAGGCGTCATCACGTGCAAGCCCGGGAAATGGGCAAACAGGGCTTCGACGCACTGGCTGTGGAAGGGACCGCCGCCTGGCGTCCCCCCGCTGGGCAGACGCACCGTCATGTTAACGGGGACGCCCGTCCGGTAGTAATGGGTGGATGCCATATTGGCAATCTGGTTCAGGGCAATCGTACTGAAATCGGCAAACTGAACCTCGAGAATAGGCTTCTTCCCCGCAATAGCGGCGCCGATAGCCAATCCAGTCATCGCATCTTCGCTGATCGGGGCATCGATCACACGGCCGGGAAACCGTTCCTTCAAGTACTTCGTCGCCTTGAAAGCGCCGCCGAAGACGCCGATGTCCTGGCCGTAGATAAACACATCGGGATCTTCCCTCAGCAGGTCCTCCTGGGCATCCCTGATGGCGTCAATGTATGTAATGCTCATGTTTCGCCGTTCCGTTCAATAAAGTTAATAAGGTCTCCACACCGTTGCGCTCCAATCCTCGCGGAAAGGATCCGGTTCCGGTTCCCGTTGGGCCTGGGCGACAGCGGCCTGCACATCGTTCGTCGCTTCATCCTTCCACGCGGCAATGTCTTCTTCCGAAATCCATCCGCATGCCACAAGCTGCCTTCCGGCAACCGCCAAAGGATCGCGTTCGGCGTACTTTTCCTTCAGTTCCGCCGGAATATACGAGGCATCGTCATGCTCCCCGTGCCCGCACATGCGGAGCGTATTCGCCAGAATCCATTGGGGACCGTTTCCGGTCCGCGCACGCTCCACAGCCGTTTTAAACACCCGGAGCGTTGCCAGAAGATCCGTCCCGTCGACTTCGTAGGTTTCCATCCCGAAGCCGCGTCCCCTGTCCGTCAGGCTCTTGCAGCCGAATTCGCGTGTATTGGGAGTCGAATAGGCAAACTGATTGTTGGAGACCACCAGCACAAGGGGAAGTTTTTCCACGGACGCCAGGTTGCATGCCTCATTGAAAGCACCGGTGGATGTCGTTCCATCCCCGCAGAACACCATGGCGATGCGTCCGTCCAGCTTGCCGTCCAGTTTGTAGGCAAACAACTCGCCCAAAGCCACGGCTACCGTCGCTCCCAAATGGGAAATAGGAATCACATAGCCGATTTCCGGCTTGGCGCGATGGACGTCGCCGTCGCGACCTTTCGTATAACCGAGCACCGATCCCAGATAGGACCGTGCCGCCTCAATAATCGGTTCGCCGTATGCCAGACGTCCCGCCTGCTCGCGAATAAAAGGAGCAAACACATCTTCACCCATGCGGGCAAACACGCCGCCGGATGCCGCAATAGCCTCATGTCCACGGCCAAGAAACACACCGCCCGTGATCTTCCCCGCCTTGTAAAGGCTTGAAATTTTACTATCGAACGCCCTCGCCATCAACATGGCCCTATAGGCACGGACGGCGGGCTCCTTCAATTCCGATACATTGATTCCTGAGTCAGGCACGGAGCTATATTATACGTCTGCTTCGGGAAATCAATTGTTTCCCTCAAAAAGATCGGGCATGAAATCCGGTAAAAGCCCGTATCCCGGACATCGGAGGCGTGTTGGGAGCCTTCCTTCTCTTCACCCCTCCACAACAGAAGCCACAGCGTTTCCCACCGGACTCCGCCAAAATCCATCCCTATCTCATAAAACACCTGAAGGTGTTTAGTCTTAACTCTTATAATATTATTCGTTTTCCGGAGCCAAACGAGAAGAAACATTTTCTTTAGAATCCGTTATATTCAGCGAATCTTTCAGTTTACGCACATCATTCTCTAATCCAGTAATTTCTTCTTTTGATTTTTTACTTTTAGTTTTTACTATTTTTATTATATCAGTTATATCAAATGGGACCACAACCGATGTCCCATCACTTCGCTGAAGCACGACGCTATAAGTAGTACACCCACCAAGATAACCAGAAAATCCTCCAACAAGCTTGTAATCTTTATACAACGTTCCAGCATAATCAAAAAGCACATTACGGATATCATCTAGAGATTGAGGATTTTTGAATTCGTTATTTTTTAATTTAAGAGGCGTTTCAGAATGCAAGACAAGTACAGGCAGTTGATTGCAAATATTACCTGAAGGATCAGCAGCTCGACCTATACATGAACAAGAAAATAAAATACCTAACAGAAGTATAGCAATTTTTTTCGTTTTCATAATTTATTTATATTTACGGTTGTGACACACAAGCACATTCGACACATTTTAAAAACAGATATACACGAGAATAATCCTGAAATCAACGAAAAAACAAAAAGGGAAGCACCATCGCAAGCCTTACTTACAGTAGATTCCTAATCAATGACTGGCAATCACTTGCAGCTCATCCGGAAGCATGTCAAATCCTGACGCATGAAATTCCAATCCCAGTCAAGGGAATTTCATGCGCCAGGATTACCTTATTTTCCTAGTAACACACTTATTCCCTGTCTCTCGCATTCAGAAACATCATGGCGTAATAGAGCAACATGGCAAGAGAAGAAAGGGCACCGACGACGTAGGTCATGGCCGCCCAAAACAAGGCATTTTTCGCACGCCCCTGTTCCATGCTACCGATGATGCCGGAACCTTCCAGCCATTTCAGAGCACGGGCCGAAGCATCGAATTCGACGGGCAGAGTCACGAAGGCGAAGAGAGTCGTCATCGCAAAAAGGACAACGCCAATGCCAAGCACCAGAGGACCGCTCCCCATCGCCAACAGGATAATTCCGGCCAGTAAAACCCACTGAACCAGGTTGGAGGAAAGCTGGACGATCGGGACAAGAGCCGATCTCAGACCCAACCAATGGTAGGCGCGGGCATGCTGGACGGCATGGCCGACTTCATGGGCAGCCACAGCCGCTGCGGCCACGCTATTGCTCATGTACACGCCTTCACTGAGGTTCACCGTTTTGTTGGAGGGATTGTAATGATCCGTCAACATGCCGGGCGTACTCACGACGGAAACGTCGGTAATGTTGTTGTCGCGCAGCATTTTCTCCGCAACTTGCCGTCCCGTCATGCTAATGGGAATGTTGGAGTATTCGTGAAAGCGGCTCTTCATCGTGGAACTCACCAGCCAGCTCAAAAGCATGGAACCGATGATAATAAACCAATAGATGCCATTCATCGAAAAGCCCTGGTGAGCCCCCGCATCCGGGGACACATAATATGCCAGGGGCAACAAGGATGATAAACAATCTGATATAGCAGTCATTGTCTTTTAGAATAGGCACAACGACACTTCGTTCAACAGGGAAGTATGACTGTCCCCTGCCTCTCCCGTGTCAGCATATCTCCCGGGAAAGGAAGAGGGACAAGGAGCTCCTTTTCTTCTCCGAAGAAGTTCATCTACCTCGCTTATTCGGCATGCGGCTTGTGAGGTTCCAGCATCTGAAGGCGCTCGCGTTCTTTATCCCTGGAGAGGCGGCGGGCTTCCTTGGTCAGAGCCAGCTGCATCCGGAACGGTTTGACGCCTTTGGCCCTGCTCACGGGCTTACCCGTGCCATCCGGTTGAATCTCGTACGCCTGGACGTTATCCTTGAAGCAGGCATCGAGGATTCCGCGCAAGCGGCGTTTGAGCCGGGGGGACTGGACAGGCACCATCAATTCGACGCGTTTGTCAAGATTGCGGGTCATCCAGTCGGCGCTGGCAATGAACAGAAGGGTATTGCCGCCGTGGTGGAACTGGAAAATGCGGGCGTGTTCCAGATATCTGTCGACAATGCTGACAACCTGAATCGGCTTGCCTTTGCCGCGACTCCCCGTCTTCAGGCAACAGATACCACGGATATTGAGCAGGATTTCCACGCCGGCATCGGCAGCGCGGTAAAGAGCGTCGATGATCTGCTTATCCTGGAGGCTGTTCATTTTGGCCCGGATTTTAGCCGGTTCCCCCTGCCGGGCGCGTTCCGCCTCGCTGGCGATCAATTCCAAAAGGCGATCCTTCATCATGCGGGGCGAGGGATAGAGTTCCCGGAAGCGCATCATTTTGGTACGCCCAGTTACGGAGTTGAAGAATTGGGAAGCGTCCGCTCCCAGGGCATCATTGCAAGTCAAATAGGAAATATCCGTGTAGATGCGGGCGGTGTTTTCATTGTAGTTGCCCGTGCCATAGTGGCAATAACGGCGCAGATAGCCGGATTCCCGGCGGACGACAAGACAGATTTTCGCATGTGTCTTGAGACCTTTGACGCCATAGACGACCTGGACTCCGGCCCTCTGCAATTCCTCCGCCTTTTCCAGATTGCGGGCTTCGTCGAAACGGGCCTTCAGTTCGACAAGAGCAGTCACCTGCTTGCCGTTTTCCGCGGCACGCGTCAGTGCAGAGACGATGCGGGAACCTTTCGCCGTCCGGTACAAAACCTGCTTGATGGCAATCACGTCGGGATCGACGGCAGCTTCTTCCACCAGCCGCAAGACGGGTTCAAAACTCTCATAAGGGTGGTTCAACAAAATGTCCCCGTTAGCGATATTGTCAAAGATCGACAACGCCGGATCCATGGATGCGGAAGACTGGGGCAGCCATTGATCCACTTTCAACTGGTCGTTGCCGGGCGCAAAGGCCATTTCCATAAAATCACTCAGCATCAACGGGCCGCTCAAAGCGTAAATATCCGATTTGCCCACACGGACAATTCCCTGGATGCGTTCCGCCAACTGAGGATCGGCGGAATCTTCAATTTCAAGCCGGACACATTCCGAATACTGGCGGGCAACGAGGACTTCCTCCATTTCGTCCGCAAAGTCGAACGCGTCGTTCTCCTGCACGGCGATATCTCCATTGCGCGTGACACGGAAAACGGCCGTGTTCAACAGGGTTTCCCCCGGGAACATGCCCCCGATGAACATGCGGATGAGTTCTTCCGACATCACATAGCGCTCGTGCTCGGAGTCGGGGATAAAGATGCGTCGCGGCAAGCTGTCCGGCACGGCTACGACACAAAGGCGTTTCGTTTTCTTGTCGTTGTCCTGCAAGCTGACTGCCATCAACAGTTTGAGGGACGGCAAGGGGATGCCACCCTCGGGCAATTCCTCATCCATCGCCAGAGGTGTCAGCAGGGGGAACACCTGGTTGAGGTAGTATTGCTCCAGCGAAACACGCTGGGCAGGCGTCAAATCATCCATCGGCACGGGACAGACCTTTTCAATCTCCATCAGAGGGAGAACTTCCTCCTGCCATAGGGAATATTGCATATCGATCATCTGACGGACACGTTTGTGGATCAATTGGAGCTGGCGAGTCGGCGTCAGACCGCACATGTCTTTGACTCGCGCACCGGTACGGCGCATCATCTGCAGACCGCCAACGCGCACCATGAAAAATTCATCCAGGTTGGATGCCGTGATGGCCAGGAATTTGACGCGTTCCAGCAAGGGGAGGTCGTTCCTTGCCGCCTGGTCGAGGACGCGCTGGTTGAACTCCAGCCAGGATAGTTCTCTGTTGATGTATTGGTCAGCCATGATCGGTACGGGTGAAATGTTGGAATATAAAAATACGGGAGTGACAATTTATCGGCGGTCCGGTACCAGAACGATGTCGCAGCCGAAAATATCCGAAAAGAGGTCTCCTTTGATACGCAGGGCCATTTCTTCGACTGTCGTATCTCGCACATCTTTCAGCAAAAGCTCCAGGTTACGTCCGCGAAGCCTGGCCTCGACGCCTTTGACGCGCAGGGCATGTCCGCGTTCCAGGGCATCCGCCACACGGAGGATAGCCGCCATTTTGGAGACGCGCATGCGGTCGGTCTGGTCGAGATCGGCGTACAACACCTCGGACTTGGACGGGGTCTCGCGTCTGTGATAGCGTGCGAGCAGGGCGACAATTTCGACGTCATCACGGGAAAGTCCGAAAATTTCGCTATTGAGAATGATGTACTGGGAATGCTTGTTATGATGACGCGGGCTGATGTAGGTGCCGACTTCATGCAGAATGGCGGCCACTTGCAGCAGCAGGCGGTCATGCTCCGTCAGGCGATGAAGATCCTGCAAATCGACGAACAGGCTGTCACACAACCGGGCGACATGCATCCGGTGGTCTTTGTCCGCCATATAGCGGTCCGCCAGAATTCCGGCAAAATGCAGGACCTCCCCCTCCAGATCCCCGGGATTCTGTTCCGCACGGATCAGACTCAAGATGAATTCCTGGTCGTAGGATGAAGTCGGTACGATCACTTCCCTGGGAGCCAGGGCCCGCACAATGGACTGGTTGATGATCAAAGCCGGGAGAAGGGCATCAACCGTAGCAAAATCGGCGTCATAGGCCAGCATGCGCTGTTCCGTCGTCATCCGCACCATCTTCTCGGCTACTTTCGTAAACATCTCGACATTGACACGACCTTCCCGACCGGGTTTGAAAAGATTGCGCAACCGTTGCACTTCCTCTCCAATCAGGATGATGGAGGCCAGATCCTTGACAAAAGCATAATCCACCCGGATTTGGTCAATCTGTCCCCGTATATGCTCCCGCATCACGGCCAGTTCCGCCGGATCGTCGCCGAAATCCTCCTCTCCGATCGCTTCTCCCGTCCGATGAACACCCAGCCGATGACTGGAATACCGGGTAATACGCCCTTTCTCGAACAGGAGAATACGCGTATTTCCGGGACCGACATGAACGATCATCGTGTTCTTTTTCTGGAAATTAGGATAATGGAGCAACGTTTCCTGAACTTTAACGTAAATCAGACGGGTCATTTTGCCGTCGTCAATCAAACGACCACGAAGTCCGTGAGCCACGTGCATTCGGTTGATGAACACATCCACGTTCCCAGCCTCCGAGATAATGTTGGACATGACGAAGTGCGTAGACAGATCCGTACCGCTCCCATATTCGCGAAGAATGGCCATGTAATCCCCCATAACCTGGGCGCACCGGTCCATAGTCGAACGGGAAATCCTCCCATTGCGGAAAACATCGCGGGCCAAGGGCACCGGCTGAGTCAGAAAGTCAATCACCCGGACATCACCATCGTGGATTTCAGTAACAATCAGACTCATGGAACTGGGGCCGAGGTAAATGAAAGCCTGTGTCTGAATCTGCGTATTCTTGACTGTCTCTCCGGAATTCATGTCGGGTGAAGGATAAATGCTGATATTGACTTCGGACGCATGGGAAAAAGTGACGATTTCATCACATTTCCAACGCCCCAAGTATCCGAAGTGTAGGTCAAGCGTTCCCGATTGCAAGCCCGATCCCCATTCTGGAGCCAGGGAGAACGTCTTACGGCGTCATCCATTTCAAATACCTTGACAGGAATAGTCTTCAGAGGATTTCCTGAATCAGGAAAACATATTCTCATGCTTCATAACATCACATTGATACCCACTCTCGTCGGAGCATTGACGGCAGCACTGATTCTCGGCTTCATCAGCCAAAAGCTGAAACTTTCCCCCATTGTCGGCTATCTGCTGGCCGGCGTCATCGTCGGTCCGTATTCCCCGGGATTCGTCGCAGATGCGGCAACGGCGGAGGAATGTTCGGAAATAGGCATCATCCTGCTTATGTTCGGAGTCGGCCTTCACTTTCACCTCAAGGATTTAATCTCCGTCCAGAAAATCGCCGTTCCCGGAGCTATCGTCCAAATTACGGCAGCTACCATTCTCGGCAGCGTAGCGACGCATTTCTTCGGTTGGAGCTGGCTCAGCGGAGCCGTCTTCGGGATTTCCATTTCAGTGGCCAGTACGGTTGTCCTGACCCGAGTTCTAAGCGACAACCGGGTTCTGCATACACCAGGCGGCCACGTAGCCCTGGGATGGCTGATCGTAGAAGATCTTTTCACCATTCTAGTTCTGGTGATCCTCCCTGTCATTTTGCAACCGGACGGAGGAAACGTGTGGGCCACTCTGGGTGTGACGACGCTAAAAATCGCCGGACTAATCCTCTTCACCTTGATTGTCGGGCAAAAACTCATTCCGCTCCTCCTCACCTATGTAGCCCGTACCGGAACTCGGGATCTTTTCACCCTGGCCGTCCTTGTGCTGGCACTCGGCATCGCCGTGGGTTCCGCCTACTTTTTCGGGGCCTCCATGGCATTGGGGGCATTTCTGGCCGGTATGGTTGTCGGGCAATCCGAGTTCAGTGCGCGTGCCGCTTCGGAGGCTCTGCCCATGCGCGACGCCTTCGCGGTACTGTTTTTCGTTTCCGTCGGGATGTTGTTCAACCCCGCCGACCTCGTCGAGCACTGGCAGCTGATCCTCGTCACCCTTGCCATTGTCATGCTTGGTAAACCGCTGGCTTCCCTGATTGTCGTCCTGTTTCTTCGCAAGCCATTGAAACTGGCCCTAATCGTATCCGTCGCCCTCGCGCAAATAGGAGAATTTTCCTTCATCCTGGCAGCCATGGGCAAGAAATACGATATCCTGCCCCCCGAAGCTTCGGGAGCCATCATTGTGGCCGCCGTTATCTCCATTACACTGAACCCAATCATCTACTCGCGCATCAACCCCATGTTCCGAAAACTGGAACAAACCAGGCTTCACGCATGGATCATGCGCCGGGATCATGAAAACTCCCTGCCTCCCGTCACCGAAGATACGCAGCGCCTCATCGTCGTCGGATTCGGCCCGGTCGGCAGAACGCTTGTCCGAATCCTGGAACGAAACAACATCGAACCGGTCATCATTGAGATGAATATCGATACTGTCAAAAAACTGAGGAAAGAAAACAAGCTCGTCGTCCACGGAGACGCCACCCTCCCGGAAGTTTTGAACCACGCCGGAGTCAACAAGGCGCAAGGCATCATCATTTCCTCCTCGGCCATTCCTTCCCGGGAAGTCGTGGAGGCGGCCCGCTCCATCAATCCCGATATCCCCGTTACCATCTACTCCTTCTATCTACGCGATGTCAAAATACTCAGGGGGAAAAAGAACACCACCGTCATCTCGGGAGAGGAATCGGCGGCCATCGCCATGGCTTCCCATCTCATGAGAACCCTGGGGGCAACAGAAGAACAGATCGACAACGAGCAGCGGAGGATCCACGAAACTCTTTCCTAGCGCCCCATCCTCATTCAGTCCTTCGAACTGAAAAACAGGGATTATTTTGCAAGATCACCTACAGGAATACCGTATTACTGTAGTAGTAGAATGAAATCGTCCCGTTTACCCTCCCTTTTATTAATTCCTCTTCTGGCGGCATCGTCTCTCCTTGCGGCTTCCGCCATTACCCAAAGAGAAATTACGGCAGCCAGCGAAGTTATTAAACGATTCACTGATTCGGAAGGGCCCAGGCTCCGGATCGGCGGGATCGACTCTGAAAACGGAAATCCCGTCTATGCGACAAAGGCAACCGAGGAAGGCCTTACCATCTCAGGCAGCAGCGGTGTCGCCATCTGCAAAGGATTCTACGACTACGTCAAATCCCAGGGAGCCGGCATTTCCAGTTGGACGGGTAAAAGATTCGAACTCCCCATCCTGCCGGAACTCACCGGCAAAGAAACCAAAGTGGTTTCTCCTGTAAAATACCACTACTATTTCAATGTCGTCACCTACGGTTATACCATGCCCTATTGGGACTGGCCCCGGTGGGAAAAGGAAATCGACTGGATGGCCTTGCACGGTATCGATATGCCACTGGCTCTCGTCGCCCACGAAGCCATCACCGCCCGGGTGTTCAAAAAACTGGGGCTGAGCGACAAGGAAATTTCCGAATATTTTGTCGGTCCGGCCCATCTTCCCTGGATGCGCATGGGAAACATCAGCGGTATCGACGGGCCTCTGCCGGAAGAATGGCATAAGGATCAGGTCGCCCTTCAGCATAAGATCCTTGAACGCATGCGCTCCCTGGGTATGACTCCTATCTGCCCCGGTTTTTCCGGATTTGTCCCGCCTGCTATCAAACGCCTGTATCCGGACATCAAGCTCGTCGAAACCCATTGGGCCGGTTCATTCAAAAATTGGATGCTGTCCCCCGACCAAAAACTGTTTACTAAAATCGGCAAGATGTTCGTCATGGAATGGGAAAAGGAATTCGGTCCCTGCTCCCATTATCTCGTCGACAGCTTCAATGAAATGGATGTCCCCTTCCCCCCGCACGGGACACCGGAACGTTACAAGCTTCTCGCCGATTACGGAGATAAAGTTTACCAGTCCATCAAGGAGGGTTCCCCCAGAGCCGTATGGGTCATGCAAGGCTGGATGTTCGGCTACCAGCGTAACATTTGGGATCCCAAGTCGCTTGAAGCACTCGTCAGCAAAGTGCCGGACGATAAGATGCTGCTGCTCGACCTCGCCGTCGATTACAATAAAAACTTCTGGAACAACGGAACCAACTGGGATTTCTACAAAGGATTCTTCAATAAGGACTGGATCTACAGCGTCATCCCCAATATGGGAGGTAAAACAGGCATGACCGGAGTCCTCGACTTTTACGCCAATGGACACCTGGAAGCTCTCAATTCACCCAACCGAGGCCATCTTGCAGGTATCGGCATGGCTCCGGAAGGCTTCGAAAACAATGAAGTCATCTACGAACTCATGGCTGATGCAGGGTGGTCGGACAAGCCCATCGACCTTGATGCCTGGCTTAAAAACTACGACATCTGCCGATACGGCGATACAGACAAAGCCCTGGACGATTACTGGAAAATCATCCGCCAATCCGTCTACGGCTCTTTTACCGACCATCCGCGTTTCAATTGGCAGTTCCGCCCCGGACGCATCGGCAAAGGTTCCATCAATACCAATCCGGAATTCTACCAGGCCATCGAACGTTTCGCCTCCTGCGCCAACGATTTCAGAGACAGCGATCTGTACGTATCCGACCTGACCGAGCTTACAGCTGCCTATCTTGGAGGGAAAATCGAACTCCTGATCCAGGCTAGCGAAATGGCCATGCAAGACGACAACATGGATCAAGCCAAACGGTATGAACAGGAAATCGAAGCCCTCATGAGCGGCATGGACCGCCTGCTCGCCTCCCATCCCATCCATCGCCTTGATGTCTGGCTCAATTATGCCCGGAAGCACGGCTCATCCCAGGAGCTTAAGGACTACTACGAAAAAAACGCCCGCCGTCTGGTCACAATCTGGGGACCTCCCATTGATGATTATGCAGCTAAAATATGGTCCGGTTTGATCCGGGACTATTATCTACCCCGCCGCAAAGAATATCTGAAAGCGAAATTCGATCCATCCGTCAAAATCGACCTTCCGGCCTGGGAACGCGACTGGGTAGAAAAAAACCGAGGGGTATCGCCGGTTTCCCCCTTTGAAGACCCTGTCGCCGCAGCCCGGGAATTGATCGCACGAGCCGCCAAAGTCTCTCCCGATATCATCAAACAGCCGGAAGGAATCCTGATCGGAACCTGGAATCCCGAAACCGTCGGTACGGAGTGGAAGGAATTGTCATGGTCTGTCTCTCCATCCGCGCTGAAGCAAGCCAAAGCCCTTCGCTTTTCATACACGAAAGGCACCAATAAACTCGAAATCAGCCATGTAAGGATAGAAATGGACGGCAACACCGTCGCTGACATCCAACAAAATGGAACAACGGGAATTGAAAATATCAATAATGTCTATCGGTTCCGTATCCCGCAGGATGCCCAGGGCAACAACTCATGCCGCATCATTGCCCGTGTCCGCTCCGACGGACAAGCAGATTCTCGCGGTAATGTTGAACTTATACCTATTTCCCAATAACCGGGAAGATAGATTATACAACCCAAATACCAATTCGCGAAGTATATTCTCGAAGATTTTCCCGAAAAACGAAATTTCTCCTTGCCCCCGACAACTCTTTATTGTATCAATAACACTATGCATTTATCTTTTATGATCAAAAGTATCGTCTGCATTCTTGGCGTGGCCATTTCCTCCATTGCTCTGGCCAATAACAATCAGGCAGCTTCCACTTCAACCATGAATAACTCAACCCAAACTACAGAAAACAAGGCTCCGTTCCAAAAGAAATATACCAATAAGGATTTCTATGACGAACAGGGCAACTTCAAACAGGATGTAGCCCGCAAGGCTTTCTACGAAATGTTCGAACATTACGGAATCCCCGTCACACCACTGATGGAAAAGGATATCTGGTTTACCGACTTCGGTCTCGGTGACTTTGAAAACGTCGGTATGGGCGGTATTTTCTGGGTTAACGACAAGGAACACAGCTATTTCGCCCACGAAATCTATCTGCTGCCGGGACAAATGATCCCCGAACACAAGCATGTCAAGACATCCATGCCTGCCAAATTCGAATCATGGATGGTACAAAAGGGAGACTGCTACAACTTCTCCGAAGTCGGAGAACCGACACCAGATGCCCCGGCTATCCCCGAATCTCAGCGTGCAACCACTATTTCCAAGAATTTCATCCACCAAAAGGCAGGTGAATTGGTTCATTTGAAGAAAATCGAAACATGGCATTTCCTGTATGCCGGACCTCATGGTGCTGTCGTTTCCGAATACGCCTGCTACCACGACAATGACGGGTTGCGTTTCTCCAACAAAAAAGCCAGCCTGTAACCCAAAAGTATAACCGGAAAACGTCTCCATACCATGAGAACTATCAACCATTTCGGAGTTCCGACCACCACCCCCCAGCCGGGAGAAGTTTACAACGAAGGATTAAGCGTCCACCTCACGGATCCCACGCAAAGCCCGAATAAAATCGAATACCTTCGTTTTGAACCCGGCAGTTGCATGTGCGAGCTGATTCAGACAGTACCGCACATCGCCTATGAGGTAGATTCCCTGGAAGAAGAACTCAAGGGAGCTACCGTTTTATTCCCCCCGACAGCCTGCAGCGATACCCTCACCATCGCCTTTATCGAAGAAGAAGGCATCCCGTTGGAACTGATGGAATTCGCCAAACACTAATACACTAATACCAAACTCTTTCCTTATTGAATCCTATGGTTTACAAATTTATCAATGCCCCGGAAGATATCACCCGGGAAGTCCTCGAAGGCTACATTGCAGCCTATCCCGACCAGGTAGCTCTGGCCGAAGAAAACATCGTCGTCCGAGCCACCCCCAAAAGCCAGGACAAAGTCGCTATCGTCACCCTCGGCGGTTCCGGTCACGAACCTGCCCTGAGCGGCTTCGTCGGAGAAGGCATGCTGGACTGTTCCGTCGTCGGGGATATCTTTGCCGCTCCCGGTGCTCAGCGTCTCTTCAAAGCGCTTCAATTGTTCAAGCGCGATGCGGGGATTTTATTGGTTGTTCTCAACCATTCCGGAGACGTCATGAGCGCCAATATGGCTGTCCAACTGGCGGAAAGAGCCGGGATCAAAGTAAAAACAATCCTTACCCACGACGATATCAGCGCAGGTCTGGACGCCCCCGACGACGATCGCCGGGGCCTCGCCGGGTGCGTACCGCTCTACAAAGTCGTTGGCGCAGCTGCCGAAGATGGTAAATCCCTGGAGGAAATTCTGGAAATCGGAGAACGTTTCAACCAAGGTATCGCAACGATTGCCGTTGCCATGCGTAGTTGTACGCATCCCCAGAACGGAGCCGTCATTGCCGAACTCCCTGAAGGGGAAATCGAAATCGGCATGGGGCAGCACGGCGAAGGAGGAGGCGGTCGCCAGCAATTCTCCAGTGCCGACAATGTCGCCACCCAAATGATCGAGCTTCTGATCAAGAAAATCAAACCGCAAGCCGGTGACAAAGTCGCTCTCTATATTAACGGAGTAGGAGCCACGACCCACATGGAATTGAGCATCGTGTTCCGCAAAGCCTCACAAATCCTCAAAGAGCGGGGCATGATTATCGCGGATTCCCGCATCGCGGAAATCCTTACCGTCCAGGAACAGGCAGGCTTCCAAATGATCCTCGCCAAATTGGATGACGATCACGCAGATCTACTCAAAAACAAAGCCTCCCATGCTCCCTATTGGACTGTCATCGGCAAATAACATGTAACCCTTGCCGTCCTTTGTCCGAAACGTCTGCCGACCTCCCGGACAAAGGCGGTTTTTCTTATGGATACGCTTACGATTCAAGACTTCAAAAAAATGCTCCAGGCTGCTCTTGAGGCAGTCAGGGCGCGGGAACAGGAATTCTCCGAACTCGATGCCGTCACAGGAGACGGCGACCATGGAACAGCCATCGTACAAGCCATGACATCCGTGGTGGAAGCCGCAGGCCCGGCTCAGGAATTCAAGCAAATGTTCAATGACATTAGTTTCAACATCATGCTGCAAACGAGCGGTTCCACCAGTACTCTCCTCGGTGGGTTCTTCCTAGGGCTTGCCGATCATTCTTCAGGAGAATCCATGACGGCGGATCAAGTCAAACAGGCATTTATGGGCGCTCTTGACGGCGTCAAAAAACAGACCAAGGCAACTGTCGGAGACAAAACGATGATGGATGCCCTCCAGCCTGCCGTCAATGCTATCGCAGCCTCAACTTCCGGCAACATTGCCGAAATCATGCAAGAGGGCGCGGCGGCAGCCATTCAGGGGGCAAAAGCCACAATCAACATGAAGGCCAACTTTGGACGAGCCAGAAACTATGGGGAAAAATCCATCGGCTTCATGGACTCCGGAGCTTCTTCCTGGTCCTGCATGTTCAATGCCTTCGCACAGGCGCTTCAATAATTTTCACACACCACCAAATCCTACTTACACCAAACATTATGGCTGACTTAGACGACCTTAGAGAAGGGAGCCGCTTCGGAATCGGCGTCCCTACTGCAAAACAAGCCCCCTTTTATGTCAAAGGCGCGGAAAATCTCTCCTGGGGGATGAAGCACAGAATGAGCCGCATCTTCAACCCGCAATCCGGCAGAGCCGTCATGCTGGCATTTGACCACGGATTCATCATGGGGCCTACTTCCGGAGTAGAACGGATCGACCTCAATATAGCCCCTCTGATGCAGTATGCCGACTGCCTCATGTGTTCACGGGGAATCCTCCAATCCAGCGTCCCTCCAAGCCTTGACAAACCTATCTGCCTCCGATCCGATGCGGGGTCCAGCATCCTGACTCAACTTAACGACAATGTCATCATCGATATTGAAGATGCCATCCGCATGGATGTCTCCGCCATGGCGGTCATGGTCTCCATGGGAGATCCTTCCACAGAAGCCAAAACCATATCAAACCTGTACCGCATGGCTGATCTCGGCAGTAAATATGGCATTCCCGTCATGGGGGTGACGGCTGTCGGCAAGGACATGGCCCGTGACTCCCGCTACTTCGGTCTTGCGTCCCGCATTTGTGCCGAAAACGGAGCCAACATCGTCAAAACCTACTATTGTGACGGCTTCGCCAATGTCGTGGCCGCTACTCCAGTTCCTATCGTCATTGCCGGAGGCAAGAAACTCCCGGAACGGGAAGCCCTCGAACTTTGCTACAAGGCCATCAATGACGGTGCCGCCGGCGTCGACATGGGACGCAATGTCTTCCAAAGCGAATGCCCGGTAGCCATGATCCAGGCCGTCAGTGCCCTTCTCCACCAAAACCTTAGCGTCGACGAGGCCATGGAGATATACAACGATCTCAGCAACAGCGATCAATAAAAAAACAAAAAACAATTAAAGAGGGGAAGCGGCATCAATCCGCTTCCCCTCTTTAATGTCATGAAATTCCAGGCTTTTGAATTGGCTATTGAATTTTCCTCGGCATGGCCTAGACTCTGTCCTGTTTACAAGATCAGCCCCGGCAATCGCGCATTGTTAAAGGCCTTGTCATGTGAATGACCCGCCATCCGCCATCGCTTCTGAAAAAAGCTATCGCGCCATTCGGTCAAAATATCTATTTTCACTTATTCCACCAAGATTATGTCTGAAGATTGGTCCATATCCCCCCCTCTTCCCAATAAGGTTTTCCCTTGGGAACAATACAATCCTGTCACTAGGGAAGAAGTAGAAGCTTTCTTCCACAGCCCGGAAATCGAAGTCATCAAAGAACGCATGTGCGACATCGGACGCCGCATGTGGGCTCGGGAATACGTCGACGGCAACGGAGGCAATATTTCCGTACGCGTCGCCCACAACCTCGTTCTCTGCACTCCGACATTGTGCTCCAAAGGCTTCATGAAGCCGGAAGACATTTGCCTGGTTGACATGGAAGGAAGGCAAAAAGCAGGTATTCGCCCTGCTACCAGCGAAGTAAAAACCCACCTCGCCATGATGAAGGAAATCGGCTGTAATTCCTGTATCCACGCCCATCCGCCACATTGCAATGCCTTCCTGATCGCCGGGATCGTTCCCCCGTCCGGCATCAATTCCGAAGCAGACATTTTCCTCGGTCACATTGCCTTGGCTCCCTACGGTACACCCGGTTCGCCAGCGACGGCGGCGGCAGTTGCCAAGGCAGCTAGAAAATCCGATGTTGTCTTCATGGAAAATCACGGCGTGATCACAGGCGCCCGCCATGCCGAAGAAGCCCACTGGTTTATGGAAAATGCGGATGCCTACTGCCGCATCATTCTTTTGGCAGCAGGTCATAAAGAACCCCTCAAGCAAATCGGGGAAGAAGGTATGAAAGGCCTCATCGAAATCCGTAAAAACATCGGCTACAAAGTCGATGAAAACCAGCCGCTTTACAATACGGATACCTTCGCCGGATACAAACTCGGCAAATCGGGCAACTAATCCATCAGCAATCCTCTCACAACCGCCTCTCTTATCGAGAGAGGCGGTTTTTTGTTTTCCGAGCCGACAATTGCCTAAAAACCACATTTTTTTATTGATACGGCATCCAATGCATTGTCTCATAGTACCCTATCCTTTCTTCATCATGTCCGTCTCTTCTCCTGACTCCCCGACCATTCACTCGAATGACAACTCCCACAAACCAATCGGAACGCTATCACTCCTTCTCGTGATTTTATCAGCCATTGTGATCGCCCTTTACACCCCGGACATCATAAGCGAAAGCAAAGTCATAGACGCTCTTGATATCGTCCAGCAGCAAAATAACTTCATCAATGGTCAATCAACCCAGGAAATTGTAGAAGATACCTTGATGCAATCTATTGACATTCTGCAGCACTTGGATGAACCCGAGATTTCAGGATTGATACAAACCGGAATCCTCCTTGTTTACCGTCTCGTTTTCTTCATCTGGATTTGGAGAAGTGCCTCCAACGCTATCCGCCATGCCTCCGGAAAAGTCGACTTCACGAGAGCTCAGAGTGTTTACTACTTCTTCATTCCTTTCATTAACTTGTGGAAACCCTACATGTGCGTCAAACGTATCTGGAATCTCAGTAAAAATTCCGAAATATCCAGGATGAAAACAGGGTCATTGTTCATCCTGGCCTGGTGGGCTGCCGAGATCGCCAGTCAAACAGCCAGTATAAGAGATTTCCAGTTTGCATTGAAAATCAACAGCATGGCTGATCCTTCCATCCATATCATTAAAAATTATTATATGAACATGTATATCAGCGATCTCCTCCTGATTACCTCTATTTTGTTCACCTTGGGCCTGATTTATGGCATCTATTCCTCCCAGAAAAAATGGATCATGAGTGGAAGGTCCGCTTTCAGATTGCATGAAGAGAAACGCCTCTATCTTCTCTCCAACGACAAGAAAGAATCGTGAACAAAGACAGTTTTTCCCCTGTCTAACCATCGGAGCAGTCGAAATAACCTGTGTACAGTGTAGTTTCCTTGAATTCGCGGGAAAATCGGCTTCACCAAGGATATTCTAATTTTTAATTAGAATAATTATTGATTAATCTCGAGAAACAGCCATACTATCATCCATGGATGAAGAAAAAAAATTGACGACGGCTGCCGGAGTTCCCGTAACCGACAATGAAAACTCGCTCACAGCCGGGCCTCGCGGTCCAATGCTGCTTCAGGATATCTGGTTCCTTGAAAAACTTGGACATTTTGACCGCGAGGTCATTCCGGAACGCCGCATGCACGCCAAAGGTTCCGGAGCATTTGGCACCTTTACTGTAACCCATGACATTACGAAATACACGCGTGCCGCCCTGTTTTCGGAAATCGGCAAGAAAACGGATTTGCTCATCCGTTTCTCAACCGTCGCCGGAGAACGCGGAGCAGCCGATGCCGAACGTGATATCCGCGGATTTGCCATCAAATTTTACACGGAACAAGGCAATTGGGATCTCGTCGGCAACAACACGCCTGTCTTCTTTCTGCGAGATCCTCTCAAATTCCCGGATCTCAACCATGCCGTCAAGCGGGACCCTCGCACAAATATGCGGAGCGCAAAAAACAACTGGGACTTCTGGACATCCCTCCCAGAAGCCTTCCACCAGGTGACTATCGTCATGAGCGACCGTGGGATTCCCGCTTCATACCGCCACATGCACGGCTTCGGAAGTCATACGTTCAGCATGGTTAATGCGGACAACAAGCGAATATGGGTCAAATTCCATCTGAAAACCCAGCAAGGCATCAAGAATCTAACAGATGCCGAAGCGGAAGCTATCATCGCCAAAGATCGCGAAAGTAACCAGCGCGACCTCTATGAAAGTATCGAACGGGGAGATTTTCCGAAGTGGACTCTGTACATTCAGGTCATGACGGAGGAAGAAGCGCACAACTTCCCCTTCAACCCGTTTGACCTGACAAAAGTGTGGCCGCACAAGGACTATCCGTTGATCGAAGTCGGCGAACTGGAACTCAACCGTAACCCGGACAACTACTTCGCCCAGATTGAGCAAGCGGCATTCAATCCGGCCAATATCGTGCCAGGTATCGGATTCTCCCCGGACAAGATGCTTCAAGGTCGTCTCTTCTCTTATGGCGATGCCCAGAGGTACCGGCTGGGAGTCAATCACCACCTCATCCCCGTCAATGCTCCGAAATGCCCGTACCACAGTTACCACCGCGACGGACAAATGCGCGTGGACGACAACGCAGGCAGCACCATCGCCTATGAACCCAACAGCTTCGGACAGTGGCAGGATCAACCGGAGTTCCGCGAACCGCCGCTTGAACTTCAGGGAGCTGCCGACCATTGGGAATACCAGAACGACAACGCCGATTATTATGCCCAACCACGCGATCTGTTCCGACTCATGACTCCCGAACAAAGAGAAGCTCTGTTCGGCAATACGGCTCGTGCCATGGACGGAGTACCGGACTTCATCAAAGATCGCCATATTGCTCATTGCATGCTCTGCGATCCTGAGTACGGAACCGGCGTAGCCCAGGCTCTGGGGCGTCCTATTCCCAAGGTCTGATCTCAAAAAATTCGATAAATATTCCTCCGCCTTCACGAGAGGTATCTCTACCAAGCCGCAGAAATCTGCGGCTTTTTTTGTTCTCCTACAAAAAAATTCCCTTTCCGTGTATGAAATGTAACATGCCAAACGTATATTGTACGAAAAACATTGTGATCATGAATCTTTCCAATCATTTTCCCCCATTCAGCATTTGGTGTTGTTCCATACTTGCGATCACAGGCATTGCTCATGCCGGAAACCTCCAACCGTGGATCGCGGATCTCTCGTCCATCCAGCCCCCCAAGGAAGCCCAAGACAATAAATCCCCGTGGGTACAGGAACTCTGGAAAAAAACGGCCCAATTCATCAACGCCTCACAAAATCCGTCAGTTTCCGACGATTGTGGCAATGCCATGGTCATGCTGGAACCCGTCTGGAAATGCTGGCCCGATGGACAAGCCGCCGGCAAGAAACTTGCACAAATCCTTCAATTGCCCGAACAGGAAATCGGTGTCGTCGCCTCTTGGGACGACCTGATGAAGCATGAGGAAGCCATTTCGCAGGCAATCCAACTCCGCCGGTTGCAAAAACTCGCGTCCAATTATGATACGGTCGCAATCGAACGCGCTATCAACCAGCTTTCGGAACGTTTCCCGGACACATACAAGAACGGTCCACAATTCCTGGCAGAGTTGAAAGCCCTTCAGGAAAAGCTTGGCAACATCGACGAATGGGTCAAAAAAGCCCGTTTTGCCGATTCCAAAACCCTGCAACAGCTGGTTGACTTACGCCGTAAGGCCTTGATCGAAGCCAATCCCGACAGCCAATTCATCAAAAACTGGCTTACCGTCCGCCGCTACAATCCGCACGGAGGCCGCAGCAACAGGAATGATGACCGGCCCGCCAACTGGCAGGGAGATACCAGCATGCCTCATTCGGGCAAAACCTACATGAGCGAAATCGTCGGTTTCCAAGGAACCGGCTCACCCAGTCCTGCGGCAACCTTGCGTAAGGACGATCGCTGGATGGGGCATCTTGAACTGGATTTCACAGGTTCCAAACTCATGTTCACGGGAAACCGTTTCGACAAGCAGGACAACAAACGCCCCTGGGATGTCTACGAACTGGATTTGAAGTCCAGGGAAGCGACATCCCTGACCTCTCATATGCCGGATGATACGGACAGTTACAACTCCTGTTACCTGCCGGACGGACGTGTCCTTTTCGTCAACACTTCCGGCATGCAGGGTGTTCCCTGTGTCTCCGGCAGCGACTATGTCGGCAACCTTCACCTTCTGGACAGAAAAAACAACTCGACGCGACGCCTCACCTTCGACCAGGACAACAACTGGTATCCCAGCGTACTGGCAGACGGACGAGTCATGTTCCTCCGATGGGAATATACGGAAAGCGCTCACTACTTCAGCCGGGTCCTGATGCACATGAATCCGGACGGCAGCGACCAGAAGGAATACTACGGTTCCAACTCCTATTGGCCCAACAGCTTGTTCAATGCCCGCCCCCTCCCGGACAATCCCGGCATGTTCGTTGGTATCGTCAGCGGACACCACGGCGTGAAAAAACTGGGTGAAATGGTCGTCTTCGACGTCAATCAGGGACGCACGGAAGTCGAAGGGGCTATCCAGAAGATCCCCGGCTTCGGGAAAAAAGTGAAAGACGTCATCAAAGACCAGCTCGTCAACGATATCAAGACCCCTTACTTCGCCGAACCCTACCCCTTGAGCCGTACCTCCTACCTCGCAGTCGCCGCCAATGGGCACGGAGATCCCGTCACGAATGTCGTCTGGTGTGATATTTATGACAACATCATCCCCTTGACCGCTACGGACTACTTCATCTATGCCGATCCGACGCCTCTGAAGCCCCGTAGAAAACCTCCCATCATCCATGACCGTGTAGATCCCACTAAAACAACCGCCAACGTGTATATCACGGACGTTCATCGCGGGAGGGCCATGGAGGGAGTTCCCAAAGGAGAAGGTAAAACCATCCGCGTCTTCACATCGGAATACAGCCCGCGCAATACCGGCAGCCACTATGCCATGGGCATGGAAAGCAACTGGGACGTCAAAGTTCTGTACGGTACGGCCCCGGTCAACCCGGACGGTTCCGCCCTATTCACCGTTCCGGCCAACCAGCCGGTCACATTGCAGGTGCTGGACGGACAAGGGCGGGCCTTGGCATTGATGCGCAGCTGGTTCTCGGCCATGCCCGGAGAAACCCTCAGTTGCATCGGATGCCATGAAACGCAGAACGAAGCTCCGCCGCGCGGCATGGTTATGGCATCCCGACAAGCACCTGCAGCGCTCACGCCATGGTATGGGCCGACGCGCACGTTTACCTTCCTTAACGAAATACAGCCTATCCTGGATCGCAACTGCATTTCCTGCCACAACAAGGAATCCCACGATAAGCTCAGCATCCCCGACTTTGCTACGCTGGATCCCGTCAAGGGAGCTCCGGCCCCGGGCAATGTTTCCTACTGGTCACTGCACCCATACGTGCGACGCAACGGACCGGAAGGCAATTACCTCGGCCTGAAAGCCACGGAATTCTTCGCCGACACGTCGGAACTCTACCAGATACTCAAGAAAGGTCATCACGGCGTCAACCTCACCAAGTCTGACTGGGATCATCTGATCACCTGGATGGACATGAATACCCCTTACCGTGGCGATTGGCCCGGCAAGCGCAACGAACAATTACTGCAGCGCCGGTACGATCTTCACAAGCTCTACTCCGGGGCCGTCCGAGACTATGTTACCATGGTAGACAGCATGTATAAGCGCGAAGTCAATCCTCCTGCGATCATCCCGGACATGCCCCAGGCTACACCTGCCGCCGAAGCAGCGCCGGCACAAGCCATCGCCGAACCGGAATCCACTTCAATCAGCCTCGGGGACTCCGTCTCCATTAAACTGCGCCGCATCCCGGCCGGTAGCTTCACCATGGGATGCGATACCGAAACTCCGTCGGAAAAACCCGCCGGTCCGGTCACCATCTCCAAGCCATTCTGGATGGCGGAAACGGAAATCACCCTGGAGCAATACCGCCAATTCGACCCGTCTTATGAAAACGGATGGTACGATATGCACTACAAGGACCAGGTGCGCCCAGGATACAACATGGACACCAACCAGAAGTTCCCCGTCATCCGCGTCTCATGGGAAAAAGCCATGGAGTTCTGCAAATGGCTCTCCCAGAAAACCGGGAAAAAAGTAACCCTGCCGACGGAAGCCCAGTGGGAATACGCCGCCCGCGGAGGAACCCAAACGCCATTCTATTTCGGTTCCAAAGATGCGGACTTCTCCTCCTACGCCAACCTGGGCGACATCTCGCTTAAACAACTCGCCGTCCAGGGCGTAGACCCGAAACCCATTCGCAATCCAAATCGATTCTGGGACTTTGTACCTCGAGATGAAAAATACAACGACGGCAACCTCCACCTGGCTCCCGTCGCCTCGTACAAGCCGAATGCCTTCAAACTTTACGACATGATCGGTAACGTCGCCGAATGGACACGCTCCGAATACCGCCCGTACCCGTGGAACGAAGCAGATGGCCGCAACGATACCAAGGATATCCACGCCCCCCGGGCCGTCCGCGGAGGCTCCTGGTACGAACGCCCGCGCCGCGCCACATCATCCTGGCGCTGGGGTTATCCCGGCTGGCGTCCCGTATACAACGTCGGGTTCCGCATTATCATCGAAGACTAAGGAATATTCTACCCGTTCCAGTCCGTGAAACGTAGCACCATCAGCATCCTTCTTCTACTGGCCGGTTTCTCCTCATGGAGTTGCCGGGCGGAAGAAACGGCCAGGCAATTCCTGCTGTCCGGATGCGGATTCGGAAAAATCGCTATCGTCGACGATCAATGCCGCGAAAAATGGAACTGGCCCATTCCGGATGAAGTATCCGACTCCGTCATGCTGGAAAATGGCAACATCCTCCATTCCAGCAAGGCGGGATTCATCCGGGAAATTCAACCCGATTTTGCTTCAGGCAAAGGAGGTAAAATTATCTGGGAATGGTCACCGCCCCTTCTCAATGGCAAAAAGGGAGAAATCCACACCTGCCAGCCCCTGCCCGGAGGAAAAATCCTGGTCGGGGAAAGCCATGACGGCATTTCCTTCATCCGGGAAATCGACCGCAAGACAGGCGACATCGTCAAATCCGTCGAATTAAAAAATCTTGGCGGAAAACATTCTACCTTCCGTCAGATCCGTAAAACGCCCACTGGAACCTACCTCATCACCAGGCAGATCCAGGACGGTAAAGTCATGGAGGTAGATGCCACCGGCAAAGTCATCCGTACATTCCCGGAAGGGGGATTTACCGCCGTCAGACTCCCCAACGGCAACACTCTCATTGCAGGAGGAAGCGCCCACCGCATTATCGAAGTCAACCCTGCCAACGATATCGTCTGGGAAATCGGGAAAAACGATCTTCCGGACGTAACCATCGGCCTCGCCACCGGACTCCAACGTCTCCCCAACGGCAACACTGTCATCACCAACTGGGGGGGACACGGAGGAGCCAAAGGGCCGGCAGTCTTGGAAGTAACCCCGGACAAAAAAATTATCTGGAAAAGTACTCCTTCCATCGCCGCCCGTATTTCCTCTGTCCAAGTATTGGATAAAAACATTCTCACCCAGCAACCCGTACGATAGGAGCATACCATGAAACTGTCTTCACTTCTTCTCGCCGGCATTCTGATCAGTCAAGCTTTCGGAGCCGGTTCCGCCACCCCTGTCGCCCTGCAACCCTACAAGGGCGGTATTGCCATCGCCAACAGGGATTCTAAAAATCTGGTCTTCCTTGATCCCTCCACCAACACCATCCGGCAAGGGATTACCCTCTCCGCTCCCCCCAACGGATTCTGCCTGGATGGAGACACGGCCTATATCTCCATGGGAGGACCGGCCGGCAAAGTTGCCATCATTGATTTGAAAGAAGGTAAAATTCTGGGGGACATAGCCGTCGGTCACACCCCCATGTCCCCGGTCAAGCACGAAAAAACCTTGTATGTTCCCAACCGCTTCAGCAGTACGATTTCCGTTATCGACCTCGACAAAAAAGAAGTCGTCAAAACCCTGACCGTCCCCCGCGAACCAGTAGCTCTTGCCATCTCACCGGACGGGAAAACCCTCTGGGCCGCCAACCACCTTCCCGCAGGCCCGGCAGACGGAGATTTCACCGCAGCGGAGCTCACCCGGTTTGAAGGTAATAAAGTTACCCATTTCCCCCTCGATAACGGTTCTCAGGGCGTCCGCGGCATGGCAATGAGCCCCGATGGAAAATACCTGGCCATCACCCATATTCTCAGCCGTTACCAAGTACCCACCACCCAGCTGGACCGCGGATGGATGAATACCAATGCCGTCACCATTTTCGATACCTCCCGGCCGGAACACCACCACGCCATCCTGCTGGACGACACCAACCAGGGAGCCGCCAATCCATGGGGAGTTCAATTCACCCCGGATGGGAAAAAACTCATCACCACACACGCCGGTACCCATGAAGCCAGTATCATCGACTTCCCCGGCCTGGTTTCAAAAATCGCCGGTTTGAAAGAAGGAGAAAAAACATCGGAAAGCCTCGGCTTCCTCAACGGCATCCGTACCCGCCACCGTCTCCCCCTCAACGGCCCCAGATCCCTGGCAACGGACGGTACCAATCTCTACTCCGCCGGTTACTTCTCCGACAATGTCGTCACTCTGCCTTTGAAGGAATACGCCGAACCCCGCGAAGTCAAACTCCCCGATGCCGGAGACACATCCCGGGAACGCCTCGGCGAACAATACTTCAACGATGCCACTCTTTGCTTCCAGGAATGGCAGAGCTGTGCATCATGCCACCCGGACGCCTGTGTAGACGGCCTCGACTGGGACTTGCTCAACGATGGCATGGGCAACCCGAAGAATACGCGTAGTATGTTCATTTCCCACAGGACAAGCCCCGTCATGTCCCTGGGGGTCCGGGCATCCGCCGAAGTAGCCGTCAATTCCGGATTCATCCACATCCAGTTCATCAACCCGGACAAAGACCATGTGGAATGTGTCAACGAATACCTCCTCAACATGAAGGAACAACCCAGTCCTCTTCTGCTGGCAGACAAGCCCTCCAAAGCACAGACTAAAAAGGAGAACTGCGCCCAATGCCATGCGCCGGGCGTTGAAAGAGGCTCTCTGTCCGATTCCGCCAGGCGCGGCAAAGACGTCTTCAAATCCGCCGGATGTATCCAGTGCCACCCCCACCCGTATTTCACCACCAAGCAACTTGTTGCAACAGGTACCACCAAAGGATTGGACGAAGGTAAAAAAGTACTCGTCCCCTCCCTGGTCGAAGTCTGGCGCACCGCCCCCTACATGCACGACGGTCGCACCACATCCATCAAGGAAGTCATTACCAAGTACAACAAGGGAGACATACGCGGCACGACAAGCAACCTGACGGAACAACAAATTAACGATCTCGTCGATTATGTTCGTTCTCTCTGAATCATCTATCCGCCATCTTTCCTCTCCTAACATGAGTACGCTATCCACAGCGCCTTCTGCCTCAGCATGGACAAGTACGGCTTCGACGGACGAACGATTCTATTGCATGACAGCCACTCCCGGCGAGAGTTTCGAAGAAGAAGCTGCACGGTTGCTTGCCGAATACGATGAACGTTGCGGCGGCGATAAGAACGAGCTCCTTCTCCGCTTCCACTTGAGTGATGCCACCCGGCAAACAAGCCTCCTCAAGCAACTCCTCGGCAATCGTCGGTCCTACGTCACTTGCATCGGACAAGCGCCCGCCAACGGAGCCAAAATAGCCTTGGAAGCATGGCATATCGATGGATCTTCCGACAAACAAATCTATCGGGATGAACAAGGCTCGCTTCTCATGGTCAAATGGCAGCACTATACTATGTTGCTCACAGGCAAAACCTCTCTCCGTTCCCAGGGAAGCCATGACCAAACCCATGAAGAATTCGCCTGGCTCGACTCCGTAGCCGCCCGCTTCCATACCCCCGTATCCGACCTCATCCACCGTACGTGGATCTACTGCCGCGATGTGGACAACAACTACGCCGGACTCGTCAACGGACGTAACGAAACATTCTCCCGCTACGGGTTGACCAAAGACACCCATTTTATCGCCAGCACCGGCATCGAAGGTCAAAGCGAACATCCGGCCCGTCTCATTCACATGGACAGCTGGGGACAAATCGGTCATGTTCCCACGCAAGTCGAATACATGGAAGCGTTGGATCACCTTTCCCCTACCCATTTGTACAATGTCGCCTTCGAACGCGGCACCAGAATAATCTACGGAGACCGCTCCCGCTACTTCATCTCGGGCACTGCCAGTATCGATGCCGCCGGCGAAATCGTTCATCCCGGCGATGTGAATCTCCAAACCATCCGGACACTGGAAAACATTCAAGCCCTCATGACAAACCACCAAGGAAGACTGGAAGATCTCAAACAGGCAACCGTCTACCTTCGCGACTGGGCGGACGCCGGAATCGTCAGTAAAATCCTGGACAAGTCTCCCCTCGGACAAATCCCACACATCATAGTCAAAGCCCCTGTCTGCCGTCCCGGATGGCTGGTGGAAATCGACGCCATCGCCGTCAACTCAGCAGGTTCCTCCGCCTTTCACCCTCTCATTTAAAGTAAAAAGTCGTCACCTTACGAAAGCTGGACGGACAAGTTCCCATCAAGGCAGTCTGCCCAGATGGGTTCTTTTACTTCTTGACGGATTTTTACCAAGGCCTTATGTAGGTAAGGCAACATTGAGACCGATGAAGATAGATTCTCCGACCTTTATAGCCAAATGGAGCCTGATCCTAGGGCTTATGGTGCCGGTAGCCTCATACTCCGAGACACCTGCCCTCCCTCAGGGATCCGGAAGCATTTTAAGCCAAACAGAACTGCCAGGGCACCCGGAAAGCGTCGCTGAAAAAGATGGCATTTTCTATACGGCATGCATCGGCAAGGAAATGACTCCCACGGTCAAGGATGGCGACGGATTCATTGCAACGATCGATAAGTCCGGCCAAATCATCTCTCCCAATGCTTTCCCCGACGTGAAACTGGATGCCCCCAAGGGAGCTGTCATTGAAGGAGACATTCTCTACGTCACTGACATTGATCGTATCGTCGGCATCGACATCAAAACCGGCAAACAGGTTAAAAACATTGACTTATCCCGGGAAAAAATGGTCTTTCTCAATGATTTGGCAGAAGAAAACGGCATCCTCTATGCCTCGGCCACCGATATCAACAAACTCTTTACCGTTGACCCGGCCTCCGGCAAATATATCGAATTCAGGACCAAACGCCCCCTCTCCAGCCCCAATGGCCTCGTCTGCGACAGGGATATCCTCTATGTCGCCGAATATGCTACTGCCGACGGGAAACCCCAGGGACAAATCAAAGCCGTCAATCTGCAAACAGGTGATGTCTCTACTATCGTCTCTCAACCAGGACAATATGACGGTCTTGCCAAAGAAGACGGTGTCCTTTACTTCAGCGACTGGGAAGCCAACAACAAACCCGGCGCCGTCAAAAAAGTTTCAATGACTGACCCAGGCACCCTACAAAACGCCACGTCGGTTCCAGCCAACGGACCAGCCGACTTCATCATCAAAGACGCTGTCATCTGGCTTCCCTCCATGGTTGACAAACGCATTCTCAGAATTGCCAAATAAAAACATACCCTATCTTCCTCCGGGAACAGAAACGAAGGCAGCCCTTCCTGGTCGCGCCCTCGCTGATTTATCTTAAAGGCTTTTCAGAGTCCTCCGATAATTTCCGATGAAGACCGTCCAATGTTGGTCAGGCAAATGAGTCATCCCTATCACAGATAGGCCGGAGTTCAAATGACTCTTCTCTCATTAATGGATAGATCCGATGAACTCAGCCAATTTGACGTAAATGCGCCGCATTCCGACTTCGTCGCTTTTCCGCAACAATTCCATCGGCTGCCAACAAGCGGCCTCGGCATCATCCGCCGCACAGAGTTCAGGAAGGATTTCCTGTGAAGGAAGGCACAGGAAGCGCAAGTCGAAATGCTCATGAGCCGGCTGTCCGGGTCTTGCAGGGATCACGTGAATATCCAAATCCAGCAGTTCCCACTTCCCGCGGGGATCCAAACCAGTCTCCTCCAGCAATTCCCGGCGGGCGGAAGCCTCAATCGTTGCATCGGAATCCTCCGCATGCCCCCCCGGTTGCAACCAACGCTTCAAATGCCTGTGAAACACCATTGCCACACGCCAGTCAACCGGATTCAACACATACGCACTAGCCGTAAAATGCCCCGGTTCGTAATGAGCACGATTCCAGGCATCCTTCCCTTTTTCCAAAAGAGAGAGCATACGCAACCGTGCAATACTTTCTTCGGGGAAAGGCGATGAATACCCCGTCAGGAGAGATGACAAATGAGCTGTGTCCATAGTTTCCTGAAGTCCGTCTCATGCGGAATAAAAAGGATTTCCATCTTGGGGAAGAGGAGAATCAATCCTCGCTCAAGAATGTTTTCTTCAAGGCCTTCAGTTCCTTGAGCATCCCCGGCAATTTACGGATAGCAGCATACTGGCGGCTGGCATCCTTGAAGGGAACGGCAGGAGTTCCCCAATAAATACTGTTGTCCTCAAGGTCGTTCATGACACCAGACCTGGCAGCCAGCGTAACTTTGTTGCCAATCTTTAAATGTCCGGTAATACCTACCTGTGCGGCGACCGTACAATAGTCACCGAAGACCGTGCTGCCCGCTATGCCGGATTGGGACACGATCACGCAATGTTTGCCAATCTGGACATTATGTCCGATCTGGACAAGATTGTCGATCTTGGTTCCTTCCCCGATTACCGTACGACCAAACCTGGCACGATCTATTGTCGTATTGGCACCGACATCCACATCGTCTCCAAGTTCCACAATACCAACCTGGTCAATGCCTACGTAACGGCCATCCTCTCCCATCAGGAAACCGAATCCGTCCGAGCCGATCACAGCTCCGGGCTGAATCACAACACGGTTACCAAGACGGCAGCGTTCACGAATAGTCACATTGGAATGCAATCGGCAATTTTCACCTAAAACAGCACCATCTCCAATCACACATCCCGGACCGATATCAGAGCCTTTGCCAATCACGACATGCGCACCAATGGTGACATGAGGACCGATTCTCACCATATCGGGATCCAACTGAGCGGAGGAATCCACCACGGCCGTCGGATGAATACCCGGGGTAAAACGGTAGGAACTCGCCTGAAAGTAATTAACAAGCGAGTTGAAAGCCAGGGAGGGGTTTTCCACTTCGACGAGGACAACCCCTTCCGGATACTTCGGCAGGGACGGCGGCACGAGTACAAGTCCGGCCTTCGTCTCCAGAAAATCGTGAAAGTATTTCTCGTTTCCAAGGAAGGAAGCCTCCTCACGGCAGGCTTCCTTCAAAGAAGCGACCCCGGTAATCAGAACACCGGGATCGCCTGAAAGGACAGTTCCCCCCGTTAATGTCACCAATGAGTCAAGATCAAGTTTCATGATTCACGTAGCCGGGGGCTAAACAAATACTTTTTACTTGGCGGGAGCCGGAGCTGGAGCGGCAGCAGCGGGCACCTGAATGTCCACAGAGTCCTTTTCCGGATCAAAGCCGGCAGGAGCAGAAGCGTTGAGTTCCTTTTTCACCTCGGCGGTAATGTCCATGGAAGGATTGGTGTAAAGGAAAACCTTCGTCTGAGCTGCGCTCACAGCACTCTTGTCGAGCACAAGATCGAACTTGCCGGACGTTGCCTTGTCGGTAGCAACCTTGTTGATTTCTTCAATAATAGCCGACATTTTGAGTTGTACGGTTTCGTTGAGGGAACGACTCTTGCGTTCCACGAATTCACGACGGGCTTTCTCCAGAGCAATACCTTCGTTCTGCTTCAACTGAAATTGCTCGCCCAAACTCTGTTTGGCCTTATCACTCAGGGAAGGATCTTCTCCTCGCTTTTTGATGTCCTGCAGTTCCTTTTCAATAGCCTTCACCTTTTCCATGCGGGTGGCGTTTTCGGCTTCGATTTCCTTACGGACATTGTTCACTTCCTTCTGAGCTTCATGCGTCTTATAGTAATCTTTGAAGACCTGCTGAACATCAACAGTGGCAACTTTCAATTCAGCGTGGGCGGCACTTACCATTCCCAAGGCAGCGGCGGCAATCAGAGTAGTATTAAAAAATTTCATAATCTTTCGTATATCTTGACGTGTCGGGCATTTTACACGTACATGGACATTCGTCAATACAAGTCAGGCGTATTTCGTGATTGAACTTTTGTCATCACGGAAGCAACCTGAGCCCATGCAAAGCTATTCGAGTAAGGAAGAATTGCGTGAACAGCTCAACTCTGTTCGACAGGGAAAAAGAATCGTTCTCGTTCCTACGATGGGCGCCCTCCATGAAGGGCACAAGAATCTCCTCGTGGAAGCCAGAAAAATGGCGGGAGAAACAGGCATCGTCGTCGCCAGCATTTTCGTCAACCCAATCCAGTTCGACAATACGAACGACCTGGCTACCTATCCCCGTACTCTCGACAGTGATCTCGCCATTTGCCAAAATGCCGGAGTCGATTACGTTTTCACGCCAACTCCGGAAATCATGTACTCCCCGGACCGCAGTATCGCCATTGAAGAAAACAGTCTCTCCACTAAACTCTGCGGAGCTTCCCGCCCCGGCCACTTCACCGGGGTCTGTACCGTCGTCGCCAAACTCTTCAATATTGTCCAACCAACGGATGCCATCTTCGGTAAAAAGGACTTCCAGCAACTGGCTATCATCCGCCGCATGGTACGCGACCTCGATATTCCGGTTACTATCCACGGTGTGGAAATCGTCCGTGCCGACAACGGACTAGCATTCTCTTCCCGCAATGCCCGCCTAACGCCCGATCAGAAAAAGGCAGCACCGGTTCTCCGCAAGCTCCTCCTCCAGGCCCGTAACGAATACTCCGCAGGGGAATCCCTCGATACCATCCGCCGCAATGCCTTGGAAACAATTGCATCCGTTCCCAACACTCAAGTGGACTACATCGAAATCGTCCACGCAGAAACCATGCAATCCCTCGACAATAACGACCATAGCTCTCCCGCCCTCATGGCATTGGCCGTTTTCTTCGGAGATGTCCGCCTCATTGACAACATTGAGCTTTAATTCTCATCTTCTCCCCGCTATTCTCCCGACGTGATCACCGCCAGGAACCTTCACCGTAGCTATACAATCGGCAAAAAGACGATTGAAGTCCTCCATGGACTGGACATCGACATCTCCCAAGGGGAAAAAGTCTTCCTCTGCGGTCCAAGCGGCGCAGGAAAAACAACCCTCATGTACACCCTGGCCGGACTGGAAACACCCCAGGCCGGACAGGTTGTCATTGCCGGACAGGATATCTACGCGCTTCCCACTACGGCCCGTTCAAGGTTCCGCAACAAGCACATGGGGTTCATCTTCCAAAACTATCTGCTGATGCCGGAGCTGACCGCCATGGAGAACGCCTGTCTCTCGTCCTCCATCAGCGGAAAACAAAATGCCGCCTATGTCGAATCCCTGATGGAACGCGTCGGCCTCGGAGACCGGCTTGATCACCTGCCCGGAGAACTCAGCGGCGGAGAACAACAACGTGTGGCTATCGCCCGCGCCCTCGCCAACAATCCATCCATCATCTTTGCGGATGAACCAACGGGTAATCTCGATTCCCGTAATGGCGACGAAGTCCTAAACCTCCTCTTCAATCTTGCTTCCGAAGACGGCAAAACCCTGGTCATCGTCACCCACGACCACCACATCGCCCAACGGGGAGACCGCATTATTACCATCACTGACGGGCAAATCCTCTCCGAATAAAAATCCAGCAATTCCCCTCTTGTTCGACCATCGCGTCATAAGCCCGCACCGATCTGTCTTCATGTGAAGATTTACTCTGGCTCCCCGGGGAATTCCATGCTAACAGAGTATGACTATGAAAAAGTTCATCGCCATAATGACGGCTCTAGCCGCCTTGATGATCTGTCTGTCGTTTGCCTCAACAGAAGGAAACGGTACAGATACCCAGGAACTCAAGGACGTCCGGGTTATCCTCAATACGACGCAGGGTCAGATCCACCTCGTGGTGTATGCCTCGAAGACGCCGGTCACCGCCGCCAATTTCCTTAATCTTGCGAAACGCGGATACTATAATGGAGTAACGTTCCACCGTGTGATTCCCAACTTTATGATCCAGACGGGGGATCCGTCGGGAACAGGATACGGCACACCCAACTATTCATTCGAGAACGAAATTGTAGAAGGACTGACTCACAATGGGCCCGGCATTCTATCGATGGCCAATACCGGACAACCAAACAGCAACGGTTCTCAATTTTTCATCACTCACCGCGCCACGCCTCATCTGGACGGCAAACATACGGTCTTCGGCCGGGTATTGGCCGGACAGGATGTCGTCAATGCCATCCGGAAAGGCGATAAAATCAAGTCCGTCACCATTGTCGATTCTCCGGAACCTGTTCTGAAAAAAGAAGCCGAACGGGTTCGCGCTTGGAACAAAGCCCTTGACTCACCGGTACAACAGAAACCATAAGAATTTTCAACAAAACGTAACATACTCAACCGTACAACAAACATATTATGAAAACATTGATCAAAAACGCCCGCATCATTTCTCCGGGTATCGACATTGCCGGTGCCTCGGTTGAAACGGAAAACGGTCGAATCGTCCGTATTCTGCAACCCGGAACGGAACTTCCCGTAGCCGACAAGGTCATTGATGCCGAAGGCAAAATGCTTCTTCCCGGCTTCATTGATATCCACAGCCACGGCGCAGGCGGTCACGATACGTGCGACGCCGACTTGGACGGTCT
This sequence comes from Akkermansia sp. N21169, assembly GCF_029854675.1. Taxonomy (NCBI): domain Bacteria; kingdom Pseudomonadati; phylum Verrucomicrobiota; class Verrucomicrobiia; order Verrucomicrobiales; family Akkermansiaceae; genus Akkermansia; species Akkermansia sp. N21169. The sequence continues at coordinate 250,270 of NZ_JARWNC010000040.1, read as the reverse complement.
GAAAGTCATTGCCGAGTGCAAGATGAAAGAAGGCGTCACCAGTTGGCTGCCGACAACGCTGACATTGCCGCCGAAGGTGTTGGAAGATGTATGCAAAACAGTAGCGGAATACCGGAAAACGCAGGAGTTCGCCAAAACGCCCGGAGTTCATCTCGAAGGTCCGTTCATCAACCCGAAGTGCTGTGGCGCTCAAAATCCGGCTTATGTGCGCCAGGCAAGCATCGAAGAAGTGGAACATCTGAATTCCATCGCCCCCGTGCTTCTTATCTCTCTAGCTCCTGAAATGCCCGGCGGCGTTGAGTTCATCGCCAAGGCCACGGCCAAGGGCATTCGCTGTTCCGCTGGTCACAGCGCGGCAACCCATGCTGATTTTAAAGCTGCCAAATCTGCGGGACTGGTGCACTTGACTCACTTCTGCAACCAAATGTCGCCGATGCACCACCGGGAAATCGGCCTGGTCGGCTCCGGTTTTCTGGATGAAGAAATCAAAATCGAAATCATTTGTGACAAAATCCATCTCTGCGGGGATATGTTGTCGACCGTGTTCTCCAACAAGAAGCCGGATCAAATGCTCATGATTACCGATTCCCTCGCCTGTTCATGGATGCCCGACGGCCCCGGAGATCTCGGAGGTCTTCCTATCATCGTCAAGGACGGAGTCGCCCGCCTTCAGGAATCCGGCAATCTCGCCGGCAGTACGTTGAAATACGCCTACGGCCTGCGTAATGTGCATGAATTGACAGGACTGCCCCTAAGCGAACTGGTCAAAGCGACCTCTTGGAACCAGGCCCAATCCCTCGGCCTGGAAGGTCTCGGCAAAATTGCTCCCGGATTCCACGCAGACATGGTGTTGCTGAACGACGATTTCAGCACAGCCAAAGTCTTCATCGATGGCGAAGAAAAATTCAGTGCCTAAAAAACACACGATGACCGGAATCGCCGGCAATCGTCTTGATCCCGGAGCAGGAGGACTCTCTTGCTCCGGGATTTTTTCTGAATTTGAGGAAATATCAGGCAAAAGTTCCGAGAACGAAATAAACTTTTCGGAGAAGAAGCGTTGAATATCGGAGGAGGTTTGTGGCAGTATAAAACCGTAAGGATTCACGTTATGTCGATCAAAATTGAAATGCCTCGTTTATCCGACACGATTATGGAAGCTACCGTATCGCGGTGGCTGAAACGTGTCGGAGACAGTGTCGCAGCCGGAGACCACATCGCCGACTTGCAGACAGAATACGCCGATATGGAACTTCTCGTATCCGACAGTGGCGTCCTGACCCAGCTGAGTGTCGAAGAAGGGAGCAAGGTCACTGACGGTCAGCAACTGGCCATGCTTGAAGAGGATGACTTGGTATCTCCCCCCTCCATTACTCCCAGGATGAGCCCGCTGGCGACAGCCATAGTCCGTAAACTCAATCTCGACTGTTCCGGAATAATAGGATCCGGTCCCCACGGCAAAATCATGTCTTGCGACCTTCACGATGCGGCAGAGGCCAGCAAAAAGGACACCATGCCTATCATGAAAAAGGCCTCCGTCAAAATGCGCGTTTCCTCTGTCGTCGTCCGTATGGACGGTTATTATGCCTATTCCTTCCCGGCGGACATGTCACAGCTGGCTGCCATCAGTATGCCCATCGCCGTCCAGTGTGAAAAACTGATGGGATGCCGCTATTCCCTGTTCGACTACGTTGCCCGTGCATCCGTGCGAGCTTGCCTGTCACGTCAAAGCCGCCCGGATGGAGCAATTGATCTGGTCATGGTTATGGACAAGGGAAACCGCGAGATCCCCGTATCCGAGGCAGCAAACAAGACCATTTACCACATCGCCCGTGCCCGCATCGGAGCGGAAGCCGGGGAACCTTCTCCTGCTTCATCGACAACTCCGTCCATCATCCTGGCCGATGCCGGCCTGCCCGTGCCGAATTTGCGGGAAAAACTGGCATCCCATCCGGAAGCTTTCATTGCATTGGGAGGAACACGGCCCAAGACCGGATTTGAAGCGGGCAAGCCAGTCAACAAGTTACTTCTCCCGGTAACGTTATACATCAATTCAACTCTGCTCGACCAGAGTGAAGCCGCAGGTATTGCTTCGGAATTCAAGACTCTCATGGAAAATCCTGTACTTCTGCTCTTCTGATGAGTCCCTTCTTCCCTGCCCTTACCGCCTTGTTCTCTCTCGCTTTCGGGCAGGGAATTACAGCATCGGCTGCTCCCGATTTTACGGAACGTCCCGCATATATTATTCCGGAGCCCAGGGAAATCATCACAGACGACGGCCTCCTCAAAAAACCGTTCCCAATCAAGAACGTTATCGACAAAAGCCTTGATCCCGAAGCATACGAACTCATCATCACTCCCCGGGAAGCCTTTGTCAAATCAAGCACTCCCGCCGGAAGACTGTATGGACACAGTACGCTGGATCAGTTGATCTCCCAATTCGGAGACAAAGGAATCCCCTGCGGTACGATCAAGGACAGTCCCCGCTATCCCTGGCGCGGCCTAATGCTGGATCCCGCCCGCCATTTCATCCCCGTATCCGACATCAGAAAGTTCATTGATGTCATGGCCTATTACAAGTTCAATAGGCTGCATCTGCACCTTACGGACGACCAAGGCTGGAGATTGCCCGTACCCGGGTATCCCAGGTTGAAAACTATTGCCTCGCACCGCGAGGAGACCAATGGCGACGGCAAGCCGCATGGGGGCATGTACACAAAGCAGGAACTCAAGGATTTGGTCAGGTACGCCGCAGCAAAGAATGTGGAGATCATCCCCGAAGTAGATGCTCCGGGGCACAATGTAGCCCTTGCCGCCGCATACCCGGAATTCATCTGTTTTCCGAATCCGAATTTGAAGGTGTTTACCTCGAATGGAGTAACGAAGGAACTGGTTTGTCCCGGCAATCCCGATATTTGGAGATTCTACACAGCCGTCATCAAGGAACTCAAGGATATTTTCCCCTCCCGCTACATTCATCTGGGTGGTGACGAAGCTCCGGAGGACAACTGGATGAAGTGTCCGAAATGCGCTGCATGGCGCAAGGCTGCCGGGATTGCTGAGCCAAAAGACGGAGATAACAACGCGATGAAAACAGCAGCCCGTCAGGAAATGATCCAGTTTTTTTCCCGGCTGACGGATATCGTGAACAAAGCCGGCAAGGAACCTCTTTTCTGGTACGAGCAACCTATCGCCTCTTATCCGAAAGGATCGACGGTTTACACTTGGAGATTGGGATTGACGCCCGACACGGTTGCCCGGACGCGAAAGGAAGGCTTAAAGCTCATCTTTTCTCCTGGAGAACACTGCTATCTCGACTATCCCCAACTCCCCGGAGACTGGCCCAAAAAAGAACCAGCCGGAGGATGGATGCCTACCACAACCCTGGAACAAACCTACAAGCTGGATCCGGGACGCGGGCTTACGGAGGAAGACGCTGCACATATCGTCGGCGTAGAAGCTACCATGTGGGGAGAGTGCATCCCCGATATCAACAAGGCGTTTTACATGGCTTACCCCCGTGCATTGGCACTAAGCGAAGCCGGATGGTCACCAGCCGACGTTCGTTCGTGGGAACGTTTCCAAGGCAAGCTGGACCAACATCGGAATATCATGCAAAAGAAGTGGAACATCTCCTTGGAGCGCCCTGCCAAAAAATAATCCATTTCCCCCAGCCCTTCTCTCAATTCGTCGATTCCGGATTTGTTCCAGGACATTTTTTCAGTATTCAACAGCAATAAGAAAGCCGCCTTGTTACGGGCGGCTTTCCTGCAATCTTCCAGGTGGAAATTGGAAAATCAGGCCTCATCCTGGCGGGATTCGCCTACGCCGGTTTCCTGCAAGTCAGGTTGGCCGGTTTGTTGGTCATCCCTGGCCTGTTCCTGACGTTCATTGGCAGCGCTTACCGTAAGGAGGCGCCCCATGAAAGGCTGGTCATGCAGAACGGTAACGGCACGAACGGCATCGTCCATGAACTGCATCTCCACGAATGCGTAACCTTTGGACTTATGCGTCCGGGGATTGTAAATCACTTCCACGCTGCGAACGGCGCCAATCCCCTTGAAAAGATCCTCCAAATCGGATTCCGTAGCTTCATAGGAGAGGTTGCCAACGTAGAGGCGGGGTACGCTAACGGGCTGGCGGGAGATGGGAGTCCTGCTTTCGCGGGAACGGGCAATGCGAATATTCGTCCTTCCGGTTTTACCTTCGACGAATCTGGAAGGTGTGTCTTTTTTCTTCTGGAACGGCGGTTTGTAAAGACCGACAAATTTCAGAATTTTCTGCCAGAAGGTAAGTTTGACCGGTTTGGGAGCATTGCTGCGGTTGGGCCTGAATCCGCCTTTGCGGTCCCCGCCTCCATGGTATCTACCCTGTCTGTTGTTGCGGCGCTGGGGCCCATGACCCTGGCGTCCTGATGTATAATGTTGAGACATATGGTACTGTTATTATATGTATGATGCGGTAACTGGCATCCGGGCTTATCGATTCCATCCACGGATGCAGAGCTGCGTCCTTGCCCATTTCCGAATGCATTCAACCCAAAAACGCCCAGCCGCGCGAAATCCCTGCGGCAGAGCCTTCCCGAAGGAAGAGTGAGAGTTGTGTCAACAGGCAGTCTGGTATAAGGACAATTTTCTTTCTCACGTTTTGCCGCCAAGGGCAAGCCGACATATCGTCATTGGTGCGCGAACCACCATTTCGTGCTAGCTCCCTTCCCTCCCGGTGTAGCATTTCAGGGGATTTCGTTCCTACTCAAGAAAACAGATCTCCCCCAGAAAGATGCGCTACCGATACTATTTTTCCTGTTCTTCGGTAATATACTCGGCAAAACGGGTCAGGCTATCTTCGCGCCCGAAGAGAATCAGGATGTCATCGGGCTTGAACTCGAGGTCGGGATCGGGCGTTCCGATAACGGGGTTGCGCGGCATGGCCATGACTCCTTCACGATCCTCCGGCACATCACCGCGACGAATAGTCAACAAGTTCAGTTTGAAGCGGGTTCTGAGTTCGACATCGCGCAACTTGCGGCCGATCCAATTTTCAGGAACAGCCATTTCGACGATGGCATGAGACTCGTCCAGAGGCGTTGCACTGAGGAATTGAGGGGACTGAAGCTGACTTGCGAACTGCCGGGCTGTCACTTGCGCCAGATTGATGAATTTGGCGTTCATCTGTTTGAGGATGTGCTCGTGAACATCGCTGAGGGCGCGGGCATAGATCTGCTTGACACCCATTTGCTGAAGGTAAGAAACAACCAAAAGATTCTCCTCGAAGCTGTCTCCAATGGAAACAATAGCCACGGAATCGTCGTCAAACTCCAATTCCTTGAGAGAATTGGGGTTTGTATAGTCCGAAATAATGGCATAGGTCACTTGGTCCTGGACATCTTCCAGACATTCTTCCGTATTGCCTACAGCTACAACATCCATTTTTCGGGCAGCAAGTTCGAGGCAGAGATTCCGGCCAAACTGGCCAAGTCCGATAACAGTGTATTTCATAGGGGATTAATTCAGGTAAGAGGTATTTTAACGGCGGGATAGTGGAAATGCTTGGGTTCGGGAGTGCCGGCCAGAGCCACAAGAAACAGGAATAATCCTGCCCTGCCAACGATCATGTTAATAATAACGATACATTTGGGAATGTCATACAAGGACGATGTCGCCCCCATCGACAAACCCGATGTAGAAAATGCGCTGCATACTTCGAAGAACATATCCAGAGGAGCAACTCCCTCCGGTTGGAACGAGCATGCCAGAACGGTCGAAGCGCCGACCCATGCACCGCACACGGCAATGGTACACAGGCATCGTTCGATCACGGACTGGTCGATTCGCCTCCGGAAAAACTGAACGTACTTACGCCCTTTGACGACGCGAAACACTTCCCCGGCAACTACGGCAACCGTCGTTGTCCTGATTCCCCCGGCGGTCCCTCCAGGGCTACCGCCGATAATCATGAGTGCGCAAATAATCAGGCAACCCGCCGGCATGTAGAACTCCATGTTGGTAATGGCAAAACCTGCGGTACGGGATGAAATGCTATCGAACAGGCAAACCCAAAGACGCTCCGTCCATGTCATTTCCCTTCCCAAATCCGTATTGACCAGAAACAGGGATAAAGTACCGATAAAAACGATGATCGAGGTGGTACAAAGAACAAGTTTGCTGTACGGAGACCATGGGATTTTACGCATGCGAGCCGTACTCTTGCGTTCCTGCAACCATCGTTTGAAATGATACCAAGCCTCCTGGTACAAGGGAAAGCCGAGTCCCCCCATGGTGATCAGGCACAGGATCACCAACTGGCCCAAGCGGCACGCGACAAGTCCGGGAGCACCGAGTCCTCCCGGGAAAGTTGAAAATCCGGCGTTGCAGAAAGCGGAAACCGCATGGAACATGGCATGCCACCAAAGAGGGCTTGATCCCGGATCCACCCCCTGGGTTTTCCATGTGAAATAGAGAAAGAGAGCTCCGGTCGTTTCCAGGAACAGAGTACTGATAACAATGTGACGGACAGATAGGACAGCAGCATTCAAATTGCTTTCGTCAAAGATATTTCGCAGGAGAACGCGATCCCTGAGAGAAACACCCTGCCCGGCGATCATGGCAATAAAATAGGCGAACGTCATGACGCCCAGACCGCCAATCTGAATGAGACACAGGACGAAAATTTGGCCCGTCAGTGTAAATTGTTCGGCAAAATTCACAGATGAAAGCCCCGTCACGCATACGGCACTGGCACTGGTAAACAAAGCGTCCAGATAGGGGATATCTCCATGAGTGGCATTAGGCAACATCAACAGGCCACTCCCGGCAAGGACCGCACAAATGAGAGAGACGACGAATTGCAGAGCCGGAGGCATCACCGGCTTGCCCTGTCGCTTGATCAGCCATTGAAAGACATGCGTCAGAGAAACGAGGGAGGGGATGAGCACCAAGCCAATCGTCGCGACCAGACGGATAACTTCTCCCTGTTTAATTTTTTCAGGAGAAAGAGTATCCTCTCTCACCAAAAGACCGAAGATCACCAAACAACCGATGATTTGAAAAATGAGGAGGCGCAGCGGAGGTCTTCTTTTTTCCTCGCAATAAACGTAAGCCCCGATAATTCCCACCAAGTGGGCGATTGTCGCCAGATTCAGGGCCATGACGATGTTCTCGTACTGAGCCGTCTCCAAAGGCCAGCCCAATTCCCACAAAACGCAGGCAACCATCAATGCCAGCCCGACGAGGGAGGTTCGGCTGAACAGGTTGTATCGTTTCCGTGCTGTGTCCATGACGAAAGGAGGCAGATGCACAGTTTACCCTTTGTTTCGGCGCTAACAAGCGCAATTTGAGCTTCCCCTCACGGCAAAATAGTGGCTACATGGTCTTCGTGCTGGCAAAACGTATCATTCCCTGTCTGGACGTCACGAACGGTCGTGTCGTCAAAGGTACCAATTTCATCAATCTCCGCGACGCCGGTGATCCTGTCGAATGTGCTATGGCCTATGACAGGCAGGAAGCGGATGAACTCGTCTTTCTCGACATCACAGCCTCATCCGACGGACGAGCAACGATGGTCGATGTTGTTCGCAGAACGGCGGACTGCTGTTTCATGCCCCTGACTGTCGGCGGCGGCATTCGGAAGGTTGAGGACATGCGAGAAATGCTTTTGGCCGGAGCCGACAAAGTTTCTCTGAATACGGCAGCCATTAATCGTCCAGATCTCATCAATGAAGGGGCTACGGCGTTCGGCAACCAGTGTATCGTCGTCGCTATTGACGCCAAACGCCTGGCCTCCGGCAAATGGGGAGTGTACACCCACGGCGGGCGCAACTTCGTCGGCCTGGATGCCGTGGAATGGGCACTCGAAGCAGAACGTCGGGGCGCCGGGGAAATCCTGCTGACCAGCATGGATGCCGATGGAGCCAAAGCGGGTTACGATATTGCCCTGACGCGAGCCGTCAGCGAAGCTGTCGGCATACCGGTCATCGCCAGCGGAGGTGCCGGCAACCTGGATCACATGGTCGATGTCCTCACGGAAGGCAAGGCCGATGCTGTCCTGGCAGCCTCAATCTTCCATTTCGGCGAACATACGGTACCGGAAGCCAAGGCCTATTTCACAACGAAGGGCATCCCCGTACGTCCCCTCTGCTAAGCCAACGGAAACATCCGGGCAAACAGGTTTCGGTCCGGATGAATTACACCGCCGCCGAGAGCTTCCTGTTTGTTTCCTCCAAAGGCATCGGATACGTTGGTTTTTTCCAATCTTTTCTTTCAAGCACGTCTTCCCGTTACAATGGAGAAAGATTCATCGCAGAGAGTACGTATTCCTGTCCGTGATCAAGAAACTCTTCATTTTATCCTCTCTGTCCCTGCTGGGGCCCGTTCTGGCATTTGCCCAGCCGAATGAGAAACCGTTTGTCATTCCCGAACTCAGAGAGTGGGTCGGAGACGAGGGCATATGGCAATTCACCGGAGGAACGGCAATTGTCATCCCCAGTGTCGTTAAGGATAAGCTCATGCCTGTTGCTCATGAATTTGCTGCGGATATCAAAACCATGTTCGGACGGGAGATCCCCGTGCGCATCGGCCAGCCGAATCCCGGAGATATCATTCTCTCCCTAGGGGAACTGCCGAACAAAAACGAAGAAGCGTATTCTCTTGATATCGATGAAACCGTCAACGTCATCGGCAATGATCCGAAGGGAGTATACTGGGCAACGCGCACCATGCTCCAGCTTCTTGAACAATCCCCCGAACTTCAATTGCCCAAGGGCAGAACTCTGGACTACCCGCAATACCCGATCCGGGGATTCATGTTGGACTGCGGGCGCAAATTCTTCACGATCAACTTCCTTCAAGACTACGTCAAGTTCATGGCTTACTACAAGATGAATACATTCCATATTCATCTGAATGACAATGGATTCAAGGTTTTTTTCGACGAAGACTGGGATAAGACCTATGCCGCTTTCCGGCTGGAATGCGATACCTATCCAGGCCTGACGGCCAAGGACGGTTCTTACACCAAGGCGGAATTCATCAATCTCCAGAAGCAAGCGGAAAGCAGAGGCGTCAACATCATTCCCGAAATCGACGTTCCCGCCCATTCTCTGGCCTTTTCGCACTACAAACCCGAAATAGGCAGCAAGGAATATGGCATGGATCACCTGGATCTTTTCAACCCGGAGACTTACACGTTTATGGACGGATTATTCAAAGAGTATCTCTCCGGCCCCAACCCCGTCTTCCGCGGCAAACAGGTTCATATCGGCACGGATGAATACTCCAACGCCAAAAAGGAAGTCGTTGAAAAGTTCCGTTCTTTCACCGACCACTACATTCGCCTCGTGGAAAGCTACGGCAAACAGGCAGCAATCTGGGGTGCTCTGACCCATGCCAAAGGAGATACTCCGGTCAAAGCGGACAATGTTCTCATGTACGCATGGCACAACAACTATGCCCAGCCTAAAAACATGGTAAAACAGGGATACGACCTTGTCAGCATCCCGGATGGCCTGCTCTACATTGTCCCGGAAGCAGGATACTATTACAATTATCTCAATACGAAGCATCTGTATAATTCCTGGGAACCCAATCAAATCGGAAACGCGAAATTCGAAGAAGGCGATCCGAAAATCAAAGGCGGCATGTTCGCCGTGTGGAACGACCACGTCGGCAACGGCATTTCCGAAAAGGATGTCCACCACCGCGTCTTCCCCGCCATGCAAACGCTTGCCGTCAAGATGTGGACGGGAGGAAGAGGACTGCGACCCTTTGAACAATTCGAATCACTCCGCCAAAATCTCAGCGAAGCCCCCGGTGTCAATATCATGGGCCGAGTCAGAAACGGCAAGGGTATCATCCTGCAAAAAGAAACCCTCGCTTCCGGGGAAAGCACCGGGATGAAGGAAATCGGTTATGGATATCGCGTAGACTTCACATTGAAAGCGGCAGACAATCCCAAGGGAACCATCCTCTTCCAGTCCCCGAATGCCATGGTTTACCTCAGTGACCCGAAGGAAGGAAAACTCGGTTTCGAGCGCGACGGTTATCTGTACACCTTTGACTATACGGTACCTCTGGACAAGGAGGTCCAACTGGGTATCGAAGGAGATAGCCGGAGCACCAAATTGTATGTAAACGGACAATTGAAGGAATCTCTCGACATCATCCGTGTTCCACGCGGAGGCAAAGACAAGGCGATCGCCTGTGTTCGCACCCTCGTCTTCCCGCTTGAGAAAACAGGAAACTTCAAGGGCGAGATCAAAAATCTTACAGTTACCGTTCCGTGAATCATTCAGGATTTCCGCTTGTCCCGGGAGCCGTCGATTAGTCCAGCTACGCCGGTTTCCGGGAAAACTTTCCTAGAAGAGGAGGAACAGAGGGAACCTTACTTCCAAAATGAGGAAGGAGATAAATCCGAGGGAATTTCCGTCCCTTCGTGCAAAAAAGCGGCCAGTGCCGCAGCTGTCCACGGCGCAGTCGTCACACCCTTGCTGCCCAGCCCCGAGAACACGTATTGCCCGGCCAATCCCGGGATAGGGCCGGCAACCGGCTGGCTGCGGCGGATAATCGGACGGACGGCGGCCCGAGCCCTCAAATAGCCAAGATCGCTGCCTTTGTATCTGCGAACGATACTGAGCATTAGCTCTTGTATGGCTGGAGCCTCCGGAACGCCCGGATCATCCCAAGACCACGCATAGGTGGCACCGAAACGCCAGATACCGTCCCTGTGTACCAGCCAATGACCAAAATGCAGAATACCCGATTTCCACTCCAGTTCAGGCAGTGCCAAATCGAGAATCGTCCCCTTGGACGGTCTGCCCTTCAACGGAGCCATGGCTGGGTGAAGTCCGGCCTCCCAGCCCGTACACCAGACGACATGGGTATATCTGCCTCCATCCCACAGCCACGCATCGCCATCCGACACGACAGATTCTGGCGTTACCACACCTTCCTTCAATCTGCCTTCGGAAACCCACAAGGCACGAGCTGCATTCACAAATCCTTCCACATGGAGAACAGCAGCGCCGCGCGTATAAGCCGCGCTACCCTTGCCATTCCAACCTTCCGGCCACGGAAACAAGGGACCGGCATAAGCGGATGAAGCTTCGTCCATCTGGCGTTCTTTCCAGATTTCAAGCTGATCCTCCGTTTCCAATTCCCGGAAAATAGGGGTCTTCTGCCACCATGATCCGTGAAGTTCTCGTTCCGTTTCAGGATAAAATCCGGCAGCGGCAGACAAACACTCAGCCTGCCTCCAGCCCGGACGAAAAGCTCTACCCGTCATCGGATTGACAAGACCGGCAGCCACGCGGGAGGCCGTCTCGCCCAAGGGCTTGTCTACTACCATGAAGTTCACGCCTCGTCTCTGCAATTCCCATGCAAGACAGGTGCCGGCAATGCCTTGACCGATAATTAGAACATTCATGGAAGTAGACGGAATCATCATGAAAGGATCAGGCAAGAGCCGCAACGACGGCATCGCCCATGCCGGACGTATTGACGCGGATTTCCCCCGGAGCTCCTGTCGCGAGATCGCCCGTACGATATCCGGCGGAAATCACCGAACGCACGGCTTTGTCGATGGCATCGGCTGCTTCGGTCTCACCCAAAGAATAACGCAGCAACATGGACAGGGAAAGAATCTGGGCGATCGGGTTGGCAATGCCCTGACCAGCAATGTCGGGAGCAGAACCTCCGGAAGGCTCGTAGAGGCCGAAGAACCGTCCTTCTTCTCCACGTCCCTGGCAAAGGCTGGCACTCGGCAACATACCGAGGGAACCGCAGATGATAGCCATTTCATCGGAGAGAATGTCTCCGAACATGTTTTCCGTAACCAACACATCGAACTGGGATGGGTTCTTCACCAGTTGCATGGCCGCATTGTCTACATACATGTGGTTCAGGACAATATCAGGGTAGTCTTTTGCCACTTCAAGAATTGCATCACGCCACAACAGGGAGCTGGTCAACACATTCGCCTTGTCCACACTCGTCACTTTTTTCGAACGACCACGGGCAGCTTCAAAGGCGACTTTGGCAATACGAATCACTTCGCTTTTGCGGTACCGGAGCGTATCCACAGCCACTTCATCGTCGCCTTCCGCTTCACGAAAACGAGGAGTGCCGAAATAGAGGCCGCCAGTCAGTTCGCGGACGCAGAGTATATCGAATCCATGGGGAATAATCTCGTTCTTAATCGGAGAGGCATGCGTCAATTCCGGCAGGCATACACCGGGACGCAAGTTGGCGTACAAGCCGAAATGCTTGCGGAGAGGAAGCAAAGCGCCGCGTTCCGGTTGCTCGTTGGGGGGAAGATGTTCCCATTTAGGGCCACCGACGGAACCAAACAGGATGGCATCCGCTTGTTCACAGGCTGCCACCGTTTCATCCGGAAGGGCCTTACCGCAATTGTCGATGCCGGCACCTCCGACAAAATGTTCTTCATAACTCACGGAAAAACCGTAACGGGAACTCGCCGCCGCAAGGACTTTCAGAGCTTCAGCCATGACTTCCGGGCCAATGCCATCGCCAGCCAGCACGGCAATATGGTGCTTGTGATCGTTCATACGCCGACCAGATTGCTAGCAGCAGGACAGAAGGTCAAGTCCGTGAATCATAATCCTGGAAATAATGTTCACTTTGTCACAGACTGGAAAAAATGTTGCCATCTTAGCGCAAATGTCTATGCTGAACCATGTTCCGGCGGGAACGGAAGAGGTTTTACGGTTATCTTGCGAATGCTTACTCTTCGGCACATGTTCGATGTAGGATGACCGGCGCAGCTTCTGGGGCACGAGCCATTGTTCACGACCCCATGCAACGGAAACGAGCCTTTCGGCCCTTCACGTATCCCGCCCGTTCTCAAACAAACCTATTCAATACTATGTCCGGACATAATAAATGGTCCAAGATCAAATATACGAAGGCTGCCGCCGACGCTAAAAAGGGGAAAATCTTCGCTCGCTACGCCCATGAAATTACGCTTGCCGTTAAACAGGGAGGCAGCGACCCGGATATGAACCCGCGTTTGCGGGCCGCAATCGACGGAGCCAAGTCGGTATCCACTCCCAAGGAAAACATCGAGCGCGCCATTAAAAAAGGTGCCGGAGATATGGGGGGAGCCGCAATCCAGGAAATCACCTACGAAGGCTATGGCCCGAACGGCACAGCTCTTCTCATTGAAATTGCCACGGACAACACCAACCGTTCCAATTCGGAAATCCGCACGATCTTCACCAAAAACGGCGGTTCCATCGCCACTCCCGGCTCGGTCGCCTACCAGTTCGACCGCAAGGGAGAAGTCCGTCTCCTCTCCGAAACTTTGGACGAAGATTCTTCAATGGAACTTGCCATGGACGCAGGTGCCGATGATGTGGAACCCGGCGAGAACGACAACGAATGGGTTTTCACCACTCCTCCCACGGAACTTGGCAATGTGGCCTCAGCCCTGCGCGCTGCCGGTCACATGTTGACATCCATGAAGCTCATCTACGTTCCTCAGAACGTCACAGTCATCACGGATCTGGAAGTCGCCAAAAAAGCAACCAGACTTTTCGAACTTCTGGACGATTATGACGATACGCTTAATGTCTTCTCCAATTTTGACATTGCTGAAGAACTCCTTGAGCAACTCGACGCTTAAAACGGGGACTTCCCCATTTCCCCCCACATTTTTTCATGTCTGATACTCTCCCTGAAGGGACGGCTGAAGGTTCCGAACCCATTCCCGCCCCTAAAAAGAGGGTTGTCCGCAAATCGGCAACTCCGGCATCCGTCCCGCGCAAAACAACCGGTCGTAAAAAAACGGCCGATACGGAAAAACAGGCCTCTGCAACAACAGTAAAGGCTACGGATTCCCTTGCCTTGGAAACAGCTTCAGCCGCCGAAGAGCCAACTGTTCCCCCCAAACCCAAGGCAGTCGACCGCCGCAAACGTACCGTTAAAGCCTCCAAGGAAGGAGATCAGGCTCAAACAACTGCGGATCTTCTCCCTGCCCCGGTTCATGAAATTCCGGCGGGAGAAGGAGAAGTCCCGGTCAAATCCGTCCGGAAACGCGTCGTCCGGAAAAAAACCGTAACGGTAGAAATCCCCGAACAACCGGATCAAACTGCCTCATCCGTGTCCGAAGATGCATCCCCGGAACCTAAACAGCCATCCAACGAACAAACGAAGGACGCAACCGTAGCCCGGGAACAAGAAGAATCGCAGGAAAACAGCCGCCAGGATCGAGATGGCTTTCCTAAACAGCAGGGGCAGGGCTTCAACCGCAATAACAAATTCCGGAACAACAATAACAACAAAAGAGGACGCCGCGACAACAACCGCAATTACCAGCAGGGTGATCGCCCCTCCGTCCGTGAAAATCTGCGTGACGCCCGTACCCGCAAGAACAACAACAACGACGACAACCGCGAACAGTTATCCCCCCGTCAGCCCATCGAATACGGCCCTCCGGAAGAAGTCGACGGTTTGCTGGAAATCACGCCCAAAGGATTTGGGTTCCTCCGTACTCAGGAAACGGGGTTCGAGCAGGCAAGGGATGCCGTGTATGTCTCCAACGAAATTATACGCACCCATGGCCTCCGCCATGCCGTCTGGCTTCACGGGATTGCCCGTCGCCATCCCAAAGGCATCCAACTCACGGAAATCACCTCTGTCAACGGTAAAAACTGGGAAGAAGCCCGCCTCCTGCCCCATTTTGACGAACTCAAAGCAGTCAATCCCAACAAACGCATCATCTTTGAAACGACGCCCGAGCGCTATACCACCCGGACACTCGACCTGATGGCCCCAGTCGGTCGCGGCCAGCGCGGACTGATCGTCGCCCCGCCCCGCACCGGGAAAACGACTTTCCTCCAACATATGGCGGAAGCTATCCGCGAGAATTACCGGGACTCGATGCATTTAATGATCCTTCTGGTTGACGAAAGACCGGAAGAAGTCACCGAATTCCAGCGCAACATCCAGGGAGCCGAAGTCTATGCATCCTCGAACGACGGCAAAGTCCGCGATCACTGTCGTCTGGCCGAACTTTGTATCGAACGAGCCAAACGCCTCGTCGAAGCCGGAGAACATGTCTTCCTCCTGATGGATTCCATCACCCGCTTGGCACGAGCCTACAATAATGCCGATAAAGGCAGTGGTCGGACGATGTCCGGCGGGATCGATGCCCGTGCCCTTGAAATGCCGCGCCGCCTTTTCGCTGCCGCTCGCAATACGCGGCAGGCAGGTTCTCTAACAATAATCGCCACTGCCCTGATCGAAACGAACAGTCGTATGGACGATCTGATCTTTCAGGAATTCAAAGGGACGGGCAACATGGAACTCGTTCTCAACCGCCGCATCGCGGAGCAGTACATCTATCCCGCTGTAGATATACTAAAGTCCGGCACGCGCCGGGAGGAACTCATCCTGCCGGAAAACTGGTTGTACAAAATCCATCTGATCCGTCGTGCCCTGGCTGGACACAAGCCGGTTGAAGCAATGGAGCGTTTCCTCTTTTTCCTGAGGAAGTACCCCAGCAACACACAGATGCTCATCGATCTCAAGCAAAGGGCTTAAAAAAACTTACTCAAGTTCTTTATCGCCATCTCGACCACCGTGTCGGGATGGCGATTTTCGTTAAAAAGAACCTCCGGTAAAGATCCAGCAAGATCACCCGGCGGACGACGCCAAAGTCTCTCTCACATAATACTCTTGCGAGTCAAACGAGTCAGGCTCAACACCCAGACCAACGCCAGAGAGATAGCAAAAGCCACACCGGCAATCAGCGGAATCTTCACATAGGCAGCCAGGGGAATCCCGATCAGCAGGTCATAGGAACACTGTACCAGCACGAAGTGGCACAAATAAATACCGAATGTCAGAGCCGCCACTTTAGTCAGGAACGGATTGGGAGATATCCTGATCTTTTGCACGACGATAAACATAGCGTAAGTCATCATGAAAACATTGATGCCTGAAAAGTACCAGCAGATCTCCAATTTCGCAGCATCTCCGGGGAAATTCTTCTGGATTTCCAAAAAACCGAAAAGCGTAATGGCATAGCCTGCCAGAAACAAAGATCCGGCTACGGACAAAGTCTTCGTCCAACTCCATTTCAAAGGATATTTGACCAAATAATGGGCAAGAACCATGTAGCCCATGAAACCGGAGAAGTAATAGAATGTACCGTATGGGTTCCAGTCACACACCCCCAAAATTCCCATGTTGCCGAAGTTTCCCTCATAGCCCAGGAACGGAGCCAGCATCTGAACATAGGGAAGGCACATGCTACACACCCAAAGCTTCAGGAACAATTGAATGTCCTTGCGGCTCGCTTGGTTCAACCAACCTCCGATAATCGGCATAAACAGGTAGATGCCCGCAAGCATGTAAAGGTACCACAGAGGCGTTGTATCATAATTGAAGTTAAAGATGAACGTGTACAACTTCGATAACGTCGCTTGCCAGGTGTAAGTGGACATGTCGATATTGGGATTGCTCGTCTGAATACCGGTGGAAAAATAGCCATAGTACATCAGCGGCAGAGCCAATGACCAGACCACCAGCGGAATCAGTATCCTCTTCAAGCGTTTGGAGTAGAACGTCGCCGTATCGCCGGTTATCGGGAACAGGAGAACCCCCGAGATCATCGCAAAAAGAGGAACGCACGGTCTAACCATGCTGCCCCAAAAGGCTCCACATTGAAAATCAAACATATCATTGGAGGCATTGCCGACAAAAGGATCACAGCAATGAGCCAGCACAACAAGGAAACAGGCAAAGATACGCAGAACATCAACCCATGCCACGTGAGAGCCATGGGATTGCGGGAGAGGGGTATTATTCATAAATGGTCAAAGGTATATAGAACCACAGGAGACTTCTTTCTCTATACGAAATCTCCTGTGCCAATCTATCAATATTCATCCACAGACGGGAACAAAACTTTATGGCACCGCCACTTTTTTCAGGATAGGATATCTGGACTTATTGGTAGGTGACAAGGCGTAAAGCCGCTCTCCCACACGTACCATGTAAACCGACTCGTCCCCATCACCTGCAAATGTATGGACATGTCCACTCGGAGACGATGAACGGTAGGAAAGGAACTTGCGGACTCTGATATTACCGGGATCCCATGTTTCCAACTGCTTCTTGTTTTTCAAGGAATACATCCAGTGCTTGCCTCCTTCCTCCTGCCAGACACCGGCAAGATCGGCGCCAACGGAAGAATGTGCATCAGAAACAAGTCCTCCGGAGGAAAGAGTATTAATGTACCGTCTCAACTTCTCGGCCGTATCAATTTCTCCTGCCTCCAAAACATCCCGAAGAACCTTGCCCAAGTAGTTTACATATTTGACCGTGTCGGCATTGCATGCTCGGACATAGCGGGTTTTGTACATCGCTCGGGCTTTTTGGAACTGATCCGCCAATGTTGATCCCTGCGTGCTCTCGGCCATCTTGAAAAGCATGAGATCCACCGCCTTGTTCGACGCCGTATATTGGACAAGCGTTGTCGGATCGACAAAAGCCCAAACTCTCTCCCCGCCCTCCAGAACAAGAACCTCCGGATTGGACAAGTTCATATTCACCTTGCCAAGCGTCTTCGTCCAACGTTTCTTGGAATCATGAGCATACATATACAACTGAGGATGGATATAATGTGACCAGAGATTGGGAGAAACCCAGGCCCCTTTCATAAAATAAGACATGGGAGAAACTCCGCCCTCCTCTCCCGCCGCTGGTTCGGGATTGTTCTTCAATGCCTCGCAATATGCCTGAATAGCCTTGGCAGTCTCAAAGTCGGACATCTCTATGCATTTCATCTGTAATCCCTTCATCTCAGTCACATGCGAAGCAATAAGCGGAGCACAGACAGTCCGTATCCGCTCCCGGTACTTGGCATCCATGCCACGGATGCGCTCGGGGAGCTCATCCGAAAAACAAATTCCTGAAAAAATGGCCGCAGCCAAAAGGAAAAATGAAACTATACGGAAATACATTCTACTCAGTATATAGGCTTTTCCTCCCCGAAGAACAATCACCTTTTCATCCATAGCGGAAAATCATTGCCTCCATACCCCGAATATGACAATTAATTACCAAACTACGGCAAACCAACCACACCTCTTCTCCCTCCTCCCCCCAAAAAACAGGGTAACCGACGCTCCATGCAATCGGCTACCCTGAAATTCAATAGTCAATCCTGCAAAAAAACGCAGACTTAACGATTAATACACATCGCGCTGATAACGCTTTTCCTTGCGCATGGCATCAACATAGGCAACAGCCTCCTCCGGAGACTTTCGGCCCCATACTTCCACCACCTTGACAAGGGCGGCGTCCACATCCTTCGCCATGCGGGAAGCATCGCCGCAAACGTAGAAACAGGCTCCGTCTTCTAGCCACTTCCAGAGGGTTTCCCCTTCGCGTTCCATCAAATGCTGGACATACACCTTCTCAGCCTGGTCGCGGGACCATGCCACCGAAAGCTTGAGCTTGCCGGCTTCCACCAGTGCCGTCAATTCGTCTTCATAGCAGAAATCCGTCGCCTTATACGGGTTTCCGAAGAAAAACCAGTTGCCGCCCGTTGCTCCGGATACGACCCGTTCCTCCAAAAAGGCACGGAAAGGCGCAATACCCGTTCCAGGCCCCACCATAACAACCGGCTTGGAAAGATCCTCCGGCAGACGGAAATTCTTGTTGCTGTGCACAAACACGCGAGCCGTATCGCCCGGATGCACGCGATCCGCCATAAAAGTAGAACACACACCGCCACGCTTGCGACCATGCGTCGTATAGCGCACCGCGCCCACGCACAGATGCACCTGGCCGGGATGAGCATTCGGACTGGAAGCAATCGAATACAACCGGGGCATCAGCTTCTTCAGACAGGCAACCAGAGCTGATCCGTCTTCAAAAGAAACCGGGTAATCGGATGCCAGATCCAACACGTCACGACCCCAGCAATAGTCGGCAATTTTCTCCTTGTCAGCAGAGTCGACCAACGCCTGTAAATCGGCATTGCCGGCAACTGCGGCCCATTTGCCAAGCAAAGATTTGTTAAGATTCGTAATGTCGTAGCCGGAAACAAGAGCATCGCGGAGAGAAGCAGCCCCTCCGTCGGGCATCGACACCTCGCAGCCGGGGCAAAGACCAAGCCGGGCAATCAGGGCATCAACCAACTCGGGATCATTCGTGGGGATCACGCCCAAAGCATCGCCCGTCACGTATTCCAGCCCGGAGCCGGTCAAGTCATATTCAATATGGATGGTTTCCTTAGGGCTGCCTTCACCCGTGATATGTTTGACAGCAAGGACGGGAGCCGGGAACGGATTCTTCTTTCCGTAAGGTTCGGTAGTCATATGTGGGAACAATAATAGATACTGTAAAGAGAGAGAAACAAAAAAAGAGATATATTACCAGCGAATCGCCGCAGCAGCCCAAGTCAACCCCGCGCCAAAGGTCACGATAATAATGTGATCCCCCTTCTTGAAACGTCCTTCGCGATGCGCCTCATCCAAGGCAATCGCACAGGCGGCGGCAGACGTATTGCCGTATTTCTGAAGGTTGACAAACACCCTTTCCTGAGGAATGCGGAGCCTTTGGGCAACGGCATCAATAATACGCAAATTGGCCTGATGGGGAATAATCAAAGCAATATCGTCCGGAGTCAACCCGGCTCGCTTAATCACCGTTTCCGCCGCAGCCTTCATATGCAATACAGCATGACGAAACGTCTCATTACCACGCATCGCCAGCGTCGCCAGGCGTTCATGAGCGTTTTCCGGCGTAATCGGACAAGCGGAACCGCCACCAGGAATACGAAGCAAATCGTGCAAGGAACCGTCCGTGCCGATATCCGTCGCCAGAATAGCGCCGTCATCCGGCTGGTCGCCAAGGCGCAGAATCGCCGCCCCGGAACCATCGCCAAAAAGCACGCACGTCGAACGATCCTCCCAATTAACCACAGTAGAAAGCTTTTCCGCGGCAATAATCAACGCCGTCTTCGCCTGCCCCGTACCGATAAACTGCACAGCCGTTTTCATCGCATACATAAACCCGGAACAGGCTGCGGAAATATCAAAAGCAATCGCATTCTTCGCTCCCAGATTATTCTGGATGTAGCACGCCGTTGCAGGAGTAAACGTATCGGGCGTCACCGTCGCCACAATGATCAAATCCAGATCTTCGGCCGTAATCCCCGCATTCTCCAGGGCACGTTCGGCCGCTTTCGTCCCCATATGGGACGTAAACTCACCCGGGGCGGCAATGCGGCGTTCCTGAATCCCGGTCCGTTCAATAATCCATTCATTTGACGTCTCAACCATCTTCTCCAAGTCGGCATTCGTCAAACGGCGTTCGGGAACATAGGAACCCGTACCGATAATGGTCACAGGCAATCTTTTGAATGGGGTGTCTGATGTGGCTTCCATAGCAGTAAACCTTGCTGAGAACACGTTACAGATATGCAACGTGAGCGGATTCTATGCCATCCGCCCCGTCAAGGCGAGCAGAAAAGACACCATCGCCCGGGCAGACACACTTGAACGTTCTCATTTCAACCAAATTTTCCAAGTCCAACCGGATATCTGACCCGAAAAACCACAACCGGACAACACAGCAGAAGAATAAAACGAATACGTGCAACCACCCCCAGTTCCTCTCTGTCGACAACCTAAAGCAGCCACGCTTGCTGGCCGTCGCGAGGAAGAGCCGCCCCCACCTTCTCATAGGCCGAAGGCATCGCCACACGACCGCGCGGCGTCCGGGAAATATACCCCTGCATAATCAAAAACGGTTCATGGACATCCTCCAGCGTCGATGCATCCTCACCCACAGCAACCGCAAGCGACGACAAACCGACCGGTCCTCCATTAAACTTATAGATCATCGCCTCCAAAAGGCGCTTATCCATCTCATCCAGACCATCGGCATCAATCTCAATCATACCCAATGCCGCCACGGCCACCTCCGAAGTAATCACCCCATTCCCCCTCACCTGCGCAAAATCGCGAACCCAGCGCAACAAAGAATTAGCCACGCGGGGAGTTCCGCGCGACCTCAACGCTATCTGACGAACCCCCTCATACTCCACCGGCACATCCAACAACCCCGCCGAACGAGTAATAATCGTACACAACTCCTCCGCCGTATAATAATCCAGGCGGTTCACCAACCCGAACCGGGAACGGAGGGGACTCGTCAACATCCCTGCACGAGTCGTCGCCCCGACCAACGTAAACTTCGGCAAATTCAATTGGATCGATCGAGCACTCGGGCCCTGGTCAATAATAATATCCAACCGGAAATCCTCCATCGCCGGGTATAAATACTCCTCAATCGCCGGATGCAAACGGTGAATCTCATCAATAAACAGAAGATCTCCCTTCTCCAAATTCGTCAGAATTCCGGCCAGATCACCCGCCTTTTCAATCTGAGGGCCGGACGTCGTATGAATCCGGTGCCCCACAGCATTCGCAATAATATTCGCAAGCGTCGTCTTCCCCAACCCCGGCGGTCCGCTCAACAAAACATGATCCAACACATCGCCGCGTTGCCGCGCCGCCTCCACCATCAACATCAAGCGATCCTTGATCTTCTCCTGGCCGCAGAACTCACTGAACGCAGGAGGTCTCAGCGACAGATCAAACGAAGTCGTCGGAGCCTCGGCCATCCGGGTATAAAGAGATTCGCCCATAACCGTTACAACCCAACCCCAAACACCCCTCCTCCGTCAAGGACAGACTGCCTCCTAGTGAAAAAAAAATGCAGTAACTACAAATTTGTCTTGTCATCCGCCCCCATCCCACCTAGACTCTGTCCACTTCCTACAAACGGGCAGGTGTCAGAGTGGTCGAATGAGCACGCCTGGAAAGTGTGTGTACTGGCAACAGTACCGAGGGTTCGAATCCCTCCCTGTCCGCCATTAATTTTCCGCCGCAATATATTTGTAATGAGTATATTGCGGTTTTTGTTTACAGGAGTATGGGGAAAATAATGGGAAAAGTTGAAGCAACAAATTGACTTTCGCCTAATTATTCAGATACTGATTCTATGAATATATTGGAACCATAAAATTATGTAAATCATCAAATGATAGTCTATCTCAATTTCTAAAAACCAATATGAAAAAAACTATTGCTTTTGCAAGCTTGATCGCGGTGACATTGAAATCGTTATGTATTTAAAATCAATAGAAGCACAAAATTATCGTTTGCTGAAAAACGTGCGGCTAAATGTTGATAAATCAGCAACACTGATTGTGGGAAGCAACAATGTGGGGAAAACTTCTCTGATAGACCTTATGGAGAAAGCAATTACTAAAGAAAAGCTCTCTTTTGATGACTATCCATTTTGTCGTAGGGAAAAGTTTTATCAAGGAATATGGGATCTGCTCCTAAAGAAAATTTCATATGAAGACTGGAAACAAAATATTGATCTAGTTTCGATTTGTTTCGTTGTAGATTATTCTGAAGAATCAGATGAAGATCAGCTTGGGACCCTAACGCCATTTATTATTGATTCGGACGATAATATAAGCGATGCAAAGATAGAAGTGATCTATAGTTTATCGACAACTGAAGAAAGACTCAGAACATGGGTTCATGAAGAAGGTATTACCCTTTCTGCAATGTCTGATTCGGATGATCTCTCTCAGGAAAATAAAGAATCTATTAGAAAACTGATTAAAAAGAGATTTCGAGATATATTTGAATGGAAAGTCAGAGCAGTTAATCCTAACGATCCTGAAGATGTTTCAATACGATCACATAAGGAATTAGAAGATTTATTTCCTCGGTTGGTTATTGCTGCAGAACGTGACATAGATGAGTCAGATGGAAAAAAACGCAAGCCATTAACAGATATTTTAAATCGTCTTCTTGAAACGAATGATGACGATGATGATGATATTTCTGAGGGGAAAAAACAACTGAGAGACTTGCTGGAAACTAATGGACAACACGTAGAAAGTCGTGCCAATGAAATTTTGGAACAGATCATGAAAAAAGCGGCTGCATTTGGGTATCCTAGACCAGAGCTTGATTTATTGTTATATGCACGAACAGATATATCATTGGAAGAACAAGTTCTACATAGGACGGAATTAACATATAGAGAATCCGAAAATGGTGAAGAATTACCTGGGTCTCATAATGGTTTGGGGTTTAAAAATTTGCTCAAAATGATGTTTGTTTTGACCGAATTTGCAGTAAAATTAAAAAATGTAAAAATAGGCGCAATCCCTCTGTTATGTTTGGAAGAACCAGAATCTCACATGCATCCTCAATTACAGCAAATATTTGTACAGCATTTAAAAAGCTTTTTGGATGATGCGAAGTTGAATAATTTGCAGGTATTAATGACAACTCATTCTTCTCATATCGTCAATGCTGTTAAGTTTGACCAAATACGATATGTTCAACGGAAAAAACATGAGGTCAACTATCAAGATCTAAGTGATTTTAGCAAGGAACATCCTACTAATGCTGATTTTATACATAAATATTTAACTATCAGTAGATGTGATCTATTTTTCGCAGACAAAGCCATATTGGTTGAAGGTGCTGCCGAAAGGCTTTTACTCAGGGACATGATCAGGAGATGTTGCGAAGAAGGAAAATTTGACGAATTCGATTCTTCTCGAAAGAGAGCAGAATCAAAACGATGTATCAATTTAGCTTCTCAATATTGCACAATGATAGAAGTTGGAGGTGCTTTCGCCCATTTGTTTATACCCTTAATGAAGTTTCTTGGTATACCTACATTGATTTTAACAGATTTGGATTCGGCCGAGCGTATTGATCAAAAAAATGGAGTCAAACTAAAAAAAGTTCCTGTTAACAAAGGCACTTGTACGACAAATGCAACTTTGAAATTTTGGCTTGCTCAACTAAAAACCTATGATACAGCTAATATGGAGAAAGATAATCTTGAGTTATTTTTGACCCTAAGCGATGAAGAGAAAACAATAGAAAATATACATTTAGAGTATCAAACAGAAGAACAAGGATATTGTGCGCGCACTCTTGAAGATGCATTAATAAATACTAATCGCTCAATATATGGATTAACAACTTTTCCGACGGAAGATGATATTGAGAATCTTGTGAGTAAAAAAACGGATTTCACCTTAGAATTATTGCAAAAAAACTATATTATGCCTTCCTACATGGTAAAAGGTCTTTGTTGGCTAAATTTTGCTACTATCTGCAATTAGATAAGTTATGAGCGCAGAGATATATACAGAAGAGGCATTAAATGAAGCCGCTGAAGAGAATGAAAAAATCATTCAAACTCTAAAAACAGGTAAAAGCTTTGTAGTAGAAGCCGGGGCTGGCGCTGGAAAAACGACGTCATTAAATTATGTAATCGACTGGATACAAGACCATTGGTGGAAAAAATTTCATCTCCGAAAACAAAAAGTAGTCTGCATAACTTATACAAATGCTGCTGTAAATATTATTCTGTCTCGCCTAAAAGATTGTTCATTTATTGAGCCGATGACCATCCACTCATTTGCGTGGAGAGTAATTAAGCAATTTCAATCCACTTTGCTGAATTTCATTAAAAATGGAGAAAATATAAAACTTCCCGAAGAATGTAAGATAGAGGACATTTTAGGTATAAATTATGATTTTGGAGTAAAACAAATTGATGATAATGGTATTCTACATTTACATCATAATGATGTGATAACTCTGTTTTCACATATGCTAGAAAAAGCGAAATTTCGACGTATTTTTTCGAGTAATTACCCTCTTATTTTGATAGATGAATATCAGGATTCTTTTTCTGTTTTAATTAATAAATTTATTGAATATTACATCCAATACGAAACAGGTCCACAATTTGGATTTTTTGGTGATTCATGGCAGACAATCTATAGCAACAATGGTGCGTGCGGAAAAATAGAGAATGAGCATTTGAAAATCATAGAAAAACATATTAATTTTCGTTCGACTCAAAAAATCATTGATTTATTAAATAAAATTCGTCCAGAATTAATTCAAAAACCAGCCCTTAAAGATAGCGAAGGAGAAGTGTGGGTTGTCCATTCAAATGATTATAATGGTCAAAGACAGTCCAAAGGAGTATGGAAAGATGAATTGCCTCTAGAGGAATTATCACGACGAGTTGAAAATCTAAGACAATATATTATTTCACATTGGTGTCAAAAAGATGAAAAAACGAAGGTTTTATTGCTTACCCATACATTATTGGCAGCTCAACAAGGATACGAAAAACTTTTAACCCTGATGGGCGATAGGCTCAAACAGGGTGATGACCCTCTTTTATGCTTTTTTCAGGATGTAGTAGAACCTGTGTTTGAAGCATTGGAAAAGAAAAAATTGTCTATTTTGGATAACGTATTGAAAAATGGTGTTATTCGTACAAAGGCAGACAAGAAAATTTGGCATGAGTGGAAGGAAAAACTAAATAAAGCACGGGCAGGATCAACTTTTGATATGATCAGTATTATTGAGACAATGAATACATTGCCTATACCTGCCAAAGTTCAAGAATTCATAGACTTGCTGAAGTTGCCCCGAGATACAAACGAAGAAACACAAAAAGCTCATGCCATAGCAACTATTCCATATCATGAGTTTCTAGCGGCAATTTCTTTTTTGAGACCTGATGCTTTTTTTTCAACAGAACATGGTGTTAAAGGAGAAGAATATGACTATGTAATTTTTGTTGTAGGGAGAGGATGGACACATTATCAATTTGATAAAATAATGTCTCAGCAGCCGAGTGAAGATCCAACATATGTAAGAAATAGAAATCTCTTCTATGTTTGCTGTTCTCGCCCTAAGAAAAAACTTATCATTTTCGTAACTGTGCCTCTAAATGGTAGTTTTAAATCCTACCTGAGTAATCTTGTAGGAAGCGATCGTATTGTATCCTATTATGAATTTTTAATATGATTCGTCTTTCCTTCTATGGTCCATTTCCTTCTGTTCCTTTCTCCATTCATAATCATACCAATCTTCCATACACTCCTCCGAACCGATGTGACTCATCTGGATTAGGAATTATAGCCACCAAACCTGTTAACATAGAGATTCTCTTCTTTTGAATCATTGTCCATAGCTGGCTGTTCTTGTACCCAATCCCTCTGGAAACCTCTCAGTAATCTCCATCAGTATTTTCCCTTAATATCCTAGAAAATCTCCATAGGAATCATTTCAGGATTAATTGCCCCAAATCATTTTTGAAAATGGCTTCGTACAAAACCAATTGAGCTTGGAAATGCTTTCAAAATATCAAACGAAGGTATACTGGTGAAACCTCTCCATATCCCTTTTCTTCCATTGAGTAAGACCGTTTTTCTTGTAACATACTCATTTACATAAATTTATAGTTTTCAAATCCATTTCTGCGACAATAAAATTCCAGGTATACTGCGGTATACATTTCAGCATCCTCCATATATTTTATATCCATAGAGTAAGACCAAAATATTCATAACTCGCTCATTTTAATATATTTTTGAATTTTTCTTCCTGCTTTTTCAGTATTTCCAAAGCCTTTATCCGTCCAATGTACAGAACCATTGATGACATCAGTATTCCTGCAAATGCCATTGGGTGACGACGGTAATCCGGTTATTTTATTCTGAATATCTCCAGAATCATTTGTGAGGATTTGCAGACTGATTCCCTTGCCAATTACCTTGTTTCCAGAATAATTTCCGTAGAAATCATTTTAGAATTAATTGACTTTGTTTTCCTTACATGGGCTTGATTTCAGGTAATGAATCTAGGGGGGAGACATACTTTTTTGAAAACAGCTTCGTACAAAGCCGGTTGAACCGGAATCTGGAGAAATTACTGCAAAAAATATTTTTACCTTTCAAGGGTCTGAATTGGAATTGGGGCTTTTCCCGTTGATACATTTCCTAATGGAGAAAAAAGTTTTTCCGAAAAAATGAAAACAATTTTGGAGCGTTTGGGAAAGTGCCCCCTTTATGCGGAAGTCTCTCTGTATATGCTGAAATTCAATGAGGATAGGTTGCCAATTGGGGGAGTGTGTTTGGTTTGACGGAGGTACCATGCCATTTGCCGTACCCTATATGGCAGGAATAGAGTAGAGGTGTAAAAATGAAAAAGGATGGAACCATTGCTGATTCCATCCCTGATGACTGTCATTGGGTGCAACTAGAAGCTGTACCTCGCCGAAAGTGAGGCGGATTGATTCACCTGGCTGCTTCTGGCTTCCAGAGTGTAGAATGCTCCTACGCTCCAGTTCTGGTTGATGATCCAGTTCGCGCCGGCATTCATCATGAAAGCGCTTCTGCCCGGATTGCTTCCTTCGTGCTTGTTGTCGATTCCGTAGATCGTGGATTTGACCGAAGGATTTGTTCTGGATACATCACCGACATAGGCGACTGTCAATTCAGGAAGAAGAAGCTGTCCTCCTCCGACCGATACTTCCTTTTTAACCGTGATGCCTATCGGAACGCTCCACACCTGCATGCTGCCGTCCCTGTATTGGCGGCTGCCGTTGGAATATGTTTCCGTGAAGCTTTCCTGTGCTCCATGGACGTAATCGATCCCAATGAACGGAGTCAACGTTGTCTTGTCGGTGACTTTGATGTTCCAATCGGCTTTTAATCCGAAAGTAAACACGTCGTCGTTCCATTTGGCATGACCGGGAAGGTATGAGGAATTGCCGATGAAAGTATCGGCCCTGTTTTCAACCGATCCATAAGCAAAGTATCCGCTCAATCCCAGGTTTTGATTATCATTTAAGGGTTGCAGGTAATTGGCATAGAGACCGGTCATGATGCTGTCCTGCTTGACGGATGCCTGGTTGTCGTCGGATTTGAACGTTCCGAATGTCTGCCCAAAAGTGATACCGGCGCGGAATTTCTTCGCCCAGGCGTAGTCAATCCCTGTTGCATACCCACCTCCGTTGTACTGGAAGCCGTCCGCATGAGAGGTGGAGTTCATTGTGACAAAATCACCCAAACCGCTTACCCATACATTGGAATCTCCCGGTTGGACAACTTTAAGCTGGGATGCTGCCGTCTGACCGAAGTTCTTGACGATGCTTGTACTTGACCACAGGGAATTGGCGATATTGGAGCCGTCCTTGCCGACCAGAGCAGCCGCTACGGCTTCGTCCACTTGTCCAGTGAAACTAAGTGTGCCTGTAATAGAATCCCAGAGAAGCCTGCCTTCCTTCAGAAGATGGTTTTCATCATCCAAGGAAAGAACATAATCACCATTGCCGGAAACCGTTCCTTCCGTTTTGATCAGATCCAGAGTAAACGATTCCGTTCCTGCGGCCAGTATACCAAGACCGACTTCGACTTTCGTATTCACTGTTCCATTCAAATTCAGCATGTTGGTCACGGAAAGATTGGAATAGGTGCCTGAACCGTGATTGTCCAATGTCGCGGCCGTAATTCCGTCCAGATAGAAGCCCAGTCTTGAGTTGTCATTCAGCGTTAGACTTCCATGCTGCTGGAATCCCGGGCTATTGCCGACATAGAGCAGCGCGTTGGAATGGAGAATGGTTGAACCAAAGGTACCGCTGCCATTAACCGAACCGTTTTCCGATACCGTTACTTCCCCCTTCACCGTTCCATTGTTGCTCAAGATGGATGAACCATTAACCAGAACATCTCCATTAATGGTATTCCTATTGTCCATAGACGCTCCGGAATTGATGGTTACGCCATTGTTGATTGTTCCCCTGTTGTTGACGGAAGCGGTAACCGTATCACCTGAGGCGCCAGGATATCCAATGGTCAGCATGGAATCAGTCGTACCCAAAATGGTGTTGGGGCCGATTTCTAGGAGACCGCTCTGAACATTGATCAGCTTGGATTCGTATTTGTCACCAGTCAAAACAATGGCGGCATCGGTAATGCTTCCGCCCGTTTGACCGACCCGGATGTCCGCACCTGCATTTCCATTGGTTCCCACAATACTGAAACCGAGCGTATCCGATCCGGACATGGTGAATGTCTGTGAATCACTGGTAACCAAGGTTCCTCCCGTTCCATGGACATAGGAATTACTGAGTCCGCTTGTAACTTCCGTCGCATCGACATTGCCGCCGTCCACCAAGGAAACGACAACGTCCTTGGAAAGAGTATCGGGAGCTTTTCCGTCGGTAATGATGGTTCCCGGTTGTTCCGGCTGGCCTGGATCGTAACCGTTATCGACCAGAGTCAGGGCATAGCGGCCGTCTGTCTGGGCGATGGATACGAATTTCTTGTCGGCAATGTCCCGGGAAATCGTTTCGTCGCCACTACTGTACGCCCATGAACTTTCAATGGCGCTCAACAGCCCAGTATCTCCTGTAATATCTTTGCAGTAGAATACCACAGTTCCGGATTCCGGACTTAAGTAAGAAGCAGAAATAGAATCATTAAAGAATTCAATCTTTGTACTTCCGATAATTGACAAAGTACCTGTAATCGACATATTGTGATATGGTACATTCGTATTCGCTGCATCGCTGCCCCAAACAACTACCCTTCCATTGTTTGCCAATGTCAGGTTCCCTTGTAAAATAGATTGACCTGCACATGCTTCCTCCGAAGGATACCAAATTTCTAATCCATGTGTGGCAGAAACGGTATACTGGTCTCTAATAATGGTTCCCTGGTCAAATTCCAGTTTAACGAAATCACTATCCTTGATTGTAGCTCCTCTCAGGTCGATAAGCGACAAATGCTCATCCTCGGAATAGACAGAAAACGAACAAGGAGTTTCTTTGTTGGTCGCTGGAGAAATGGCACCGTTAAATGTAACTTGCGCGCCGCCATACGCCTCCAGTGTTGCATTTTTGAGAACAATGCCGGAAGCAATCGTATATTTGGCATTACCTATGCCTGGTCCCTTGGAAGTTCCTCCGTATATCTCAAATACTTCATCCTTGAAATCCATGGTCCCTTGTCCCGTCAACGTATAAGAGCCATTATCCGTTGCGCCCCAGTTCAGATCATAGAATTTATCAAGATTAACAGACCAATTCCCGTTAAGGCTCAAATTGACATTATCAAATTTAGGCCATTGTGTTTCTACATGATCCCAATCGTATGTATTGAGATTGACGGTTTCCGTAGCGATGGCCAGTTGCGGGATGCAGGCAAGCACGGCCGCCAGCAGTACTGTAGGCAAATGTAACTTCATAATTGATTGATATGGTTTGTAGATTCTCCAAAAGCCCCCCTGCCAATGGCGGGGAATTCTCAGGTCGTGATACCACATTATCTCCTTATGAGATTTTTGTAAACACTTATTATCTCAAAAAGATAATTTACGAATAGGCCGATTCATGGCATCATCAATCCATGAAAGGACTCAAAAACAGCCAGCCATCAATGTCCTGCATTAAAAAATGGATGATATCCAATGGGTTGGCCATTTCCATCATCTCCACGAAATGCGGCATTCCGGAATCAACTGTCCGCAATTGGATATCTCAAAAAGAGATTCCTATGAAATTGGCAAACTGCCTTCAGGAATTGATGACGGGATCAAATGAGGCATCCATCAAGTATATCGGAGGGAATTGCGATGAAGGGCTCAAATTTGATATCTCTCTGACCGACTATTCAAAACTGTGCAGGAAGGCCATGGAATCGGGATGCTCTGTCACTGAACTGATTGCACATGAAATTGACTCGCTGGGCAAGTCATCCTGACATGTATCAAATGGAGACAAGGCGGTCTTGTCTTTTCGGATGACGGTGGTACATTCATACGCATGAGTCACGCAGGGGATCAATCCGTATTCAAGAACGAAGTCAAGCAATGGCTGAAAAGCCAGGGTCTTGATTATAAATGGATGGCCGAGCAATGCGGTGTCTCTGAAATCACAGTGAGGAATTGGATGTCCCAGAAGACAATTCCTCCTTTGAAGCAGCAGCTGATAGGAAGGGTAATGGCTCAATTGCCGGTTTCCATTCCTTCATTGAATCCCATTGATACGCCAGGCGTAGAAGTAGACGCCTCGTTGACTTTGACGGTCAAGTTATCCCCTACTCTCTATCATAAGCTGGAATCCAAGGCGACCAAACAAGGTCAAACATTGGGAGAAATGGTGGCGAAGGCTATTTCCGGTTTAGTGACCGAAGAAACTCCTTCCTTGGCTTTGAAAAGTCAAAAGGTTGTTTTGCCTCCTCAATCCTGACGGATAACACCATGCCTTTCCTTCCATGGAACCGTCTCTCTTCTCTCCCGATAATTATCTTCCTATAGATACCGAACTGGGGAATTACCAGATCAAAGGAGTTCTGGGTCAAGGCGGCTTCGGCATCACTTACTGGGCGATAGACCGGCAACTTGGCCGTGAAGTCGTCCTGAAAGAACATTTTCCATCCGGTTTATGCAAAAGGAATCAGGAAAACGCGGAAGTGTTTCCCGCCATTGATTCTTGGGGAAATGCCTATAACCGTTCTCTGGATTCATTTTGCAAGGAAGCCCGTATTGTAGCAGCGTTGGATCATCCCGGTATTGTCCGCATCCATGATATTTTCCAAGCGTTGGGAACAGCTTATGCGGTGATGTCCCTGGTAGAAGGCTGTACTCTGGATCAATGGCTGGAACAACATGCCGATGACAGTAAAGTCGTACAGGATCTTCTGCTTCAGTTGTTGGATATTCTCAATTATCTGCATTCACAGGAAGTATTCCACCGGGACATCAAACCTTCCAATATCATGGTCAAGGAGAATGCTTCTCCTGTTCTTCTGGATTTTGGTGCAGCTTTGGAAGGATTGCCAACGGAGACCATGACCGTGATGGCTTCTCCCGCCTTTTCTCCCCCCGAACAGTACTCGGGACATGGGAATATGGGACCTTGGTCTGATTTATTTGCCCTGGGAAGATCATTTATCAGTTGCTTAGGGGAAAAGCTGGATTCATATCCCAGGAGATTTGCCGATGGGTTGCGCAAAGCAGTCAGAATGGATATAGAAGACAGGTTCCAATCAGCAGAAGAATGGAAATTGTATCTGCAAACCAATAACAAGAAATACTCTCGTCAATGGACTTGGCTCACTGCTATCGCCATATGTACAGTAATTGGCATAGTCTTCTGGCACAACTATCCTATTACCAAGGAAGAAGTTGCACCAGAAACAACCACACAAAATATTCCACCAGTAGCAATAACTATCCCGGCAGCAGAACATACTCCACCAATACCATACCAAGCTGGTAATCCGCACCCTATCCCGGAAGCTCCTCTTTCACTTATGGGAACAAACTTAACTATGTCTTCCGAATTTCCCATGTTCTGTCATGCCTCGTTAAGAGGGGAAGACAATTATTCCATTGGACAGCAGTTGATGCATTACCAAAAGCTTTCTGGATGGCAGGACGGTGGCAATGCTTTCATTAAGGGAATGAGCTTTACTTCCCCATCCAACTGGAAAATAGGTGTAGGTCAATCAGGTAATTACGCCTACAAAAAACTGAGTAAGGATAAGGGACTCATTATTCTCTCCGGATATGGTGGCCCCGAATCCCCCGATTATCATATATTGCTTCATTTCACCAGTCCTGATTCCGGTATTGCTGTTCATACAAATGGAGAAGAACAGCTGATCGGCAATGTCATGTTCATGTTGGAGAAAAATACTCGGGGATTACAACAAGATCTCATAACGGAAGTGAATGCTCTCCTCTATCCTGACGTGGAAGATTCTTCCAGGTTCACTTCCGAATCACCGCAATCCATAACAGGAAAGACATTAGTTTTGGATGCAGACAACATTCAGTTTCATTCAACAGAAGGCAAAGAAGGATTGACTATCAACGAAGAACAGCTTTTTATCGAACGGAAATTGCTGAAATCTCTTAAACTGACCCATTGGCAAAAAGGAGGAGAACTGTTCGTCAAATACCCCGTACTTTTTGTTTCTCCTGTCCTGGTGGAATATCAAAATCAACCTGGTAGCTACATCTACAAAAAAATTGATCGGAACAAGGCATTGGTAGAGTTTACTGATATTGGAGGTCAAACAGGAGAATGCTATTTCCTGCTTCATTTCACACATCCCGGAGCCGGCATTGCCTTTCAATATGATGGCGGGAACAAAGTAATGGGAAATATAGCCTTCAAGCTTTTGGATTCTAAAGAGACTGGTTCAGACAAGGGAATCATGCCCCAAACTTTCTTTGAAAACATCAATCTTCCAGAAAAATAAATAGATCATTCTAAGACAAAAATAATTGACCGTTATTGAGTTTTTCCGCGTACGAACTCCTTTTCCCGCGATATAATGTATTCATACATGGCGGCGAAAAAGTTCAAATTATGCAGACTGGTTCAGGAGAACGACGGAAGGTACCGCGTCTACTGGAATACCATCAACCCCGACGGTTCCACCAGGAACAACAAATGCAGGGTCAAGGACAGGAAGGAAGGACTGGAAAAATGCCGGATCCTTGAAGAGGAGCTTTCACAAACCGGATTAGTAGAAGAAACAATCATTGATCCCGAAGACAGAATCATGATCGACCGCTTCTACAGAACCAATCCTTCCATCTCCCTGGCTGAATTCATCAGAAGATACATGAGCTTCGTTGCCCATCCCAAGCAAAGCAGGGTGGTCAAAGATCTCTTCAAGGAATGGAAAAAGCACAAGCTCCTGACAGCATCCAACAGGGAAAACATCCGACTTACATTATCCAGAGTCAACGTCTTCAAGGAAGTATTCGGAAAGAAAATCGTCAGCACAATTCAAAAGGATGAAGTGGAAAAATGGCTCTATGGATTGGATATAGCCGAAAAGACACGCCAGCATTACCGGGCGGCCGTCATCTCGTTCTTCAAATGGTGTGAAATCGACATGACCAACATCAAATGCCCCAAGGCTGTACGACCAGAACCCGGTATTTATTCCGTCGATGAAGCCGTTCAAATCCTCCATTACACCAAAACCCATCAGAACAGAATGCTCGCACCCCTGGTCATCGCCATGTTCTGCGGAGTAAGACTGTCCGAATTTGAATACATCACATGGGAGGAACTGGATTTGAGTAATCCCGATGAAGACGGGGACTTCTACTTGTCAGGAGGAAAAACAGGACGCCGTATTGTCCATCTTCCCAGCGTAGCCAAGAAATGGCTTCTTACATGCGAACGCTCCAACGGACTTGTCTTTGACTTTGGACGATGCAAAAAACATGTCGACCGTATTTACGATTCCTTCAGAAGAACAATTCCCGAATACATCGAAGCCAAGCAGAACGGATACCGGCACAGTTACTGCACCTACAAGGTCACTTGTTTCGGAAACATGGCAAGCGTAGCCGATGAAATGGGCAACAGCATCCAGATAATCCGGAAGCACTACTACAAGCCGACCAGGAAAAAGGATGCGGAACTCTACTGGAAACTGAGTCCCGAATATGTTGATTCACTCAATCTGGATTAACCGGATTCCCCATGGGTGGTTACAATAGAAATCACCCTATTTGACTATTACACAATACACACAAAACCTCTTGTCTATATCGAAACGCAAATTGACATAGACAAAATCACACACGGGGCAAATTAAGCAGATTGTCGTGCCTGCTTTCGTTAGGCATGGATCTTACATACTTCTCTCCCTTGGAACTCGTCATTTCCTCCAATATGGGATAAGGGTAAATGTTGACCCTGATAATTTCTCCTTGGAGAATCATGTCGTACACTTGTTCCTTGAGATAAAAACCTTCCAATCCTTCTCCTGACAGATAAATGGATTGAATGTCCTGTTCACTGGGATGGACTGGACAGCCATACTGGAAATGAAGCTTTGTCGCCAAAATCATAATGGGACAATTTTACATGGATGATGCCCGGCAGTCTCCATGAAAACGTATCGCGCAATACATGCCCGTAACGGAACCATGTCTCCAATCGGCATCGGGCATTATTATTGGCAGTGGGCACACTTGGATTATTCCCATCAAATCCATATAGGACAATCCAAGCTTCCTCATGGAACAATTCCCATGCCTTGAATAACTTGAACATTTTCTTTCTATTCCATTGACAATAAGCATTCCATATTCTCTCCATATCCATTTTGTGTAAAAAACATGCCCTGGACAGCTGTCTTGGAGTACATGTTCCCAAATCCGTATGGGATAGACCAGGCTCCGTTATGGACAAATTACCTTGGATATACATAAGGCATACGGTCAAGTCTTCCTCTCTATTTATTTATATATACATTGTATGAGACCATTTTTTACGCAAGATCATTGTTATCAGCTCATTATGAAAATAGTTCGTTATTGTGCACAAGGAAATACCCCGAAGACAGCAAACGGCTTATTCTGAATAATTCCCCAGAATCATTTGTAAGAATTAGCAGAATGCTCTCCTTGTTATAATACCGGACGGATACCCGGAAATTGTCTGCATGCCTTCAAATCCATTGAGAATTAAATTCCCTTGAACCAGATGTTCCTGCTGTTGGATTTGAACGGTCTTCCCAGCAGGAACATGCAGTACTTCATCCATCCGGTTTGACCGTACCCAGGATCATAGTATTGCCTCCGGAGAAAATCCCTGTCCTGCAGTGTGATTGAATCGTTCTCGCGGATTTCCAGCTCATTCATTTTCTTCCTGATCTGGCAGTAATAAACGTATCTGGTTCCTTCCGACAATTCCGAGCACCATTCAAAGAACTCTTTCCCCCTGTAAAGCAACAAGTGTTCGGGAACTCCCGGCTTCTTCTTCTCCTGGGTTGCCCAATATTCCCTGAGTTCCTTGACAAATTCATTCCATGGTTTTTGAGTATATTTGTTCTCAATGGGACGCCTTCCCCTCTTATTCTCCCTGTATTTGATAGGTCCTTCGTTCAGGTAGTTTTTGATCCATTGGTAAACAGTTGCAGGACGCAACCCTAGTTTCCTTGATATGATAGGGACTGGGTTTTTCCTTTTATAGAGAAGAACAGCCTTCCTGCGGAGTTTTTCCCGTTCATCTGCTGTAATCTTCCTGACGTCCTGCTCGACTGCAGGAACGAATTGCCGCCTTCTTTTCTTCATTTTGCCTTGGAATATCCTTACAAAAAGCAGACAAAAAATCAACAACTATTCTATAATATATTTGTTATGAATGCATTATCGGATATTGTATTTCGATAATAAATCGCACTTAGCAATAAAAAGAGCCTCCTGATGCTGGGGGGGGTATGAAAAAAATACATACATATAATACAAACAAAACCTGTGCAACCAATCATGTTGCAAAAACCATTATTAATAACTCCAACCTCATCAACGCTAAGCAAACAGCCAGGAAAATCGGTCTGTTGAAGCAAGACATGGAACGGGTAAAAATAAGAAACATGTTCGCCTACATGTTCACCCCAGAAGTGGACGGCAAGCAGATGGATCCTCCTCCCTATTGGGAATATGTCTATTTCACTATTCCCGTAACCAAGGTCAAGCACAGCCTCTACAAGCGGTTGTTCAATCCCAATATCAACAGTGGTCCTCTTAGTCAAAAGATGCGCGCTAAAATCACTCCCATATTTGAAGACGCATTAACCAGCCTGGGAATTGAATCCATCCCCGTTCCTCCCTCTGTCTTGAAGGAAAACAAAATCAATTCCATCTTCAAGGTTGAAATCAACTCACCTGCATTTAAGCTGCTGATAGAAAAAGAGAGGACAAAAAAACCACATGGAGAAGTCTCCTTCCTGTCGGCCATCGGAGACCTCTTCTTCTGCAATACACACAGCAAAAATGAAGAGCATCCGCGTGTATACAACATGTTTACCAAAATGTCCTCGGTCACCAGGAAACATGTATTCAAAAATATCTATGGAGTCAACATGGTGGAAATTGACCTGACCAATTCCATTGTCCAATGCCTTGCTTCCCGCGGCAAGTGCACAAGGATTCTGGAGGCAATCAGGACCAATACACTTCTTCCCCATGACAATGTTCAGAGGGATGAAGCAAAGGAAAATCTCCTCAAATGGATCTTCACCATCATTTCTCCCAATGAAGCGTTAAAGGAGCTCAAGGTAAAACGGAAAAACCAACTCAAGGAATTCCTTTCCGAAAGGTTTCTGGATGAAGTTGTCCCTTTCATCCAGGCGGTCGAAAACTTGGAGTCCACCCATACCCTCTTCCATTATGAGGATATCCTCCGGGAGTTCTGCAAACAGAATGCCGTCTGCATCAACATCTATGACGCCGTGTACATTCCGGCAGACAGGACAGATTTGATCGGACAATTAACCTCCCTGCTGGATAGTCAAAATTACTTCTACAAGGTTAATACTCTGTAGTTTACTATTCAACAAGCATCAGCCGGTTTCCTCCAATTTCTGGGGGAAATCGGTTGTTTATAAACTAGGAAAGGAATGACAACACGTGTTATGCGTCTAACTTTCATGTGTCCTCTTGTATCACGACTTTGTTTCATTCCAACTATCGGTGAAAGGCGTCCATGTTTGTTCAAAAGAGTTTTTTGATTGTAAGGCGGCACAAGGAGGAAGCAGAAACGAGGAGATTCTCTGGACAACATCCTCCAAATGGATGGGAATCTCGGAAAGTTGTGAGGAAGGAAATTTCTTTAGAAAGGCAGTCCATTGCACCTCCTTCATTTTAAGAAACGAGGAAGACGTGATGATCAAAGAAGCTGGAATATCCGTATGACGCCTTTCAAAAGTACCCTGAAGAGCCTGGCGCAATAGCCGGCCTTCAAATGAATAGTGTCTGGATAGAACATAAATATCGTAAAAATCTTTCATTCTGGAATTTTGAAGACTCAGGAAAACCATGGCGTGGAATTTTTCAGCAACGGCACTTTCCCTTGTATACCCCTGTAAGATGGGAGGCTCCATATCCAACGCCGTCGGAAAATGAATGGAAACGGAAGCAGGCAGAACGACATCGGAGAAACCTATGTCTATTTTCATCCGGATTCTCATTCGTTCCAGATAACCGAGGAACAGAATACGGCGACCCCTATAGTCTGCGTCCTGGGTAATTTCAATGGATGTCACCGACTCGGAGTCAAATACAAGCCCGTCATCCGATACCGGAGTGTCCAGAATCTTTTTAATACACCCTTCAATAGATGAAGCGCTGTTATCCAATTTGCCCAACAGATCTATGTCCATCGTCGCCCTTGCCTGCGGAACCTTCCACACGCGCAGCATGAGCGCTCCCTTCAGAATAAAACTATCCCGAAATTCAGATTGTCCCAGGCGGTACAGAAATCTCTCCATCGCATAGTATTGAACAATTTCCTGAAAATTCCGTCCGCTTTTCCGTGACAGGTTGTAAAGTTTGTCTCTTACGGAAGCAGCCTTGTTAATGGGATGTTCCTTGTTCATACGAGTGTTTCCAGATAAGGCATGATCGTTCGGGTAACTCCGCGAAGAGCGGCATATTCATGAATAAGGGGAAGATTGACGGAATGATTGCCCGCATACATTTTGAGGGCCTCCAGAAACACATCCATTCCGACCCTGTTCCTGAAACGGAACACGTCCACCAGAGTCTTTTCCTTATTGTAGACTTTCAGAGGCACTCCCTGCATGTCATGTGTTTCAATGCCCGCTTCATAAATGGCATCACGAAACCGGAATGTGTGTACGAGTGGATAGGAAGACCTGGGAGCATTCCCCTGGTAAGGTATGGCAATATCAACCGCATGAGGAATCTGCGTTGTCATATCATGGAATGAAAGCGCCGACACAAGGCAGATAACCGCAGCAGGATATTTCCTGGCAACCATGAGCATTTCCGGAACATCATGCAGATTTTCATCGCTGAGACGATACATGCCGCGCGCCCATCTCTGAATAATCCCCAGTTCCATATATTTCTGCAGCATTCTCGCGGTCATCAGCGCAGGAAGAAGTTCCCCCCGCCGGACAACACCGCCTTTGCTTTGGAAAAATTCTTTGACTGGAGTAGGAATAGTCATGGATCAAAAGTACACACTTACATGTGGGATATGTGTACTTTTAGAACATTTGTGAGAACATGACAAGTCGAAAGCATGATCTCACCTGGAACCATGCAGGAAGGAGTTATTGACCAGAGGTAGCGGAAGATATACGGGGGAAGACGAGAAAGAAAATGGTTTTCCCATGGAAGTGAGAAGTATTTATAATGAATAGCTTACGCAACACATTCTCTTGAACATCCATTTTCAGTCCAGTAAATTCATTGTTAATCACTTATAATCAATAATGCGAGGCTTCGAATCCCTCCCTGTCCGCCATTAATTTTTCGCCTCAATATATTGTATATTAATATGTTGCTGTTTTTGTTTGTAGTGGTATGGGGAAAATATTGGGGAAAATCGGATCCATTATGTTCATTCAAAATGAATTGAATTGCATAACTCCAAACAACAATTACTATGCTGGATATGAGCAATACTTCCCTAGTTAATGTAGTAGCAAAGAAAGGGCATGTAGTGGGCATTTCGAAAAACGCTACAGCATTAAGTGCTCTTTGTGAGTTAATCTGGAATGGGTTTGATGCACAGGCAAATACCGTTGAAATCGAATTAAAGAATAATGTGTTAGGACACATTGAAAATATTATTGTTAGTGACGATGGAATAGGCATACCACATGAAGATGTAAATGAAGCATTCGGGAATTTGGGAGAATCAAAAAAACTTGCAAACGGCTTAATAAAAGGACGCCCTCCCATACATGGGAAACATGCAAGAGGAAGATTTAAAGCCTTCAAATTAGGATCTTGTGTTTCTTGGGAAACCACCTATTCTACAAAAGGAGAAAAATTTAGATATAAAATTGAAGGTTCCAGTAATTCTATAATGAGCTTTCAGGTTAGTTCTCCTGAAAAAACAACAAATAAAACGGGTACAATCGTCGAAATAACTAATTTAAATAACTCTGCATATCAGCTAAGAAAAGAACAATACCGTGACCAATTAACTGCAACATTTGCTTGTTTTTTAACTAGTTTCCCTCAACTCAGCATCATTTTTGATGGTCTAGTCATAAATCCAAATGAACTTCAGATTGATACTTTTTCCAAAAAAACATTTATCGAAATAGACACAGATAAAAAAATAGATTTAGAGGTAAAAATAATTCTCTGGAGTAAGCAATGGGAATCATCTATACATCTATGTAATACAGGAGGAATTTCTTATAAAGAAAATAAATCTACAGGGATTAAATCTTATGGATACCACTTTTCCTCTTATATCACTTCAGATTATATTGACTTTTTAAATGCAGAAAATAGACTTGACCTAGAAGAATTGGATGAAATTTGCCTAGCTTTAAAGAAAGAAGGATATAGAA
Source organism: Akkermansia sp. N21169 (assembly GCF_029854675.1). Lineage (NCBI taxonomy): Bacteria > Pseudomonadati > Verrucomicrobiota > Verrucomicrobiia > Verrucomicrobiales > Akkermansiaceae > Akkermansia > Akkermansia sp. N21169. The sequence goes on along the minus strand of NZ_JARWNC010000040.1, from coordinate 210,010 downwards.
TAATTCAAGATTATTTTGATGAACTACATAAAAAAAAGCAAAAAGCCATTATTATAAAGTGGCAACAGCAAAATATTTATCCATATAAAGAGATTGATTCAACTAATTTAGCGCTGAAGGCTGAAATTGAATTATTCAATGAATTAGCCTATGCAATGTTGAGCAAATTAGCTGACTTTGACAGTAGAGATGTAAAATCAAAAGCTTTCACGTTAAGTTTATTATCTCAAACACTTAAAAACAACCCCGAATCATTGCAGGAAATATTTTCCCAGGTTTTAGGCCTTAAAAAATCAGAAAGTGAAGCTTTTTCAGATTTACTGACAGAAACTAAATTGCCTTCAATTATTCAAACCGCTTCATTAATAACACATCGCTGCAAAGTACTAGAAGGTCTAAAACATCTAATATATTCTTGTACGAAAACATTTAAAGAGAAACAACATCTTCATAAGATTCTTGAAAAAGAATCCTGGATTTTCGACGAACGTTTTTCTTTGGCTGATTCAGAAATTGGATTAAAAAGAGTGCTAACAAAACATATTCATAAGCTAGATAAAAAGCAAAAAAAACAGCCTGATATACTGAATGGTAGGCTTGATATCTTACTTCACAAATCATTGATGAATGGAAGTGAAAAGGAATTCCTTGTTGTAGAATTAAAAAGGCCTTCCGTGAAGATAGATGATGGAGTTGCATTACAAATCAAACAATATGCACAAGCTATACATGATGACGATGAATACAGAAGAATACCTTGTAGATGGAAATTTATCGCTGTATCTTCAAAAATCGATAGCATTGTGGAAAATGATATAAACCAACCTAATAAACCTCAAGGACTTCTTACTACCTTTGGCAATAACATGGAGGTATTAATAAAAACATGGGATGAGGTGTTTTATGAGGCTGAATCGAATCTTCTTTTTTTAAAAGAACAGTTAAATTATTCTGTTTCTGAAGAAGCGGCTAAAGCGCATATGATAAAAGAATTTCCTAATAACATACCTACGACAATTTAACATTTTGGCCTACGGTCTATGCCTTCTATTGATCATTTTCCCAATTTTCAAGATCTCTTTTAACCGCATTTCGAACTTTTTCTAAATTAATTTTAGTTAAATCCTTTAAAGAAGTGAATCCAGACTTTATTTTTAATCGATTTGCAAGTTCAGAATAATAAGAAGATTCCGTCTTCCCCATTTTTTTCATTGCTGCCTTAATTACCCCATATTGGTTGCGTCTCCATTGATCTGGAGCTTTAGTTTTATAACCAGCCTTTTGTAAGTTCAACTGTTGCTTACAATACGCTTCAACATCCGGCATTTGTTCTGATTTAATAAAATCTAGTTTAGCAACATTGAAATACTTTTTGATTCTATTTGTCCATAAACCATAAGCCTTGCTTCTATCCATTTTTACTTCACCTTCAGCAAGCTTTTCCTTCAATTCATGTATTCGCATCAATTCTTCTTGAGTAATACTCCCTGCCGGAGGTTCGATAGAAATTCTTAGGGGTTTGGGTGCTTTAACAGTAAGATTTTCTATAACGCCTGCTTGTATGTTAGAATGCCCTCCTATTTGGTTTTGCTGTATTTTAGGGTTATCTTCTTTCTGATATCTATTTTCTATTCTATTTTCTTCTTGTATATTTTTCTTAAAATCAGAAACAAGACTCAATAAGTGTCGATGAAATTTATTTTTAAACTCATCGAGAGAACTAAAACTATCATATAAACCTAATGAATTAATTTTATTTTTAAATTTTTCGAGTTTATTTTTCTGATTTTCATCTATTTCAACAGTTGTTTCTATTGATGAAAAATATATCATTACTCGTTTTTTTTGAGTCACAGCACGCTTAATTTCCTCTTCTGTACCAGAATCATATAGTCCTGTAGATGTCCCTATGCGATTTCTAAAAATAGCTACAACTATATCCGCTTCATCTATAATCTGAAAATTTAAGATTTCTTGAACACGCTTAGACATATCTGGAGTTGAGTTGTCTTTCCAGTGTAAATGTTTTAGGAAAACATTACAATTCGCGAATTCTCTCTGATTGAATTCATTGATAACTTCCTTCGCTTTTTGAATTTCTGTTGTAACATCTGAAGGGCCGCAAAGAGCAATTTTAATAGAGCTGTTCATAATCTATGGGAACAATGCTTAATAACTAGTTTTCTAGCTTCATGCAATCAAAAAATGCAGAAATTCTTCGACTATTTTCTCCCGTTCTGCGATCCATTTCTTCCTGCTCCTTTCTCCAATCATAGTCGTACCAATCCTCCATACACTTCCCAAATTCATGAGGATCTTCTGGACTAGGTTTATAACCTCAAAATCTGTTCCAATCAGGATTGTCTTCCTGGATATCGTCCATCGCCTGTAAGTCTTCGCTATCCATATTTTTTATTGCTCTAATTCTTTATAAGCATTTCTCTGCATCTTCTATTGTCATTGATCTAACATCCTGAACTATTTCCATAGAAATCATTTTAAAATTAATTGCTCCAGATCATTTTTTTGAAAACGCCTTCATACAAAACCAATTGACCTTAGAAATTCTTTCCAGGAATCAAACTACAGGTATACGAGAGGAAAGCTCTCTCTTTCCCTTTACTTATACATTGAATGAGACCGTTTTTCTCATAACTTATTTGTTTCCATTTACTTGTGAATCAGGAAAGCATTTTTCTCCTGGAGCAAATATATGGTATACTGAGGTATACGTTTGAACTCTCTCATATACTTTTATATACATTGTATGAGACCATATTTTTTACAACTGACTCATTATGATATATTAGTGAATATGAAAACTCATTTTATTCCTTCTTTTACTCCTCCCATATCCCCATTGTATAAGACAATCAGAGACTCCAGATTAGGCAAATTGGGATATCAGAAATTGATGGATGGTAACGTGTAAACCGGTCAACTTATTCTGAATGTTTCCAGAATTGTTTGTGAGGATTTTTTGATCCCTTACCTTGTGATTATCCTGCTTTCTAAAATAATTCCCGTAGAAATCAATTTAGAATTAATTTACCTATAACCCTCCTATCTCTTGGTTTATGTGATGGAGCAAGATGCATAGGATCAAGGGAAAATATTTTTTTGAAAACTGCTTCGTATAAAATCTTCATGGAAGTAATGATGCCGTTATTTCAACCAGTTGTATGCGATTGGTTTCGATATGATGAGTTAATTTATCCTGAATAGTACCAGGATGACTTGTAAAGATTTCAGGCAAGGAATTTGTGTTGTAGCATGAAAATCTGAAAAATTACCGTAAAAAATATTTTTGCCAAGCAGGGGCCTAAGTGGGTTTTCCTCCTTTTATTCCCTATACATTTCCTAATAGAGAAAAATTTTTCCATTTTCCCGAAAAACAATTTTGAAACGTTTGGGAAAGTGCTCCCTTCATTAGGAATTCTCCTTGTATATGTTGAGATCAAACAGGGATGAACTGTTAAATGGGGTAGTGCGTTTGATTCGGAGGGGATGCCTTGCCGTTTGCCGTGCCCCGTATGGTAAGAAATATCGTATAGGCGTAAAAATAAAAAAGGATGAAACCGTTGCCGATTCCATCCTTGTACAGGAATTGTTTAGAAACTCTATTAAAAGAAATAATAACTTCGTAAGGGCAATACTTCTGTTGTCTATATTCTGACGGAAGGATTTCGATAATATATTTTTTCATACTTGTTTTCTTATTTATCAATATCTTGATTATTAATATAATAATTGAAAAAATAAATACTATCCCCATTAACAATTGAATCCAATCTAGATGTATTTCCTTAATCCAGTATTGGTAGGTATGAATAACGAAAATAAATATCCATGTGACCAAAACTCCGATTGCTACGCATTCAGCAAGCTTTGAAACTGATGGAAAATATTCCTTTTCTACAATAACAGTTTTATAGAGAGGGCCGCATATATGATCTTCCAATAACTCAATATGCGCTTCCCAGTTTTCTTGCCATATTTTACTTACACGAATACTTTGCCACCAAATAAAACAAAGAAAAGCTCCTCCTAAGATGCATAGTAATTCTAGGCGCACATACAATAAAGGAATATCCTTTGCGTCTGCATTTGGATGTTGTGAAAGGAGATATCCGTACCCTCCAAAAGCCAGAGCGATGAAGGCCCAGAAAAAAGCTGCACGGGACCAGAATTTATCAATCTCGAAATTCCGGCACTCCCAGGCTTTGTTGTAAGCTGCTTGAATTTTTTCTATTCCAGCACGACTGTTCTTATCAAGAATTTCGAATTTTTCCTGATATTCGTTCATCGTAATCTCTTTACCTATGTTCATAAGATTTCAAAAGCGAACAGCTTCTGAGATATAAAGCTCCGAAGCTGTTCTAAATGGGAAATTATTAAAAGCTGTATCTTGCCGAAAGTGAGGCAGACTGATTCACCTGGCTACTTCTGGCTTCCAGCGTGTAAAATACCCCTACGCTCCAGTTCTGGTTGATGATCCAGTTCGCGCCGGCATTCATCATGAACGCGCTTCTGCCCGGATTACTTCCTTCGTGCTTGTTGTCGATGCCGTAAATGGTGGATTTGACCGAAGGATTCGTTCTGGATACATCACCGACATAGGCGACTGTCAGTTCGGGAAGAAGAAGCTGCTCTCCTCCGATCGATACTTCCTTTTTAACCGTGATGCCTACCGGAACACTCCAGACCTGCATATTACCGTCCCTGTATTGGCGGCTGCCGCTGGAATATGTTTCCGTGAAGCTTTCTTGCGATCCATGGACGTAATCAATTCCAATGAACGGCGTCAATGTGGTCTTGTCGGTGACTTTGATGTTCCAGTCGGCTTTAAGGCCAAATGTGAACACGTCGTCATTCCATTTTGCATGACCGGGCAGATAGGTGGAATTGCCGATGAGAGTATCGGCCCTGTTTTCCACCGATCCATAGGCAAAGTAGCCGCTCAATCCCAAACTCTGCTTGTCACACAGTGTTTCAAGGTAATTGGCGTACAGACCGGTCATGATGCTGTCCTGTTTAATAGATGCCTGGTTGTCGTCGGATTTGAATGTTCCGGATGTCTGCGCCTGCATTTCCATTGGTTCCCACAATGCTGAAACCGAGCGTATCCGATCCCAACATCGTAAATGTTTGTGAATCACTGGTGACCAATGTTCCTCCCGTTCTATGGACATAGGAATTGCTGAGTCCGCTTGTAACTTCCGTCGCATCGACATTGCCGCCGTCCACCAAGGAAACGACAACATCCTTGGAAAGAGTACCGGGAGCTTTGCCGTCGGTAATGATGGTTCCCGGTTGTTCCGGCTGGCCTGGATCGTAACCGTTATCGACCAGAGTCAGGGCATACTGTCTGGGCGATGGATACGAATTTCTTATCGGTAATGACCCGGAAAATCGTTTCGTCGTCACTACTTGCCCATGTACTTTCAATAGCGCTCAACAGTCCGGTATCTCCCGTAATATTTTTACAGTAAAATACGACACTTCCGGAATCGGGACTCAAGTAGGAACCGTCACTCAAATAGTTATCATTGAAAAACTCTATCTTTATATTTCCTGTAATGGATACTGTTCTAGTAATCGTCATATTAGGATACATCAGCTTATCGATTCAGTTGGATCTTTTGAATCTTGCCAAATCGAACTTAAGGGGCCTTCTCGTAAAAATCAAAAACACCAGGAAGTGCTTTCTCAATTCTATTCCAAGAGTCGAAAACGAATCGAAACTGTCTTTTCTCAACTAAAGGATCAGTTGATGCTTGAAAGAAATTACGCCAAGTCTACGGCGGGGCTGTTTTGCAGAATTTCTTTAAAATTCGCCGCAATTGTATTTCTCCAACTTGACAATTTCAAAATGGGTAGATCTATTGGGAGAATTAAAATTGCTGTCTGTTAATTCAGCCCACGCATATAAAGTATGACATTCCATCTTTTAACATGGCTCTTCAAGCCAAATCAGGTACAATATGAAAATACTATGAGCGCCTATTTCATTGTCACGATTTATATGGACGAGATGTTGGACAGGACTCCATATGATTCCTACATAGAGCAGGTAAAGCCGATTGTAGAAAGTTTTGGAGGAGAATACCTTGTACGTACGGAGGACATTACGGCATTTACCAGTGAAAGGACGCCGGATCGGATGATTATCATCCGGTTCCCGAGTCGTGAAAAGCTGGATGAATGCTTTGCCAGCGAGGAATACCGCCGGATTATGGCCTTGCGTACGGAGTGTGTGAAAACAAATGCTTTTATTACAGAAGGGTTATGAAAATCAGCCCTCATATTTATTGCCTGCGAATTGATTTCCAGGTAACGCCGGATCTTCGCCGCTTCGTGCACATTTTTCTTATCATCGGGGAAAAAATATATCTGGTTGACTCTGGTGTGACCGGATCTGAAAAAGAGGTCTCCGGATATCTTGCCTCTCTGGGGCGAAGCGTTGAAGAAATCGACGGCCTTTTTCTGACGCATTCGCACCCTGACCATATTGGAGGGGCTGCAGCCATTAAGAGGCTTTCCGGGTGCAAGGTATATGCCTCCGCTATAGAACGAGGCTGGATAGAGGACATCGAACAGCAGTTCAAGGATCGACCTATTCCCAATTTCCATTCCCTACTCAATGAGTCCGTCCAAATAAACGAATTCATCCGTGAGGGTGATGTCGTTTCCTGTGAAGACGGCATTACTCTGGAAGTGCTGGACACGTCCGGTCATTCGCATGGTTCTCAGTGCTTCCTGTTCCGGGAAGAACGAGCTCTTTTTACCGGTGATGCCATTCCTGTTCCCGGAGACATCCCCATTTACATCAGCCCGGAACAGACCGAAAGTACCTTGAAGAAGATCCTGGCTCTGGATGATATAAGTCTGTATCTCTCTGCGTGGGATGAGGTCAGAAACAAGGAATCCGGCAGGCAAGCTCTCCTCCTAGCTCTGGACAAGCAGTCTAAAATCAATTCAGCGGTTCGTCAGGTAATTCGAAGCCATCCCGAGGATTCTCCCGATAGGCAATTCATGAAAGTCTGCCACCTCCTGAATCTGGAACAGCTGGAACAGAATCCATTGTTCCGCAAATCCGTTTTCGTTCACTTGCAGGAGGTAAAAGACAAGGGGTAAATTCCGTTCACCTTATTCCCTTCCCCGGAAACATGGGTTCCTAAGTTGTGTGATTCATAGACATCGTTTCAATTCTGAAGTAGAAAGAAATAATGAAAATGGATCCAAATGGGAGGAAAAAATGGATTGATCTCTACGAACGAACGGGTAATGCAGGCTTGACTTGCCTACGCTGCGGAATAAGTCGTCTAACCTTGAGAAAATGGTGAAGCGCTATCTTGAAAAGGGAGAAGAAGGCCTCACGGAACAACAAGGAAAGTTATTTTCTTAGAGAGAAATTTGTACAAACCAATTTTGCGAATGGCGCGCAGAATTCTCGTTTCTCTCCAAGAGTGAAAGAAGTACATAGCCTCGCGCGTATTAACGAGGAACATATCGGTATCATCCATTCAAGGAAACACATTTCCAAGATACCATTTTAGAATATCAGAATTTTATTCCATGCTAGAAGCACAAATCTCTACGGCTGCATTTGCGGATACAAAAAAGCATTACAATATTCTTGATGGGTTACGCGGGGTGGCGGCCATCACGGTCGTATGGTTCCATATATTCGAAGCTTTTGCCACCAGCCATGTCGACCAAAGAATCAACCATGGTTATCTGGCTGTCGACTTCTTCTTTATCTTGTCAGGATTCGTGGTCGGCTATGCTTATGATGATCGCTGGGGAAAAATGGGGATCAAGGAATTCCTCAAGCGCAGAGTCATACGCCTGCATCCGATGGTTGTCATGGGCGCCGTCATCGGAGCAATCATGTTCTATTTCCAGGGGTGTTCCGTATGGGACGTATCGGTAGTAAGCATTACGGCTTTGTTCATCGCTACATTTGTGAATACATTACTGATCCCTGCAACTCCGCGGACGGAAATTCGAGGATTGGGGGAAATGTATCCTTTGAACGGCCCAAGCTGGTCTCTGTTTTTCGAATACATAGGCAATATCCTCTATGCCCTGTTCATCCGCAAGCTTTCGACCAGAAATCTATCCTTGCTGGTTTTCGTTGCCGGATGTGGTTTGGCAACGTTTGCAATACTGGGACCTTACGGCGACATATGCGCCGGGTTCTCTCTAAACGGGACGGATTTTACCGGAGGATTCCTGCGGCTCATGTTTTCCTTCTCTGCGGGATTACTTCTCATCCGGCTTTTCAAACCTATTCACATTAAAGGAGCATTTTGGATCTGCAGCCTGGCTATCGTCTCCCTCCTGTCCGTTCCACGTATAGGCGGAGAAGAACATCTGTGGATGAACGGTGTGTATGATACCGCATGCTTCGCCGTCTTTTTCCCCATTCTCGTCTATCTCGGTGCCTCGGGCAAGACAACCGACAACTTTACGAGGCAAATATGCAACTTCCTGGGAAATATATCCTACCCTCTGTATATGGTACACTACCCTTTTATCTACCTGTATTATGCATGGGTAAAGAACGGAAATCTTACCTTCAGAGAATCGTTGCCCGGTGCGGTAGCTGTTGTAATCGGGAGCATCGTTTTAGCCTATGTCTGCTTAAGATGGTACGATATGCCTGTTCGAAAATACTTAACAGACAGATTCCTGAAGAAAAAAATCAGCGCAAAAAACTAACTCAGTATTGCTTCTTTGATGCGTTACTTGCATCCAGCCTCCCTAAGATTGGTTATTGACAACAATCCGTTATCCTTCAGGATTATGTGATCCGTCTTAGAATTTCCGTGCAAAAAAACGGCAGGACAATGAAGCTCTTGGGATAGATTCTCACGGACATACTAGAGGAGTTTCTCGTTGTCACGAGCTGGATGTTTCCCTCCTCTTCGTTCCTGGATATATCGTTCGAATCAGGCCTCCGTGATGGATCGCTATATCCATTAGTCTATGACATGCAATAAGAAGAGTAACTCAAGAACAATTAAGGAAAAGAAGATTCAGCAAAAAACCTACGGATGCAGGAATTTGGTCAACTATCGTCTCCGAGGTATATCCTCAAAAACAACGGTTTCCACCCATTTTGACGTTGGATCAAGCTGCCTTAGACACGAAAAACCCTGCAAGCCGAAAGCTTGCAGGGTTTTTCAAATGGTTACGGGAACAGGATTTGAACCTGTGACCTTCAGGTTATGAGCCTGACGAGCTACCTGGCTGCTCCATCCCGCGATTTAGTAGCCATCTCCAATTAAGGAGCGCAGGGCTTTTATACGCCGATCTTGCCCTGCGTCAAGAAGAAATAGATATTATTTGAATTTTTCTTACGGTATCCCTTTGGAAGAGTTCCAGTACCGGTGAACGGTGATGGCATCAGGCAAAGTCACAGGGCGAACAATCCTGAATCCGATCATCCCTCCGTCAGTAAGATACCAAAGGCTTTTAGGATTTTGCGGATCCTGCATGTTCCACTCAGGACGGCTTTTAACGCGGGCCGCGCTCCGAAGTTGATCGGGGTCATCATCCCAGGAACCGCCTTTGACGACATGCCCTTGTTGTCCCGGAACCATCACCAAGGGATTGCGAAGGGGCTCTCCGTCACGGGCACGCGGACGATCGGGAAGGTAGGTATCCAGCGTCCACTCCGCCACATTGCCGTGCATGTCATACAAACCCCAGGCATTGGGCTTTTTGGAAGCAACTTTCTGATAACGGTCATCGGCATTGTTCCAATACCAGGCATAGTCATCCAGTTTATCCTCGCCATTACCGTAGCAATAGGCTCCCGAGGAACCGGCACGGCAGGCATATTCCCACTCTGCTTCCGTCGGCAGACGATAATAGTGTCCCGTCTGCGCGCTGAGCCATTCGCAAAACTTGGAAGCAGCATAATGCGACATGGCAATAGCAGGCATTCCCTTTTCATACCCATGCCCCATACCCAGGTTCATTGCGGTGTAGGGAGCAGTCGGCTGGGTGACGGCATCCCAAAGTTCATCATCCGGACGTTCTTCCAACAAAACGCCAGCCTTGGAGCGAGGACGCCCATTCTCCATGAATGCGGTATAAATTTCCCAGGGGATTTCAATGGAGGACATCCAGAATCCATCAAGATGGACACGCCGCAAAGGTCCTTCATCCGCTTTGCGGAGAGGTTCATCATCGGGGCTCCCCATGAGGAAAGAGCCAGCAGGAACGGGCACCATGGAGAGAGAAGAACCATCCGCCGCAGACACCACTTCCGAATACGGTTGCATCCGGCTCTCCTGACCCTGGCCTCCCGTTTCCAGATGATCTGAGGCATTTTCTTGCAATCGGGCATAGATGGCACGTGTTGTCGGCAACAATTCCGGAGACGGCAGTCCGGCAGGTACGGCAATCTCGGCAGGAGCATTCCTTCGACTTTCCGCCTCCTGGCGAGCCGCTTCCTCCTCTCCCCAGTTCTGGGAGTCCATAATCCTCCGGGCGTCATCCGTCATTTCGGAAACGCCGGAACCGGGCTTGCAGGACAACAACATATGAATTCCTGCAAGCCCTAGAATCAGAGGATATAAAGATCGGACCGGGAGTTGCATGAGGAACAAGGAAGGCTCCGTATCCGTTTCCCGAAAGTGGGATTACATGGTCATCCCGCCATCGCAGGCAATGACCTGTCCCGTAATGTAACGGGCATCGTCAGAAGCCAAAAAGGCTGTAAGAGCCGCAATGTCTTCGACCGATCCCTGTTCCCTGAGGGGGATTTTCTTGAGAATTTCCTCCTTGAGATTCTCCGGAATGGCATTGGACATTTCCGTGGAAATGAATCCAGGAGCAATGACGTTGCACGTCACCTTGCGCGGAGCAAATTCCTGAGCGATGGATTTGGTAAATCCGAGCAATCCTGCCTTGGAGGCGGCATAGTTGGCCTGTCCTACGTTACCGACGAGACCAATGACAGAGCTCATATTGATAATGCGGCCGGCAGAAGACTTCATCAAAATGCGCTGGAAGGCTTTGACAAGATTGAAGGCACTTTTCAAGTTGGTATCCATCACCTGGTCCCAGTCCTCTTCTTTCATACGGAGCATCAGTGTATCACGCGTAATTCCCGCATTGTTGACGAGAATGTCGATCTGTGGGAACTCCTTGAGGATAGCGGAGGCTGTTTCCTGGACGGCATTGTAATCGGAAACATCACAAGGGAAGGCCTTGCAGGAGCCGAGAAATTCCTTATTGATTTCGTTGGCGGCTCCTCCGCAACTGGAGGGACTTCTGCTGATCAGGACGACTTTGGCTCCTTCGGTGGCGAGGCGGCGGGCAATGGCGTTGCCGATTCCCCGGCCAGCACCCGTAACAACGGCTATTTTTCCAGCAAGTTTCTGCATAGCCTGATAATAAAGCCATTTTCATCGCCACGGGCAAGCCGAAAGAGACAAGCATGGCGCATCCCCTCACAATTCCTCCCCTGTCCGCCTCTCTTCACGGAAAGCCAGCATGCACAAAGTCACATCTCATCCGGATCCTTCATGGAAACCCACTTCTTATGACGAGAAGAAGCAGCCGTCACGCACAACAGAAATGCCAGATAACACAGCAGGAAAACGACTGGAACAACGGCGCCTTTTTCTCCCTGCAGCAATGCCTCCAGAGCAGGAGCCCTCTTCACCCATATATTTTGTACCAGCCACCCAACAAAGAGAGTAACCAGCATAGTAGGAGTCACATACTTCATGATCCACATATAGAAGCGAGGAATCCGTATCTGGGAGTAGCTATTCAAGTCTGCAAAACCCCGTTTGATATTCATCTTCCAGGCAAACAGGATCATCACCACCATCGCACTGAGAAAGAAACACATCGTCCCGATCCAGAAATCGCATGTATCCAATGCCAGAAGATCACGACTGAACCACGTCACGACACCTGCTCCGCAACAGGTGAAAAAGCCCAACACGACAACAGCCATTTTCCGGCTCAATCCCATGAATTCCTCAAAATAAGCCAACCCCACCTGCATCATGGAAATGGAACTCGTCACCGCCGCCATAAACAACAGCATGAAGAACAATACGCCGAAGACCCCTCCCATATGCATCTTGGCAAATACCTGAGGCAGAGTCATGAAGCCCAAGGCAAACGTCCCCTGCCCGGCCGCACCGGCTACTCCGAAAAATGCGACTGCCGCCGGAATGGTCATCATACCGGCAATCGTAACCTCGCAGACCTCATTGGAAGCCACTGCGGTCAGAGAACTCAGAGCAATATCATCTTTCCTCTTCAAGTAGCTGGAATATGTCAATATCAACCCTGTGCCTACCGACAGACTCAAGAACACCTGCCCGGCTGCGGCAATCCACAATTCCACATTCTTCAAGCCCTCCCACACGGTCATTTCCGTCAATCGCAGGTTTCCTTCCGAAGCACTTACTTTTTCATGCAATTGTTTCATGGCCTGCGGATTAGTCACCGGAGCCATGGAAACAACCTTCCAGGACTCGACACCGTCCGTTTCCACACGTTCCTCCAGCAGAGTCTTGTTAGGGTTCCACATATATCCCAGGCCTTCTTCGACATTCCTGTCCGGATAGGCTGGATCGGGAGTCCCGATCGTCAACACTCTCGCAAGCAGAATCAGGGAAATAACGAGCAGTATAGGCACCGACCATCGGCAGAACATTTCCACCCCTTTGGAAATCCCGCGATACACAATGCCGAGATTCAAAACAACACTTACCAGCAAGGCGATGACAAGCAGGCTTCCTCCCGTCAGTGCCGCCCCGTCGCCAGCAATTCCGACGAAATCGCCAAATACCTGTCTCGTCTCGCCGATCGTTGAAAAAGCCTCCGTTCCGTCAAGCAGTTTGCACATATAGCCAAAGCACCATGCCTCAATCGGAATATAGTAGAAAGCTACGGCCGTAGGTCCCAGAATGGTAATGACTCCCAGAAATTTCCACAGACTCGACCCCTGGGTCAGCTTCCACAGAATGCCGGGACCGCAATTACTTCCCATCAGTCCTCCGCGGCGGCCGAGAGACCATTCCGCCCATCCCACCGGCACCCCAAGCAAAATCAGAGAAATCACATACGCGACCATGAACGCTCCTCCTCCGTACTGAGCGGCAAGCCCCGGAAAACGAAGAAAGTTTCCCAACCCGACAGCACTTCCGGCAACGGCAAAAATCACGCCCAGTTTGCTGGACCATTGCTCCTGTTTCCGCTTGGACATGGGCAATACAATGTGATAGAACCGTTAACTTGTTCAAGAGAAAAGGAACAAGACAAAGCATCCGGTACGGGTATTGAAATGACGACGCACCCTGTAAAAACAGAGAAAACTTCCGAAAGAGTGTACGTCCTCCGGACTTTTTGAACAACCTCATCCGTCGAGAAGTCCAATCCGTCAACAATGTCATGTTTTAGGCAGCCCTAATTAAAAATCTTGACTGAAAGATAAAAATTGGAATTATTCCAATACACATTCAACCAACCCATAAAAAATATGCTCCTCGTAGGAAAACAAGCCCCTGATTTCAGTGCCAACGCAGTCGTCAACGGAACGATCGTCGAAAACTTCTCCCTGTCCCAGTACAAGGGTAAGAAATACGTTGTCCTGTTCTTTTATCCGAAGGATTTCACCTTCGTCTGCCCGACCGAACTCCTCGGTTTCCAGAATGCACTGGCTGAATTTGAAAAACGCGACGTTGCTGTCATCGGTTGTTCGACGGACAGCGAATTCTCCCACTGGGCCTGGGTTAACACCCCGACCAGCCAAGGCGGTATCCAAGGCGTCACATACCCGATCGTCTCCGACATCAACAAAACGATTGCCGGCAACTACGACGTTCTCGCCGGGGAACAGCTCATCGACGAAGAAGGCAACGTAGACGTGGAAGGTGAAATGGTCGCCTACCGCGGCCTTTTCCTGATCGACAAGCAAGGCATCGTCCGCCACCAGTTGATCAACGACATGCCCCTTGGACGTTCCATTGAAGAAACCCTCCGTATGGTCGATGCCCTCAAACACTTCGAGCAATACGGTGAAGTCTGCCCTCTCGGCTGGCATGAAGGTCAACGTGCCATGACACCCTCCCACGAAGGTGTCGCTTCCTATCTCAGCGAATAACATCCTGACTGGAATCCGGTTCCCGCCATGGGAAACGGTTCATGCTTCGAGGCGGAATCCACAAGGATTCCGCCTTTTCATATTGATCGATCCAGGTTATTTTTTACATAAAGTCAATTAACAATGCCAACTCCATCCTCCCTTTCATTCGCCGCAGCCGCCGAAACGCCGGAGCCACCTCCCACTAAACCCGTCGATCCCGTCAAGGACATTGAAAATTTCATGAACATGCCGGATTGGATGAAAGCCAAGGAAGTAGACTCCCTCGTGAGCAACCTGGCTCATGCAGCTATCTGGCTGACTGTCGCCTCAGTAGCATTAATCATCCTCTGCAAGGTTCTTGCCCCACTGTTCCGAAGGCACATGTCACCGCAGGCCTCGGCCTTGCTCCTCAAAATCATCCGTCACGGAGGATTCATCCTCATCATCGTCGAAGCGTTCGCCCTGCTGGGATTTGATATTGTGACTCTGCTCGGTGCCGCAAGCATTATCGGCGTAGCCGTCGGCTTTGCGTCACAAACTTCGCTATCCAACATCATCAGCGGACTTTTCCTCGTCGGCGAGCGACAAATCAACCTCGGCGACATCGTAGAAATCACCGGCATCCGCGGTACAGTGGATGCCATTAACCTCATGTCCGTCCAAATACGCCTGCCGGACAACACCATGGTACGGGTTCCCAATGAAATGATCATTAAAAACCCGGTCAGCAACATCACCCGCTTCGAAACCCGGCGATGCGACATCGACTTCTCCGTCGATTACAGCAGCGACCTGGATAAAGTCCTCGCCCTGCTCAACAAGATCCTTGCCGATCAACCCCTCTGCCTGAATACCCCGCAACCAAGTATCCTGTTTTCCGGATTTCAGGATTCCGGCATCGCCTTCACCGTCGGCGCCTGGTGCGAGCGGGACAACTACGCTCAGCTCCGCATGGATCTGGCCAAACAAATCAAAAAAGAGTTCGACAAGGAAGGCATTTCCATCCCCTTCCCGATCATCAGCATCGACGCCCGCAACAACTCCATTCCCGTTACGCTAGTCTCCTCCGAAGCGGCTTCCCGTGATTAAAAGAGAGTCCTCTGTCCGAAAATCGAACGAAATCGCCACATCAGCGTTCTTTTAGCTTTTCATTTGCTCCGCAAAATTTCAAGCTGGAGCCGTAAGCAGTACACTGATGACAGACGCCCACCATCCTCCCTTCAAAAGGATCCTGCTCAAACTGAGCGGAGAAGCCCTACGCAGCCCAGGCAGCATGGATAATATTTCCCCGGAAATCGTTGCCCGCATCGCCCAGGAAATCGCCGATGCCCACCAGGCTTCCGGCATTGAACTCGGGCTCGTCGTCGGAGGCGGCAATTTCTGGCGAGGGGCCAAAGCCAGCGTCCGCGGCATGGAACGCGCCACGGCAGACTATGTGGGCATGCTTGCTACGGTCATGAACGCCTTGGCTTTGCAAAGTGCCATCCAGCGTTGCGGCGTTCCCTGCATTGTTCAGTCCGCCATCGAAATGAAGAATGTGGCCGAACCGTTCATCCGCCTCAAGGCCAAGGAAGACCTCTCCCAAGGTAAAATCGTGATCTTTGCCGCCGGTACCGGCAATCCGTTTTTCTCTACGGATACGACGGCAGCTCTGCGCGCCAGCGAAATCAACGCTGAAGTCGTTATGAAAGCCACTTCCGTCGACGGTGTCTATGATGCCGACCCGAAAAAGGTGGATAATGCCAAACGTTTTGATACAATCGCTTATCAGGAATGTATTTCCCGCCAATTGAAAGTCATGGACTCCACTGCTTTCACTCTCTGCATGGACAACAAGAAACCGATCATCGTCTTCGATATGCACACGGAAGGCAACATTACCCGGGCTCTCATGGGAGAACCCATTGGCACAGTCATTTCCTAACCCACCAACCCATACCTTACTTTAATCATGGACGCTAACACAGTACTTTCCAATGTCGAAGCCGGCATGCAAAAAGCCATCGAATACCTCCACGGTGAATTCGCAGGCATCCGTACCGGCAAAGCTTCTCCCTCACTGGTAGAAAACCTGGACGTCATGGTCGCCAGCTACGGTTCCAGCATGAAGCTTAAAAGCATGGCAGTCATCAGCACTCCCGATGCCCGCAGCATTCTCATCCAGCCGTTCGACCCGGGCACGCTCAATGACATTCAACGCGCTATCAACGAAAGCCGCCTGAACCTCAATCCCGTCATCGATGCCCGTTCCGTGCGCGTACCCATCCCGGCACTTTCCGAAGAACGCCGCAAAGACCTTGTCAAATACGCCAAAAGCGTAGCGGAAGAAGCCCGGGTTCGCGCCCGTGGCAGTCGGCGCGAAGGCATGGACAGCCTTAAGAAACTCAAAGCCGATAACACCATCACGGAAGATGACCAGCGCACCTTGGAGGACAAAGTCCAGAAGCTGACGGACAAAACCGTCAAATCCATTGATGAAATCCTTGCCGCCAAGGAAAAGGACATCATGACCGTTTGATCCTCTTCTCTCATCCAATCTCACCGTCAACCAATCATTTTCCCATGACTGATTCCATCACCAATTTCCTTGCAGCCGGCATTGAAATCAACGGTACCATCCGCTTCACCAACGACATGCACATCGATGGCAAAATCGAAGGCGAAATCTCATCCGAGCGCGGAACGGTAACCATTGGCGAATCCGCCGAAATCAAAGGCGATATCACCGCCGGAGACGTCCGCATTTACGGCAATGTCGAAGGCAAGGTCAATGCCCAGCGTTGCGAACTCAAGCGCCAGTCCCGCCTCCGCGGAGATGTCCACACCAAGACTCTCTCCATGGAAGAGGGAGCCCAGCTTTCCGGTCGCACGGAAATCGGTTAATCCATTTTTCCAATCCCCTGATCTTTTCAGCGGAGGGAACTTCCCCTCCGCTTTTTTATGAACATGCAGGCCCATCCCTGAGTCAAACACAACATAAGATTCATCTTAACAATCACCACATCCATGAAAATTGTTACCTACCTGCTCACTGTAGCCATGCTTCTTGCCCCCGGTCTTGCAACGGCTCAAAGCCTTAAAATCGTCGACAAAGACGGCAAGGAAATTCCTACATCCAAGGAAGATCTGAAAAAGAGCCTCAAACAGAAAAAAGAGGAAGCCGCCAAGAAACGAGCCGAACAGAAAAAGGCTCAGGAAGAAAAAGCCGAAAAAGCTCGCCAAGAACGCGAGCAAAAGCGTCTTGACTCTGCCAATAAGCACTTGAACAGAATCGGACTTGAAGTAAAGAAATAAACTTTTCTAATCTTTGAAAGCCAATCAAAAAGACAGCCATTCCGGATAACGGAATGGCTGTTTCGTTGGTACGAAAACCGGGACCTTACACTTGATGCAACCCATTCAAGAACATCTGAATGGAAATCATCGTCAAAATCATTCCCATCAGACGTTCCAGAGCAACCATCCCACGGTCTCCCAAAAACTTAATGAGATATTGGGACAAGTACAGAACAACAGCCGCCGCCAGCCACGCCAGGAACACAGCCCCTCCCAGCAAAGACATCTCCACGGCATCCTGGGCAGCCGAAGATTGCAGCAGGATAATAGCTATTGCAGACGGACCGGCCATCAGAGGCACGGCAATCGGAACAATGAACGGTTCGATCACTTCATCATTTCCAGAAGAAGATGTTACGGACTTATTGGGAAATACCATGCCAATGGATACCATGAAAAGGAGGATCCCTCCCGTAATGTTCAGGGCGGATTGCTCCAACTCCAAAAATTGCATCAAAGCATTGCCGGCAAACAAGAATAGAAGAAGAATCGCCAATGCAAACAGAGATTCACGAACCAGGATTCGCTTCCTTCTTTTGGGCGAATACCCGGCAATCATGCTGTGCACGACAGGCACTAATCCCAGTGGATCCAGCACGATAAAGAGGAGTACAGCCGTTTTGATCAAATCCATGTCGCCCAACATAGCGTCAAATCCATCGCTGGCAAGCCTCATCAGCCTGCATTGAACATGCAAATCCCGTCTTCAACCCAATTCTCATGGATTCTCTCTCTTTATTGAACAGCCAAGTAATCGACATCTGCTTCCGCAGATTGCACATTGACCAAGCCGCGACCATAGTATTCGAATGCATACGGCAAGGAAGCATCCACCACGATCGTCTCGCGTACCTCTGAGGAGCGATGAAGCGACAGGCAGAGAGCCATTATCGTCTGAGCCGTCTTTTCATCCAATACACCTCCACAGTCCGGCCTACCGACTGGGATCACATGGCTGATCCTCACAGATAGAGAGATACCAGATTTCTGGGAAAACACATAGGGATTTTCGCGGTAGTTTCCTTTGTGAGGCGTCTCCCAACAAGAAACAGCCGATCGCACCTCACCCAGGTTGATAATGGAAGCACCGTTGGTAAACTGTTCTTTCAACATGCGGGCCAAAAAACTCCGGGCAGCTTCTTGAGGTACCTTCAGAACATCATCTCCCCCCTCATCCACCTCTACCAGTTCGCGCCCAGAAGCCGCACTATTGACCATATAGTCTACCCGGCCGTATTGAAGTTGGATAAAGTGAGCAAAGGATGCTAGATCGTTCCTGGATTTCATTTCTCCCATGAAAAGGAGGTGTCCGCAACCCTGGAGGAGACTAATCAGCTCTTCACCTGCAGCTCCATCCTTGTCAAAAATTGCCAAACTGATTCCCTTTGATGCCATCAAGATACCTACCTGACGGAGCATACCGCGAGAGGTTCCCATCATGACGGCAACTTTTCTATTGAACTTGTAAGCATTCATTGCCTGAATCATTCAGGGGACAGAGGACAGATTCAATGATTATCAACTCCTTCCGCGCTAATTGAAAAGTATCCTCCGTTAAGAAAACATTGAATTCCCCCTCAACCAGCCTCCTCCTGCCCTCGACATCCAAAACCAGACAAAGGCAGAACTCGTGTCAGTATTCCCAAAAAATGCTCAACTCATGAAACTATTTGCATTTGACAATAGTTTAATAAATCAACTATCTAACATCACGACCAACAACCAGCCCCATGAAATTTTTTCCTTTTCTTCTGTCCCCCGGCGTTACCAGCCTCCTTGCCATCTTCCTTTTCATGGGAACGCCAAGTCCGGCGGCAGACACTCCCGCCCCAACCCATTCGCCTGCCAGTACCGTATTAACAGAAAAGGCTTCGCTCATGAGAAATGCCATCAATAAGCCCTACACCGGCCAGATTGAAGCCATTGATACGGTTGCCATCCAACCCCGAGTATCGGGTAACATCCTTTCCCAGCACTTCACGGAAGGTGACATTGTCAAGGAGGGCCAGCTTCTCTTCGAAATTGAAGACACCCAGTATAAGGCCAACGTCATGAACGTCGAAGCGCAAATCGCCCAAACTCAGGCTAAACTCAGCTACGCCAAGGCCAATTTGGAACGCTACGAAAAACTGGTTAAAAACGCCTCCGTCTCCAAGGATACCGTCGAAAATGCCCGCAGCTCCATGGCAGCCCTGGAAGCCCAGAAGAAAGCCGAGGAAGCTCAACTCATTATCGCTTACGACAATCTCAACTACACCAAAATAACCACGCCCATCTCCGGAAAAATCGGGCGAACCACCTTTTCACGAGGTAATTACATCACTCCGCAATCCGGTACGCTGGCTACCGTCACCAACATGGATCAAGTGTACGTCCGCTTCCCCATGAGCGAACGAGACCTTCTTTCTCTCTTCGGCAATACGGACGAAATGAAGAAAAACGCCGTCATCCACCTGAAACTTGCCGATGGCAAACCTTTCCCGACATCCGGCTCTATCGCCATGATCGACAACAAGATCAAACCCACGACGGATACCATCACTATCTGGGCCAAATTCAACAACCCGGAAGGCAACCTTACCCCTGGCGGCATCGTCACTGTCGATCTCTCCAAGAAGGAAGTGGAATCCCTCCCCTCCGTCAATATCTCCGCCATCATGTATGACGATACCAAATGCTATGTGTACATTGTCAACAGCGACAATATCGTCGAACAGAGAGATGTCCTTCTCGGCAATATGATGAACAACCGCCAGTGCATTCGTTCCGGCATCAAGGAAGGCGACATCGTCATCGTAGACGGTCAGCACAAGACCCGCCCCGGCGCCACGGTCATTCCCGTAGAATCCAACTGAGCTATTAGCCATGATTTCGGAACTTTTCATCCACCGGCCTAAATTCGCTATCGTCATCGCCATTCTCATGGTGTTGGCCGGCGTCATCTGCGTATCGCGCATCCCCATTGCAGAATATCCGGAAATCGCCCCTCCGACCATCAACGTCCGCACCACATACGAAGGAGCCAGCGCCCAAACGGTTATGGAAACCGTGGGCATCCCGCTGGAACAGGAACTCAACGGGCTGGAAAACCTGCTCTACTTTTCGTCCACTTCAGACAACAGCGGCGGCTATTCCGTCAATATCACCTTCAAAAGCGGATCGGACTCGGACATCAACATGGTCAATGTCCAAAACGCTCTAAAACGCGTCGAACACAGCTTGCCGACAGAAGTCGTCAACCAGGGTATTACCATCAAAAAGCGTACCTCTGACATTCTCGGATTCTTCTCCTTCCGGGCAGATCCGAAAAAAATGAGCAACCTCCAGCTCAACAACTATGTCAAAACGCGCGTCAAAGACGTCATTGCCCGCATCGACGGCATCGCCAGTTCAGACATCATGGGAGCCAAGGATTACAGCATGCGCATCTGGCTGGACTCCGTCCGCATGTCCGCACTGAATATCACCCCTGGCGATGTTGCCGCCGCCATCCGCGAACAGAACATCCAAGCTGCAGCCGGTTCCATAGGAGACCAGTCCAACGACTCCTTCGTCCAATACAAAGTCAACGTCACAGGACGTCTAAAAACCGTCGAAGAATTCAGCAACATCATCGTACGTACCAACGATGACGGCGATATCGTTAAGATCAGGGACATCGCCCGCATCGAACTGGGCGCGGAAAGCTACACCGGCAGCTCCCGGGCCAACGGCAAGACATCCGTCAACATGGCCGTTTACCGCAATGACGACTCCAATGCCCTGGAGACGATGAAAACCGTCAAAAAAACGCTGGAAGAGCTTAAAGTATCCTTTCCCGACGGCGTCTCTTACGAGGTCAGTTACGACCCGACGGAATACATCATAGCGACCATGTACGAGATCATCGAAACACTCGTCATCGCTTTGCTTCTCGTCGTCGGCATCACCTACCTCTTCCTGCAAGACTGGCGTGCCACACTTATTCCCGCACTGGCTATTCCGGTCTCCCTTCTGGGCACTTTCGTAATCCTCCTGCCGCTGGGTTTCAGCATCAACGTACTGACCATGTTCGGGCTAATCCTCGTCATCGGTTCTCTCGTGGATGACGGCATCATCGTCGTAGAAAACACGATCCGTCTCATGGATACGGAAGGGCTCTCCCCGTTGGAAGCTACTAAAAAGAGTATGCATCAAATCACGGGAGCAATCATTGCCACAACCCTGGTTACTGTCGCTATTTACATCCCGATCGCGTTCATCGGCGGCATGGTCGGCAATATCTACCTGCAGTTTTCCGTGACTATGTGCGTGGCGCTCTGCCTGTCTGCCGTCAATGCACTGACACTCAGTCCGGCCCTTTGCGTCATGCTCTTGAAGAAGAGGAAAAAGCAAAGAAGATTCAATATCTTCCGCCCCTTCAATGCTACTCTGGAGTTCTCCCGCCGTTCCTATCTGAAAATCTCCGGCGTATTCGTCCGTCGCGCCTGGTTGACTCTGTTGGCCCTGGCTGCCGTCCTTTTTGCCGACTGGAAGTTATTCGAAATCCTTCCCTCGTCCTTTCTGCCTCAGGAAGACAAAGGCACGCTCTTCGTCGACATCCAGCTTCCTCCGGGGGCCGCTCTGTCCCGTACGGAAGAGGCCCGCACCCAGGCGGAAGTCATGCTGATGGCAATGCCGGGTGTCCGCCAAGTCTCTTCCGTTACCGGGTTCAGCTTCACTGGAGGCAGCGGTGAAAACGTCGGCATGTGCATTGTCCAACTCCAGCCTTGGAACAAACGCACAACCCCGGATCTTCAAATTGACGCCCTTCTCGGCAAGGCCCAAGGCATGCTGGCCACAATTCCCTCGGCAAACATCAAAGTCTTCAGCCCGCCCGCCATCATGGGTCTCGGTGTCACAGGCGGCATTTCCTTCATGCTGCAGGCAGCCGGCGATGAAACACCCAAGCAGCTGGAACAGCACATGAACGACATGCTGGATCAAATCCGGAAGATTCCCGGCGTCGTCACGGCTTTCTCGTCCTATGAAGCCAATACACCGCAACTCTTCATGCACCTGGACCGCCAGAAAGCCCAAACCATGCACGTGCCGGTCAATCGCATCTTTTCCACCCTTCAGGGCAAACTGGCCTCCCTGTACGTCAATGACTTCAACATGGACGGCTATGCCTTTAAGGTAAAGATCCAGTCCGACACCAAGGAACGCGTCGGCATCAGGGATATCATGAGTACCTACATTCAGAACAATGAAGGCGAAATGGTACCCCTCAGCTCCGTAGCCACACTTTCCTACATCACCGGACCTCGACAAATCACCCGTTACAACCAGCTCATGTGCGCCAATATCCAGTGCATCATCAAAGCCGGTTCCAGCAGCGGCGAAATCATGAAGCAGATCGAAAGCCTGAAGCTTCCGGCCAATTACTCCATTGCCTGGACAGACATGAGCTACCAGGAACGCGAAAATGACGGACAGATTCTCTTCCTGATGATGCTTGCCTTCATCTTCGGCTACCTGTTCCTTGTGGCGCAGTATGAAAGTTGGACAACGCCCATGTCGGTGATCGTCTCCGTTTCCGTCGCCATCATGGGAGCGCTGGCCGGCCTGCTCATCTGCGGTTCATCACTGAGTATCTACGCCCAGTTGGGCTTGGTCATGCTCGTGGGGCTGGCAAGTAAAAACGCCATTCTGATGGTCGAATTCTCCAAAGAAGACCATGAACGAGGAGCCACGATCCAGCAGGCTGCTCTGAACGGGGCAAGCCAGCGTTTCCGCGCCGTCTTAATGACAGCCATTTCGTTTATCATCGGTGTATTCCCGATGGTTATCGCCACAGGAGCCGGTGCCGCAAGCCGCCAGGCCATCGGCATCACAACCTTCTATGGCATGATCTGCGCCACTTGCGTCGGCATCCTCCTCATTCCGGGCCTCTATTCCATGTTCCAGCGCATGCGGGAATTTACGCGCAACAAGGTTAAAAGGTCCGGTAGAATACACCCTCAAAAAAATCAGGAAAAACTTCCGGACGAAACTGCGACCGACCCGTCTGTCCAGTAAAAATCCACCCTTTTATCCCCCCCCTGTAACCGGTCCCCTCGCACAAACGCGGACGAGGGGGCCGGCTGTAGTTTTTTTGTCCTTTTCCCTTCGTACTGACTGCCTTCTTGCTTGCATTGAACCCGCTCTTCCCCTAGCCTTTCTCTGATATGTCAGACGAGTCCAACGAGCCTATTCATACGTCCGTAAACACAACAGCACAACAGGAATACGGAGCAGCGCAGATTGACAAGCTGGAAGGGCTTGAAGCCGTTCGAAAACGTCCCGGGATGTACATCGGCGACCCCGATCTCAGGGGGCTTCACCACTGTGTCTTTGAAGTTCTGGACAACTCCATCGACGAACACCTTGCCGGTTACTGTTCAAAAATCGAAATCATCATCCATGTAGACGGTTCTCTGTCCGTAGCCGACAACGGCCGTGGCATCCCCGTCGACATCCATCCCAAATTTGGAATCCCGGCGGTAGAGCTGGTACTGACCAACCTGCACGCGGGCGGTAAATTCGGGCAGGGAGCCTACAAATACTCCGGCGGCCTGCACGGTGTAGGGGCTAAATGCGTCAACGCTCTGGCCGACTGGTTCAAAGCTGAAGTCCGCCGCGACGGCAAACGCTACATGATCAAGTTCGAACGCGGTCGTACAACGGAACCGCTCAAGGTCATCGGCACGGCGCCTGCCGGCGTCACCGGTACGACGATTACATTCTTCCCCGATGCTACGATCTTCACGGACTCCATTGAGTTCAAGTTCGAAATGCTTACAACGCGCCTCCGCGAACTCGCCTTCCTCAACCCCGGACTCATCATCGAACTCCGGGACGAACGCCAGACGCCGGAACGCAAGGAACAATTCTACTACAAAGACGGCATCGTCGAATTCGTACGTCAACTCGGCGAAAACAAAGAACTCATCACTGAACAACCCATCGCCATCTCCGGCGTCCGTGAGGTGGAAGTCGAATACGATGGCAAGAAAATGAACGACGATGTACTCGTCGACGTCGTTTTCCAGTACAACAACACTTACGTCGATCAAATCCTCTGCTTTGCCAACTCCATTTACAATGGAGATGGCGGCACGCACCTGTCCGGCTTCCGAAGCGCCCTGACACGCGTCATCAACACCTATGCCAAAGCCAACGGCCTCCTAAAAGACAAAGACCCCTCGCTCAGCGGCGATGACGTGCGGGAAGGCCTTGTCGCCGTCATATCGGTCAAGATGCCCAACCCGCGCTTCAGTTCGCAAACCAAGGACAAACTCGTCAATACGGAAATCGAAGGAGTCGTCAGTAACGTCGTGTACGAAGAAATCAAAACGTTCTTCGAAGAAAACCCCGCCATCGCACGCAAGATCATCGATAAAAGCATCAATGCCGCCCGTGCCCGCGAAGCCGCACGCAAGGCCCGGGAAACCGTCCGCAAGAGTGCTTTAACAGTCGGTGGACTCCCCGGCAAACTGGCCGACTGCTCCGACCGAGACCCGAAGAAATGCGAACTCTTCATCGTCGAAGGTGACTCCGCAGGCGGCTCCGCCAAACTGGGACGAGACCGTCGTACACAAGCAATTCTTCCATTGCGAGGCAAAGTGCTCAACGTAGAAAAGGCCCGGCTGGACAAGGCCCTGTCCAACAAGGAAATCCAGAACATGATCACGGCCATCGGCGCTGGTATCGGAGAAGGTGACGACGAAGGTTCCTTCAATCTGGAAAAGGTGCGTTACCACAAGATCATCATCATGACCGATGCCGACGTCGACGGCGCCCACATCCGGACCCTCCTGCTAACCTTCTTCTGCCGCCACATGCCGCAACTCGTCAAGGCTGGGCTCCTCTACATCGCTCAAGCTCCGCTCTACCGCGTTATCCGCAAGAAAAAAGAAGAATACGTCCAGGACGAAATCGCCCTGAACCGCAAGCTCATCGAGTTGGCCGTCAATGACGTCACCCTCAGGATGGCCGACGGTTCCCGCACTTTCACGCCCGATGAGCATTTCTCCATCCTCGAAACTCTCATCAACCTGCAGCGTTACGCGGAATCCGTCCAAATGCAGGGAGGATCCTTCGAAGACCTCATCAAACACCGGGAAATCAATGGAGACTTCCCGGAATACCTCGTCAAAATCCGCTGTGGAAACGACGAATCCATTCAGTACTTCCACAACACGGAAGCGCTCGTTGCTTTCTCCGATGCCAACCGGGACCTATGCATCTTCGGAGAACCAACCGAGGAAGAGCTTCTCGCCAATCCTCTCCCGGAACGAGAAGGTCCCAGCCGCCGGGCCTTGACACACGAACTCCACGAAGCCAAAGCCATCACCCGCACGCTTGCACGCCTGGAAGAACTGGGTATCCCTGCCAACATGCTGATGTCCGAAGACAACCCGATCTTCGAACTCATAGAAGGCGAGGGAGAAAAACAGAAAATCCAGCCGCTCTTCTCCGTTATGGATATCCTCCAGAGCGTCATCAACATCGGCAAGAGAGGCGTTGAAATCACACGATTCAAAGGTCTCGGCGAAATGGACGCCAAAGACCTTTTCAAAACGACGATGGATCCGGAAAAACGCGAACTTCTCCGCGTCATCCTGAACGAAGACAACGCTGTCCAAGCCGACGAAATGTTCACCATTCTCATGGGAGATGTCGTCGAACCCCGTAAGAACTACATCGTGGATCACGCTCTCAACGTGCGCAACCTGGACATCTGATTCCCACCACATCACCTACCCCTTTTTGATCAATGGACACCAATCGCATCAAACCCGTGGATGTAGCCAGCGAGCTTTCCACCTCGTTCCTGGACTACTCCATGTCCGTCATCATTTCCCGCGCTCTACCGGACGTTCGTGACGGGCTGAAACCTTCCCAGCGGCGTATCCTTTACGCTATGAAGGAACTCAACCTTGCACCCGGTGGAAAAACGCGTAAATGCTCCAAAATCGTCGGTGACACCATGGGTAGTTACCATCCCCACGGCGACGCGGCTATTTACGGAACACTCGTCAACATGGCCCAGAACTGGTCCATGCGAGACATCCTCGTCATCGGACAGGGCAACTTCGGAACACCCGATGGAGACCCCGCCGCCGCATCCCGATACACGGAAGCCAAACTCTCCGGCATGGGAATGGCCATGATGGCCGACCTCGACAAAGATACTGTCGACTTCATGCCCAACTACGACGGAACGACAACCGAACCGACAGTCTTCCCATCCGCCTTCCCGAACCTTCTCGTCAACGGAGGCACCGGTATCGCCGTCGGCATGGCCACCAATATGGCTCCCCACAACCTGGGAGAAGTCGTCGACGGCATTTGCGCGACGATCGACAATCCCCACATCAGCGTCGAAGAACTCCGACAGCACATCAAAGGGCCTGATTTCCCGACCGGAGGGGATTTGCTCGGCTTCTCCGGCATCGACAGCTACTTCCGCACGGGTCGCGGCTCCGTCCGTATTCGCGGCAAAATCGATATTGAGCAATCCGACACCGGCAAAGACCTTCTGATTATCCGGGAAGTCCCTTACGGAGTCAACCGAGCTGTCCTTCAGGAACGTATCGCCGAACTCTGCAAGGAGAAAATACTTACCGATATCTCCGGACTCCGCGACCTTTCCGATGAGCAGACCTGCATCGAAATCGAACTAAAACGCGATGCCCGTCCCCAAGTCGTCGTCAACCAGCTCTACAAGCTCACCTCCATGGAGACATCCTTCTCCGTGAACATGCTGGCTATTCACGACAACCGGCCAAAGACGCTCACGATGCTTGATGCCATCAACTTCTACATCGAGCACCGGCGCGAAGTCATCGTCCGCCGTACGCGCCACCTCCTCAACGAGGCAGAAAAAGATGCCGAACGCCTGGAAGCATTCCTCCTCGCCCTCGGCCACATGGATGACTTCATCCATATCATCCGCGACTCCAAAAACCGCGATGAAGCCCGCCAGCGCCTGCAGGCCTATACATTCCCCATTGCAACGGCAGAAGGTCTCGGTATCCTGATCCGTTCCCAGCCTTCCGTTCAAAACGGCCTCTATGTCTTCACCGAACGCCAGGTCAACGCCATCCTCGACTTGCGCCTCTACCAACTCACCGCACTGGAATCGGACAAGATCAACAACGACTATTCCGAACTCATGGTCCTCATCAAGGACTACCTCGATATCCTGGCCAACGAATCCCGCGTACTCGGCATCGTCAAAGACGAACTTCAGGCTATCAAGACCAAGTATGCCACTCCGCGCGTGACGCGCATCATTCCTTTCGAAGGAGACATGGCTATCGAGGATTTGATCCCGAACGACTCGATGATCGTCACCATCACCCACAGCGGCTATATCAAGCGGACCAACTCCGCTGAATACCGCGTCCAGGCCCGCGGCGGCAAAGGCATCAAAGCCGCTACGACCAAAGCCGCCAAAAAAGATCAGGAAGCCGACTTCATCGAGCACCTGTTCGCTGCACAGAACCACGACTACATCATGTTCTTCACCAACACCGGCCGCGTTTATGTGGACCGCGTGTATGAAATCGATGAAGCCGCACGTAGCGCCCAGGGACGTAACATCAAGAACCTGCTCGACCTCCAACCGGAAGAAAATATCGCTGCCATCCTCCGCCTTGAACGCCAAGTAGACGAAAACGGCAACGATACCACTTTCGGCGAAGAAAGCGGCTTCGTCGTCTTCGCCACTAAAGACGGTACTGTCAAGAAGACCAGTCTCAATGACTTCCGCAACTATCGCAAAGCCGGCATCATCGCCATCAACCTGGAAGAAGGCAACAGCCTCGTCAATGCCGTCCTCACATCCGGCAACAACGAAATTGTCCTCGTCACGCACGACGGCATGAGCATCCGCTTCAATGAAAGCGACCTGCGCGACCAAGGACGCAATACCATCGGCGTTCGCGGCATCCGTCCCCGTCCCGGCGATTATGTCGTTGCCCTCGCCATCGTGGACGAATCGGCAACCCTCCTCGTCGCCTCGGAAAACGGCTTGGGCAAACGCACCGGTTTCGACGCCTACCGCCTCCAAAGCCGCGGCGGTACCGGAGTCAAGACCATGAACTGCACGGACAAAACCGGCAAGGTTGTTTCCGCCACAGTCGTTTCAGAAACAGACGAACTCATGCTGATGACTACTGCCGGACAATCCGTCCGCATCAAGGTAGAAACCATCCGCGAAACAGGCCGCGTCGCCCAAGGAGTCAAACTCATGACCCTCAAAGACGGCGAAACCATTCAGGACATTTCCATCGTCATTCCCGACGATGATGATGAAACATCCGAAGGAACGGATGAAGAAAACGTCTCGGAAAACAGTGAAACACCCGAATCCGGAGACGCCGCTACTCCGGAAGAATAAAAGAAACATTCTTTCAACACTTATGTGCAACAAACGGACCGGCAAGCCAATTTGCCGGTCCGTTCAGCTTCCCCCTTTTCCCCATGGACAACTTTCCCGAAGAATGGCTCCAACAGAGCAAAAACAAACTCGAACGTCACGGATTCCGCGTCTTTATCGCCGATCATACCATGGAAGCCCGGCAAATTCTGGAACGCCTTGTAACGGAATTCGCACCGGCCAGCGCCAGTTACGGAGACTCCATGACCTTGAGAAATACGGGTATTCTCGAATATCTGGCTCAACAGTCATCAATCCTCTTCTATGACGGTTTCCAACCGGATATGCCGCGCGAGCAACGCTGGGAAATTCGCCGCCAGGGGATGACCGCCGATCTTTTCCTGACGGGAATCAATGCCGTCTGCGCCGATGGTTCTTTGTACTGGGTCGACATGGTCGGCAACCGGATCGCTCCGATCGCATTCGGACCCAGGCACGTCATCCTCGTCGCAGGAATCAATAAAATAACACCGACGCCGGAAGAAGCCCGGAAACGCCTCCAGCAAATCGCTCCCCTCAATGCCAAACGCCACCCCGGTTTCAAGACTCCATGCATGGTCACGGGCACCTGCCACGATTGTAATTCCCCCGACCGCCTCTGCAATGCCTATCTGACGATGGCTCGCAGTTATCCCAAACACCGGATATCAGTTATTCTTATCCGGGAAGAAGCAGGATTATAATAACGTTTCGGCAGCGACTTTACCGAACATAAACAAGCCTCCCGGAGTAATTATTTTCCGAGAGGCTTGTTTTGCGTTAATGACGTTCAATCACTTGTCGTAAAATTCGATCTTATAGTCTTTGAACTTACCCGGCTCTTTAGAGATCACCTTCTCGTATTTTTCCTGAGTAATGTTCATTTCGAATCCTTCAGTGGAAATGCGCACCATCGCCCGTCCGGCAGCAATCGCGTCAAGTTCTTCTTCATTCAGTTCCTTCTTTAAATCATCGTTGTTCATGGCTTTTAATAAGTTTGATATGAATAATAATCGGTTAATTCGTTCAACACCTTCATGACGATTTGGAGTCGGAAAAGGTTACAACAAAAACATTTTTTCACGTTACCTTCGTTCGTCGTTCAACACTGGTGTCTCTCTGAACATGTACTCTCGAGTTCCCGTCAATTTCACCATGGAACCTCGCACCATATTGTGGTGTAACTGTAAAATAGTTTTCAACTACTATTTGAATCTACAAGAAACTGCCTCGCGGACGATTGAAAAATCCAAACGAGACCGATCTCTTTTTCGTCACCGTCATCCACGAGTAAGGATTTATCATTGGATGACGGGAATCAGCCGTCGGATTCTTCCGCTATACACTCGCCAAAACGCGAGCCAACCCTTATGCTTCCCGCACGATGACGATGCCCTCCCACGTGGAAATAATGGCCCCTGCCGGGTCGTTCGAATCCCTTGCCGCCGCTTTGAATGCCGGAGCCGACTCGGTTTACTTCGGCATCGGTTCCCTGAACATGCGTTCCCGAGCCACCGTCAACTTCACGGTGGAAGATCTGCCGGCGATCGTATCCCAATGCCGGGAACATGAAGCCAAAGCCTATCTGACGCTCAATATCATCGTCTATGATGAAGAACTCGAAGAAGTGCGACAACTCTGTAACGCGGCCCGCGATGCCGGAATCGACGCAGTCATCGCCTCCGACATGGCCGTCATCGAATATGCCCACTCGATTGGCCTACCCGTCCATATCTCCGTCCAGGCCAACGTCTGCAATATGGCTGCCGTCCGCTTCTTCTCCCGATATGCGGAAGTTGTCGTCCTTGCCCGGGAACTCACACTCTCCCAAATTCGCCATATCATTGATGGCATCTCCCGTGAACAAATTTGCGGGCCGGAAGGAAAGCTCCTTCGTGTGGAAATTTTTGCCCACGGAGCACTCTGCGTCGCCATCTCCGGAAAATGCTACATGAGTCTCGCGACCTATAACTCATCTGCCCAGCGCGGAGCCTGCTTCCAAAACTGCCGCCGCGCCTACCGGGTCATCGATGAAGAAACCGGGAATGAGATGGTCATCGACAACAAATACGTCATGTCTCCCAAAGACATTTGCACTGTCGGCGTTCTGGATCAGTTACTCGATGCCGGAGTCTCCGTCTTCAAGCTGGAAGGCCGGGGCAGATCGTCGGACTATGTCCGCACCGTCACATCCGTGTACAAGGAAGCCGCCCAAGCCTGCCGGAACGGAACCTACTCTCCCAATCTTGTCGAAATTTGGCTGGAACGCCTCCGCCGCGTCTTCAACCGCGGATTTTGGCAGGGAGGCTACTACCTCGGCAAACCCTGGGGAGAATGGAGCGGCACATCCGTCAACCGGGCCTCCGTTCACAAAGTACATATCGGCAAAGTCACCAACTACTTCCGCAAAAGCGGCATTGCAGAAATATTCCTTGAAGCCGCTCCCCTCTCAACAGGACAGGACATCCTCATTACAGGTCCCACTACAGGAGCCATCGAACTTACCCCCGTTTCTCTCAAAGTCGAGCTGAATCCGGGCTGTCTTACAGAAGTCCCGCTGGCGGAAAAAGGGAGAACCATTTACATCCTCTCCCCGGACAAAGTCCGCCGCAACGACAAAGTCTATTATCTCCGACCGCGCACGCTGGAAGACTAGGCAGCAAGAGAACATATTTTTTGTTGCATTTCATGTGCTTATTTGCGAATTTGTGTGAATATCATTCGTTGTGCCGTCATGATCCACTTCCTCAAAATTGTCCCGCTGGTACACCCAGGCGTACTGTTTGCGGCATGCTTCCTTTCATCGTGCACATCTCATGACTTTGATCAAATACCGAGGACAGGATTCATCTCCCACTACGCGCCAAGCGATAAAGCACGCATGAGTTTCGACTCCTACTGGGATATCAGCGACAACAAGGACTGGGACGAACGGATCACGGGGCAACACGGAAAATCACAACCTATTTACGTGATGCCGGTTACCACGCATTTTCTCCTCAATTATCCGACAGATCCGGAAAAAGCGGAAGATGTCGAGGAACTTTGCCTCTACTTCGACCATCAACTCCGTGAAAAGCTAGCCATTCTGGACCGTCAGGACAACACCTTCCACCTCGTCGACCATCCTACCCGGGATGCTTACCGGGTACAGATCGCCCTCCTTTCCATTACTCCTACCAATGTAACGGCCAATGCAGCCGGGCTCATCGCGGGACACTATCTTAAAGGAAGCGGAGCCGTCCTATCCCAGGTTGTCCCGGGCGGTTCCATCTCCATGGGAGCTAAATTCTTTTCACCCGCCAATAAACTCGTTGCTGAAGTAGCCGACTACGAAAAGGACGAATCATCCGTCATTTCCTACGTCCTCGTAGACACCAAAGACTTCCAGTACTATGCCCACCATCGCCGCCACATTCGAATCTGGTGCGACCAATTCTGTGAAATCTTCACAACTCCCCACGAACACAAAATCAGACGTCCTTGGTTCAGTCTCAACCCTCTGTAGTCAGTAACGCACCAAAAAGTTTTTATTCTACTTTTAAAATCAGCTCATACTTTTTCTTCCCTGTCCGGAGATAGTCCTCCTGAAGGACAAACTCCGGAAGCCATGCATAACTTTTTGTATCACCACACACAGCCTCGACCAGAAAGCTAAACCAATAGGAATAAGGGAACAAATCCACCGGCTGTTTAGGAGGAGTTCCGGGAGCTCCGGGAGCCGGATGATAGAGTTCGTACAAATTCATGATCTCTACCATTCCATTCGGGGCCGTCTGGAATGTTCGGAAGGCATCCGGGTATACATCCCTCCTGTTGTGTGCACCTCCCGCCCGCGTGCCGTAAAACCTAACGCTGGCCCCAGGCACAAGCTGTCCGTGTTTCATCACTTTGATCACGAGTTTTTCCGGAAAAATCTTCTTCGGCAGTTCCCGGTCCAATTGTTTTTGCCTGGCAGTATAGTTGAACAGGGCGGAACAATAGTCACTCCATACCCGGAAACCAGTCCCCATATTGCAGGGAGGCGGATTCAAGTCTTTATGGCTGACAGGGTTGTCTTCCGCCAGTATTTTATATTGATAGAGATCGGTCGCTCCGCGCATATGTCCATACTCATGTCCCAAATCACTGTATGTACCCTGCTGAGGTGGTTCCTTCGAGAAAATATCCCCATTTTTTGCCTGTTCCTCCAATGTCCGGTAGCACATCACGACACACTGCCCGCTTTCACCACCACCTCCGCAAGATGTTCCGCTGGCAACTGCATCCAAGGCGAAAAAAACGACATAATCATACATTCCCGTATCTAGCTTGCCAAAAGCTTGTTTCTTGAAAAAATCAATTCTGTTCCGATCCCCCTGAGTATCATACATACGCAGACCGGCCGGTACAAAACGAAAATAATAATGGAACCGGTTCGGGCTCTCATTAAAAAATTCCGTCGTTTGCGCAAACATTCGATTCAGTTTTTTCCGGAAAATTGTTTCCCCTCCGTATCGTTCCACACTCCCTTTGTCAACCCAGACCAAGGCCCTGTACTCGATCACTTCCTGTTCTTTGCCCAAAGAAAGAGGAAACGAGTCACTGCCTTTGGAACTCAAAGGCCAAAAGACCATCATCGCAAGAACGAGAGACCACAATAATTTTGCGGGAAACGTAGTCATCACTATTGTTACGCTCTCTATGGTTCATTTCTATCCGAAAACAAGTCGTCAGCGGACTACACTTCCGGCAAGAATCCTAACCTAGCGCCGGGCCAATTCACTGGAATAGGCAAGTCCCAGAGAAGCGCCATGTTCCCTTATCCATGCACGCAGACTGGTTGTCCCTGAGGCAGGAGCCGAGGAAGCCAGACGGTTCTCCGTCAATCCGCGTATTTCATCTCGCGTCAGCATCACGTCACCGTGCAAAAAACCAAGCAGGGTTGTCGCCGCATGTACCAGGGGAACCGCCCAGTACGGAGTCCCTATAACCGGGCGGGAAGCTCCTATGGCATGTCCCAATTCCTCAAACAAACCGCGGAAGGTCAAGGAATCCGGACCGACAGCATCAATCACCAAGTTCTCCGTATCGTTTCGCCCGGCTTCGCGGACAGCCAATTGAGCCAAATCCCGGACATGGATCGGGCGTACCTCATAGTCGCCCTTCCCAAACACAAGTACAAGAGGAAAATGTCGCAAGACCCACGCCATATTATTCAGCAGAATATCCTCTCCCTCCTGCTCTCCAAACAGGACAGCCGGACGTAAAATACTGAACGGGACCCCCAGGGAAGCCAACTCTTCTTCCAGCTGCGCCTTGCCGCGGAAATAGGACAGACCACTCTGAGGGTCGGGGTTCGTAATACTCACATGCACAATTCTTTTCACATCCGCCTCCCGTGCCGCATGAAAGAGGATCTTCGTATGCGCCACGGCTTGCTCATGGGAAAACTTTCTATGATTGAAACGTACCCAGTAGGTATTGAGCAAGACATCGCACCCTTGTAACGACGCAGCCAGCCTCGCCGGGTCATCCCACGACAAAGGAGCCAACCGGATGTTTCCGGGATTGGAACGGTATCTGGAATTCGTCAACCCCAGCACGCGATATCCTCGTTCCCGGGCTTCTCCGGCCATATAACGGCCGCTATACCCCAGAACACCTGTAATTGCTAATGCTTTCGCCTTCATTTCTCTTATTTCTGTAATTTCAGAATTTTGTTGCTACATGATTACCCGTTTAATCCATCGCTCCGTTTAATGTCCGACCGACCGAAACAATTTGGCAACGGTTTTCATGGCCATACGCCATACGGCAGGCTTGCACCGGAGGGCAAGATCCGCCAGGTCACATCCCTTTCGGAGGATTTCCTCCATTGCTTCCAATCGTTTCTCGGCAAAAGAATCCTTAGCCTCACGAGCCATGGACAAACATTCGGCAACCGATTTCAAAACGCCGTCCGCTTCACGTTTCTTGCGCTCCTCCACAATCAGACGGGCCATTTCCCAAACATCCGATACACAGGAATAATACGCCTTACGATCCCCGATCCGGCTTTCTTTGAGAACGAGTCCCCATCCTTCCAACTCCTTTAATGCTTGCGACACATTGGAACGCGCCATACTCAGAGCCAGCGAAATATCCTCGGCAGTCATCTCCTCCGGAGATAGATATAGCAACGCATGTACAGCCGCCGCAGAACGGTTGATTCCCCAGCGGGATCCCATATCTCCCCACTTTTCAATAAAACGGATTTGGACCTGGCTCAATTCCATGGATATAATTTCTGAAATTTCTGAAATTTAAGCAACAAAAAAAATGATTTTTCTTGATGAACCAATTTGGAAGAGCCGAATACAGGGAATCGAGTTATTCGCCGGTCTGGGCATCCATCATTTGCCGCCGGTTACGCAATTCGTTTCCCCGTTCCAGTTCCCTGGCATATTTGCTTGTCCCGGGAGCCAGGGAAGCAGCTTGGCGGAAGTAATTGTCAGCCTTGCTCTCATTTCCGGATTTGCGGGCAATCACACCGAGCAGAAAATATCCTTCGGGATCATTCGTCTGGCTGACATACTGGAGAGCGATGGACTCGCCTTGAGACCAATTGCCGGCCTTGCACGCATTGGCGACCTGTTCCAACAGAGGTTTCTCACTGGACGTATCGATATTGACGCTATAGGAGCCCATGTGGGGGATCAAATCGTCCGTAATCTCCCGAGCCAGGGAAGATGCCGGGAAATTCTCCTTGCCATAGAAGTAGTCCGAATAGGTTTTCACCCCCAGGACACTGCCATCCCGCCATACGGCACGGCAGGTCAGGTGGACATTGTAACGATCCGAAGAAGAGCTGTGATGTTTTTTGTCCTTCTTATTGTCGCGGTGGTCATCGGAATCGTAAGTTCTGTCCCGGTACACATCCAGATCGAGATGCAACACGGAGTCGGCCCATGCCGGAGAATTGGCAACCGTATAGAACCCGCTGTTGATCAAACGCTTCTCCACTTGGCTCACTAATTCCGGGGAATACCGTGAAAAGGACGACGTCACACATACCTTGGATCCATGCCCCATGTTGATCTTGGCCGGAACAGGCTGATCCAAATATAAATCAGTCCCACAAGAAACGAGCAGGAAAACAGACAAAACAACAGACAAAATCGAAGAGAAACATTTCATAAGGATAGTCTCGGATACCGTGTGATTACTATACAATACACAGGAAGGCAATAACAATCAAATCTCCTCCTCCCCCATCCGCTCCATGCTGTTGCCCTCCCTCTCTTCATCATTGGCCGAAATGCGGAGAGGTTCCCAGCACCCACAAATCCAAAAACATCAGGATCCGGGCGGCGCGTTCGCGCAGCCACATGCGCAATTGCGTTTTGCGCGTGCTCGTGTCCGGTGCATTGCAAGCCCAGGCATTGATGCCATGGTGAGCGGCAATCGCCAGAGCCCGGGCGTTGTGGTAGGGCTGGGAGACGATCACGATACGCTCCGCGTGGAACACGTCGCGAGCACGCACGATCGAATCGAGCGTGCGCAGTCCGGCATAGTCGCACACAATTTTATCCTCCGGGACACCCTGTTCAACGAGCGCCTTCTTCATCTCCCGCGGCTCATTGTAGTACCGGAAACGGTTATCTCCGGAAACAATCAAGGAAGACACCTTGCCGGATTTCCACAGCTCGGCTGCCATTTTGATTCTGTTGACAAAGGAGGTGTTCACATGCTTGCCGACCATCGGCGAGCAACCGAGCACCAAGCCCACGGAATTGCTCGGAAGTCCCGATGGAGAATCCACCATGCGGTCATGCGACTGGACAAATACATAGCTCTCGGACACAAGCATCAGGAGCAACACCAAAGCCACGGAAACACCGCCCCCCCATCTCAGCCAGCGGCTTCGCCACAGAACAGAAAGCACACGTTTCCAGAAGGGAGGGGAAACACTCTTCTCCCGTGGCTGGGTCTGTTCCGTACATCCCTGCATGATTCCGGTTCGGGAAAAAGCCGGGCGGCTTTACTTGATTGCCTTCGCCCGTTTCTGGACAAACTTCTCCATCTCCTCCATCTGGGCTTCCAGGCAGGATACCAGTTTCAACTGGGTGCGGCAGCGGATCAGATTGTGATCCGGCTTGGATGTCTTGAAATATACGTCGCCTTCCAAATAGTCAGTTAGGAAGCGGATTCCGATTTCCAACGTAATCAGCTTCCCGGAAAACGCCAGAAAGTCGATCTCCTCCTGAGTCAGGAAACCGCTGGCCGCATCCAGATAACCTTCAATGATCGATTGGAACATGGAAATGCGGAAACGGACTTTGGAGAGATCCTCCTCGTCCTCGGCAGCCGGAGTCGTTACCGTCCGAACCATATCCCCGACATCGTAAAGCACCAGCCCCGGCATCACCGTATCCAAATCGATCACGCAAACGGCTTGGTCGGTTTCCTCATCCAGCATGACGTTGTTAATCTTGGTATCATTATGCGTAATGCGGACAGGCAGGCGGCCTGCCTTCTGCAGGTCGAGCAAAACATCGACATCCTTCTCCCTCTGCCGGATAAAATCCAATTCCTCCCGGCACGACTCCAGACGGGCGACGGGATCCAGTCTCGCCACTTCCATCAGGCGGTCAAAACGCTTGCGCGTATCATGGAATCCGGGAATCGTCTCGACTAGGTCGGAAGGATTCATGTCGCTGATCAAATCCTGAAAAGACCCGAAAGCATAGCCGGCCTGATAGGCCTGGCGCGTATTCTCCGCAATGTCGTACGTGTGGGTTCCTTCGATGTAGTTGTAGCAGCGCCAGATCCCGTCGCCGGGCAATTCGATATAGTTGCGGCCCCCGCGGGCAGGATACAAATTCAGCGTCTGTCCGGCGGAATCCGTACGGCGGCGCAGCACCTTCCAGTTGATATGGCGCGTCACCTTCTCCACATTGCGCATGACGGCACGGGGATCCTTGAAGACATTGCTATTGATCTTCTGGAGGATGTACCTGTCCTCCGTCCCGTCGCTTTTACGATACGTCGCACAATACGTCGTATTAATGTGCCCGCTCTGGATCTCCTTGCCATCCACAAATTCGCCCTCGATGGCAAACATATCTCCAATCTCGGCAATCCGGGCCAGAACCCGGTCGGCTACCTTCGTTTGATTCGTCGGAACAGATTCCATCTTGACCTCTAAAGTTTATAGTTCGAAACACCCCTTAACGGGCAAATTGATAGGCAACCAGGTCGTTCAACTTACTCTTGAGCAAGTCGAGCCCCGTCTGCTCCATCGCGGAAATAGGAACAATATCAAGTTTCGGGAAACGCATGCGGAAACGTTCCAGGTTTTCCTCCGCACCTTCCAAGTCCATTTTGTTGGCCACAATCATCCAAGGCTGTTTGGCGAGTTCCTCGTCGTACAGCTTGATCTCGGTCCGGAGCTGCTCCAGGTCGACGATCGGGTCGCGGCCTTCGCTGCCCGCCATATCAATCACAAACAGGAGCACCTTGCAGCGCGTAATATGGCGCAGGAACTCGTGGCCGAGACCGCGGTTCTGGTGCGCCCCCTCGATCAAGCCCGGAATGTCGGCCACAATGCAACGGCGGTGGTTGTCGAACTCCACCACGCCGACGATAGGCTGGAGCGTCGTGAAAGGATAATTGGCCACCTTCGGTTTCGCGGACGAAATATCACCCAGCAGCGTACTCTTGCCAGCATTGGGAAATCCCACAAGTCCGGCATCGGCAATTCGCCTCAGTTCAAAATAAAACACCCCTTCC
The DNA here is from genome assembly GCF_029854675.1 of Akkermansia sp. N21169. Classification (NCBI taxonomy): domain Bacteria; kingdom Pseudomonadati; phylum Verrucomicrobiota; class Verrucomicrobiia; order Verrucomicrobiales; family Akkermansiaceae; genus Akkermansia; species Akkermansia sp. N21169. The sequence goes on along the minus strand of NZ_JARWNC010000040.1, from coordinate 171,365 downwards.
TCGCCAGGAGTTCCGGCTTCGGCCTCCTTGGGTGCCTGATTGGTAGGAGAACGAAAATGCCAATTTCCCCGTCCTCCCTTGCCGCCCTGGCACAAGACAAACTTATCCCCGACTTCCGTCAGGTCGGCAACGAGTTCCATCTCCAAAGCGTCTTCATCGGAACGGTCCAGATAAGTAGCCTCCGCCATAGAGGAAGCATTCGTCCTGTACACGCGCGTACCGGGAGGCACCTTGCCAATCACGGATTTCCCATTCTTGCCGTGTTTTTTAAAATCCTTGCCGCCAACGCCTTCCGTAGCAATCAACTTGGGATCGTAGAAAAATTTCCGCAGGTCATTCGTATGCGGATCCACCTCCAGGATCACACTGCCTCCGTCTCCGCCATCTCCTCCGTCCGGCCCGCCCTTGGGGTTGAATTTACCCCGGTAGAAGCTGGCGGAACCGTTTCCTCCCTTGCCCGCTTTGGCAAAGATGCGAATGTGATCAACAAACATGAACATATTTTACCGGATTTACGGCAAATAGCAAGTTCCACCCCGGAAGCTTTGTGTCCTAACCAATTCTTTAAGATTGATTTTACCGGCAATTAAGCCATTATTCATACCACTTACGCCATGCCGACATTAGAAATCACCGCCCCCGGCTTGTCCCTACCGCCCGTACACCTGTCCATGGACAAGGATTATTCCGCCACCATCGGACGGTCGGAAGCGGCCGACATCTGCCTGCCCATCGGCTCCGTTTCTTCCATGCACTGCACGATTGTCCGCGTACCGGGAGGCTACGAAGTCAGAGACATGGGGTCTACGAATGGCGTCATCTACCGGGGACAGCTCCTCACCCAGGCCCCCCTTTCCCCCGGAGGAGAAGTCCTGCTCGGCGAAGCCTCCGTCCAACTACTTGCCTCCGATGAGGAAAAAGCCATCCTCGAGGCGGAAAAAGCCGCTTCCGGCCGGCAAACTCCCGCACAACAACCCGCAGCACCCGCCGCAGACGACGACTTTGTCGACTTATCCGACCTGAATCTGGAAGACGACCAGCCCTCCGACACCGTCGTTCCCGAACGCGAAACCCTGATCTCGTCCGCTCCCCAGCCGGAAACCGTCCACGGCATTGCCCTGCCTTCCACAGACCCCGCCCATCCCGAATACGGACAGCTTCACTACGGAGCCACTCCGGACGAAGACGAACAGGCAGCCCCGCTGCCCCGCCGCTACGCGCCGCCCGCACCGAAAAGCAACTACCCGGCCATGATCCTCTACGCCCTCATCATGTTCGTCCTGGGAATCGGTACCGGCGTCACTTACAAATACTATTCCAACACCGGGGAACTCCTTCCCATGGTCATGATGGACATTCACTCCCCCAAGGAGACTCTTTCCCAGCACAAACAGCAGGCCCAGGCTGAACTCGACCGCGTCAAAGCCATCCGCGATACCGATGCCCAGGCATCATCCCCGGAAGCTGACGAATAAATCTACCTGTACCGCATTCGATCTGGTTAAGACAGAAACGGTCCCTTTCCTCTCCGGCTCTTCCAAACTATCTTCGTCCGGGCGTTTCATTTGCCGTGTGTATATGAAATGACTTTTCCATCGGCTTTATTGATGACGATCTCGGCCACACCGCCGACGCCATCCCCATGAAACGTTCCTACAATACGGAAACTCTCCCCGAGATCCGTGACATTCCACGGACGTTGGTTCAAAACATTTTCGCCGTAAACAGATTCCAGAATTACTTCTGCAAGTTTTACAGCCGTTTTCTCCCGCAGGTTTAAATTCCTCACAACAGGCTTTCGTTCCGTGGTCGCAGCACGATTCCCATGTTCTTCCGCACCCTCGCTGCGAGAAACCACTCCCCCCAAACACACAGCAGCCAAACAACACGAAAATATTTCCCATTGATCCATGATAGAACGCCTTATCTTTGATGTTCTGTCCAAGGAAGTTGAGGTTATTTCTCATAAACAACCGTCCTTCTACCTGAATAGAATAATATTATATCAAAACCATTTCCGAAGAAAGTCAAATTTCCGGTTACAGATCATACTCCATCACTGGAACATGATTGTTTTCCGCCTTCCTCCGCAGCGACACATCATCGACAAATCGACGAATATAAAGACAGGAAAGGGCTAACGGCATCATCTTGTACCCACCTCCGAATATTACTAAACACAAGATGTTTTCATACTCCCGGCATCATAACCATTCGATTCTCGGCATTAGAATTTGACGGTCTTGTTATGGGAAGAGTATTTATTTCGACTGTTACTGCCTGTATGGTATTTTCTTACACTTCACTATTCAGCATAAAATCAATACAACAATTTTCATGGAGCAAGATATACCCATGTTTATAAATTTTAAGATTGCTTAAATAAAATTTCAAATAGATATTCGGTTGCGAATTTTTATTTCCACCCGTCTATTAAAAATAGTTCTTCTCCCCATTTCTTCACCTTTATGAAACAAAATATCCAAATCATAGAGAACAAAAACTTTAGCCTCCCAAAATAAAACACCATCAACATATCGGACAATACATTTTCTATAATCTTGTGGATCAATTCTAATATTATCTATGGAAATCGATGATATATTTCCTATTTTTTCATCCCCACTTAGAATTCTATTATTTTCCGAATTCGATTCGACATGATCAGATATACGTATTTTTATAAAAAATGGATTAGATAAATAATTTTCAGGCCCTACATAATTCACACATTTACCTGATTCTCCATTTATTGATAATTGGTACGACAGAAAAGAGTCGAAATTTATATATCCTTTAGACATGTCGGACAAATTACAATCATCACAAGAATAATATATGTTGAAATTTGTAATATTTATTTTTCCGTCGCACGTTTCAAATTTATTTACAATCAACTTTTTGAGAAATCTCTTATCTTCTTCCGACGGCAAAGAGCATATTTCAGCATTGGGGTATATTTTATTATCTCCAAGAACAAAACAAAGCACGATGGCATATATAAAATACAAACCAATAAATATTTTCATATCGGTTAATTTGTTTTTCTTTTATATTTCAATATTATTTTCTTCATTCCTGGCATATGGTAGTCAGATATATATAAATTGTCTTTTCCATAATCAACGTATTTTGCAACAATATCATAAACCAAACAATAATCTTCAGTATAATAAATACCTCCATTATCGTCACATACTGTTTTTAGATGTCCATCTACAGGAAATATTTTAGAATCAAAAACACTTGATTTGAAAATAAATTTATCTTTGATATATCCTTTTGATGTCGGTAAAGTAGAATTGACCGAAAAGAAATATTCCGACGGTCCATGAACAAAAAATACAGGAGGAGAAAACTCTTTCTTTGCTTCATCAAAGTACGAATAAATTGCAATATTAAACTCTCCGGCAAAAACATCTCCATCATAATAAGATACAATTTTGCAACTATCTGATATAGCCGGATAAATATCTGTTTTATGATTACTACTTGGCAACAAAACAAATAAAACTAAAATTATCAGAAACAACAATGATACAATTACTTTTTTCATCTCCATCTATTTTTATAGTTACTTCAAAAATAACATCATCATACTCCGGATCATTGCTTGGCGATATTTATAATATCTACCCAACAGAAAATGAACAGTATTTCCACTAGGATTACCTCCCCGACAGGAAAATCCGATCTCATAGAAGCCATTCTCAATCAAAGAGGCTTTTCCCGCCATGAAAGGTTTCAACATAAAACAACTCACAGCCATAGCGAATTGAACGATCCCCAGTATTATGGCGCCCACAAAACACCACATCATGACCAAGCGGTAATTCATAGCATCTGTCATCATATCCAAAAATAAAAAAATGCAACATTTTTTATGATTATTCCAATTTTGGACATTAGGATGAAACGTTCATTCTTTCTCCCGGATCGAATCACCCAGAATTGATTGATCGCGTGTCTACCGGCACAAAAAATTCTCCAGCTCGCGTCGCTAAACGAACACGAGCTGGAGAATGAAAAAAAAGCGAAAAATGGTCAGAGGATTGGGGCCTTAGAGGCCGCCGTGTTCTTTCTCGCGGACTTGCTTGGCTTTCTTGCCTCCGCGGATTTTACCTTCGTTTTTCTTGTCGTAGGTCCAGACAAACTGGTCTTCGTAGGACTTGCCGTCCTTGGAAACGCGGGCCATGATTTCGTTGTCGCCTTCGCGGAGTATAATGTCGTCGAAGATGAAATGAACATCCGTCGTTCCCTGACGCGGAGAGGCCATTTTCTTGCCGTTGACGAAGAGTTCCGGCTCCCCGACATTGGAATAGACGGTAACGGGCGTCTTCTGGTGCGTGCGTTCCACCGCACGCCGCTGGGTGATGTAAAGGACGGGTTCCTTGCTCCAATTGGCTTTGTACCAGTAGAAGGGATCCTTCTTGATCGTACGGTCGAAGGTCACTAGTCCCTTCATGTTGCGCGCAGGGACACCACCCTGCATCTGCACGGGCGTGGCAAAGTCGAAGGTGTTCCAGATATAGGAAGCCAGGAGGCAAGGGTGTTTGGCAATCACTCCCCACTGAATCTCATGGAACTTGGTCGCAAATTCCTCCGGGTAGAACTGTCCGAAGAATTCGCCGAAATCTCCCGTGTCTTCATCATGCTGGTCCACATTGGCTTCCGCACCGTATTCCGCAAGCATGGCTTTGTAGCCGGGGAATTTTTTGGCAAGACCGTCCGCCCAGGCTTCAATGCCGTTGATACGGCCTTCGTACCAGCCGAAATAACGGTTCATGCCCTGGATGTCGGCATTGAGATTGACCGCGTGATCCATCTTGCCGAAACCATTCACCGAAACGGTGTAGCGGTCCGGATCCTCCGTCTTGGCAAGGTCGTTGAGCTCCATCGTCGTGGAACGTACATAATTGGCCGGGTTGTACACTTCGTTATGAAGCCCCCAGACATAGATGGACGGGTGGTTGTAGTTCTGGCGGATCAGCTCCGTGAGCTGCTGCCTGGCATTGTCGCGTTCCTGAGTAGTCGTCGTATTGACGAACGGGATCTCCGCCCAGATGATGAAACCCATCTTGTCGCACTGGGAGTAGATGCGTTCCGCCTGCTGGTAGTGGGCGAAACGGATCGTCGTAGCTCCGATCTCCTTGATGACTTCGAGATCGGCATCATGGTTTTCGTCCTTCAGGGCACTGCCGAGGCCAAACCAGTCCTGGTGACGGCACACGCCGTACATCGGCACTTTTTTACCGTTGAGGTACATGCCGTCGCCGGCTTTTAATTCGAAGTGGCGGAGTCCGAGGGGCTGGGTCTGTTCATCGACCACTTTGTCGCCATCGACGAGCTGAGTAACCACCTCGTAAATATAGGGATCGTCCTGTCCCTGCCAGAGATGCGGTTTTTCGATTTTGAACTCTTGTTCGAAGATCTGGCGGCCCTGGGGCAGCACTTCAACCGGACTTTCCTTGCTAGCCTTCACCGTCTTGCCGTCCGCTTCGTAAATCGTCGTACGGAGCGTGATTTTTTTGGCTTCCGGGTACTTGTTTTCAAGCTTCACCTTAGCGGTAACGTCGGCGGATTCCGGGGTAACGTTGCGCTGGCGCAGGTAAACTCCGGGAGAGGCGTAATCGAGCACGGAAATGTTGAGCTTGTCCGTCACGATCAATTCCACAGGACGATACATGCCTCCATACACACCAAAGAGAGTGTGGTTGACAGGAATAACGTCGGGGCGGGCCTTGTTGTCGGCCTTAACGAGAATCTCGTTGTCCTGCCCCGGCTTGATCAGGTCGGTAATTTCGACGGCAAAGGCGGAATAGGCTCCTTTGTGATTACCGGCAAATTGCTTGTTGACAAAAACGTCCGCCACGGAACCGATGCCCTGGAAGCGGAGAAAGACGCGCTTGCCGTCCAGGTCGGTACCGGGGTTGAAGTTCTTCTTATAATAGGCGTTGCCTTGGTAGAACTTGTTTTTTACGGTCTGCATGTCCTGGGCATTCCAGGTATGCGGGATCTCGACGGCCTCCCAGCCATCGGCCAATTCCTTGGCATCCGGCTTGAGAGATTCCGGAAACGGGCCTTTTTTGAAGGCCCATCCGTCGTTGAAAGAAGACACCTCGCGCGCCAGGGCGCAAGCGGAAAGCAGGACTACTGCCGAGAGCAGTTTATAGAACGTGGTTCTGATGTGCATGGTCGTATGGGGGGATAGCGAGAGGCAGGATCGGCGGGCAAATACCGACTGCCACTCGCAATAAGGCCACGGGCACGTCAGGGAGACACGCTCCCGGGACCGGTTCAGGGAGAGAAGAAGCCTTTTTATGCAACGGGAGTACCCGTCGTAGCAGTCAGTTCCTTGAAGCGGGCCAGCAACCGGGCCGTCACAGGACCGATTTTGCCGGAGCCGATCACATAACCGTCCATCTTCGTCACCGGCACGCATTCGGCGGCAGTACCCGTCAGGAAGCATTCGTCCGCGCAGGTAACGGTGTAACGGTTCATCGTACGTTCCTCGGCGGGAATGCCGAGTTCGTTGCAGATTTCAAGAACGACACGGCGGGTAATACCGTCCAGCGCACCGTCGGTCACGGGCGGAGTAAAGACAGTGCCGTTTTTCACGATGAAAATGTTGTCGCCCGTGCATTCGGCGACATTGCCGGCTTCATTGAGCATGAGGGCCTCGGCAACACCCATCCGCACGGCTTCCATCTTGGCCAGGATGTTATTGAGGTAGTTGAGCGACTTCACTTGCGGACAGACCATGTCCGGACGGTTGCGGCGCACGGAACTGGTGATGAGAGCCAATCCGTTTTCATACACGGAGGGATCGTACAAGGCGATCTTGTCGGCAATAATGTACACCGACGCATTCTTGCAGTTGAAAGGACTCAACCCGAGATTGCCGACGCCGCGTGTCACCACCAGGCGGATATAGCCGTCCGACAGACCGGAAGCCGCTACGGTTTCGCAGGTAGCGCGGATGATTTCGTCAAAGGCATAGGGTATATCCAGAAGAAGATACCGGGCCGAATCAAACAAGCGGACGATATGATCCTCCAGACGGAAGACCCGGCCATTGTAAAAACGGATGCCTTCGAAAATGCCGTCGCCGTAAAGAGTGCCATGATCGAACACGGAGAGCTTCGCTTCCGTTTCGTCAACCAGTTTGCCGTCTAGCCAAATTTTCATAATGCAGGAAATAACAAAATTAATGCCGGAGTATTTTAATCGACACTTCGAGAAATAAAAGGAATAAGTTCGATTCCTTATTATTTCCTGACATTTCAGCGGTTCCGGAGGAGAAAAAATGACCATTCACCGGATATTCCGCCGAATGCGGGGTTGAGTTTTCCCTCCGGTTGTGTATATAGCGAGACATGTTCGTTCCCCAATGTGTCGGCTTGATCGCACCCGCCGACAAACCGGGTGTCCCGGAAGCCATCAAAGCCGCCCGCAAGGCTTTCCAAAGCCGCAGTATCCGCGTCATTTCCATCCGGAGTCGCAAATCCTTCGAAGAAGATGCCGCCGGAACGGACCTGATCATTACATTCGGGGGAGACGGCACCATGCTGTCCGCCGCCTCCAAGGCGGCCATGCTCGGCATCCCGATGGCCGGAGTCAATCTGGGGCGCCTCGGATTCCTGACGACAATTTCCGTTCACGAAATCGATGCACTGGTCCAATCCCTGGCCGACGGGACGTGTTCCGTGGAAGCACGCACCATGCTGGAAACCTACCCCGTCGGAGAAAATGGAGAGCCCCGCAGCCAGCGCAAACTGGCTCTCAACGAAATCACTCTCACCAGAAATCAGACCGGGAAAATGGTCGATCTGGACGCCGAAGTCGACGGCCGCCTTCTGAACCGCTATCACGCCGACGGCATCCTCGTAGCCACGCCGACAGGCTCTTCCGCCTACTCGCTTTCCGCAGGAGGTCCGCTCATCTGGCCGGAATCCTCCGTTTTCTGCGTAACTCCGATCTGTCCGCACAGCCTGACTAACCGTTCTGTCGTCCTTCCCGACCAGGCAACCATCCGCCTTCGGCCCAGGGCACGCCGGGGAAGAGCGGATTCCATGCAGTATTCCGCCGACGGGCGCGACACCCAAAGCATCGATGTCGGAGAACACCTCGTCATTCGCAAAGCGGAGGAAAAACTCCTCCTCGTCCACATGCCGGGTTACAACTTCGGCCAGCTTCTCCGCGCCAAACTACGCTGGCAGGGAGCAGAACTCCCCTGGGACCAGGCATGACGCTCCGGAGAAATTCAGGCAATATTCCCAATCGAAAACGAAGGGATACTCGATCCCTCCGCAATCTAAAATTTTATGCCTCAAGGGGTCCCGGAAACGGAAAAATTTGAAAAAAACGAATGCGGGCTTGACGAAAACCCCTGAGCCGTAGTAGGGTTTGCGCCCCGCCATATTGTTTGGCGGCATCAAAAACCACGCAACTGCGTAATACACAGAACCATGAAGACCCACGTGAAAAAAGGCGACGAAGTAGAAATCATCGCCGGACGCGACCACAAGGGCAAGCGCGGCACCGTTCTCTCGGTGAACGCAGCCAAGGGAACTGTCATCGTAGAAGGCGCCCGCAAAGCCAAAAAAGCTGTGCGCCCGACCGAACAGAACCCCGAAGGCGGCATTCAAGAGATCGACGCCCCAATTCATATCTCCAATGTGAAGAAGGTTGGCTAGGCAATGCCTACCCTGCGCTTAAGCCGTTAACAAAACGATCATTAGAGCTGACCCGCTAAAACAATGAGTACACCAACGTTACAGACATACTACCGCGAAAAAGTTGCTCCGGCACTTCAAGCGAAGCACGCCTACGCAAACGTCCACCAGATCCCCAAGTTGGAAAAGATCGTGGTGACTTCCTGCATGGGCAAACAACCCGACCGCAAGCAAGCAGTCGAGGATGCCGTCAATGAAATTGCCAAAATCACCGGCCAAAAGCCGGCCATGACCTACGCCCGCAAGAGCGTCGCCAACTTCAAAGTGCGCGAAGGGGAAGTCCTCGGCGCCCGCGTCACACTGCGCGGAACCCGCATGTGGGAATTTCTGGACCGCTTCATCAATATCACCTCGCCGAACATTCGCGACTTCCGCGGCCTTTCCGCCAAGTCCTTCGACGGTCGCGGCAACTATGCCGTCGGTATCTCCGACCAGTCCATTTTCCCTGAAATCGAACTGGATCAGATCAAGCGCCAGATCGGCTTCGACATCATTTTTGTGACGTCCGCCAATACGGACGAAGAAGGTCGTGATCTCCTCCGCGAACTGGGCGTGCCCTTCCGCGAACAGAAGAAGGCCTGAGAAACATAACGCGAACGCTTAACTTTTTTCATCAAATGGCCGTTATTACTGACCCCATCTCGGATTTCCTCACCCGCCTCAAGAATGCGAGCAACGCCCGCAAAGAGGAATTCTCCGCTCCCTTCTCGAAGATCAAGGCTGAAATCGCCCGCATCCTCAAGGAAGAAGGCTACATCTGGAACTACGAAATCGTAGGTGAAGGCATCCAGAAAGAAATCAAGGTGAAGACGAAGTTCACGGAACAGGGCAAACCTGTTCTTACGGACGTCAAGCGCTGCTCCAAGCCCGGACGCCGCCAATACATCGCCTCTTCTGAAGTTCCCCGCGTCCTCAGCGGACTCGGTATCGCCATCGTCTCCACCTCTCACGGAATGATGACCGGTGCGCAGGCTCGCAAGCAGAACTACGGCGGTGAACTCATCGCCCTCGTTTGGTAAACCCTGAAACTTTACACGAACAATGTCTCGAGTTGGTAAAAAATCCATCATTGTGCCGGACAAGGTAACGGTGAAGATCGACGGTTCCACCATCAACGTCGATGGTCCCAAGGGAAAGCTTTCCTGGGAACTTCCCGAAGGTATCACCGCTACGCTTGAAGGAACGGAACTGACCGTTTCCCGTGCGAGCGAAAGCCGCAAGCACCGCGCCCTCCACGGCACCAGCCGTTCCCTGATCAGCAACATGGTCACGGGCGTCAGCCAGGGCTTCGTCAAGGACCTTGAAATCATCGGCGTCGGTTTCCGTGCCGCTGTCAAGGGTAACATCCTCGACCTCAACCTCGGTAAATCCCACCCCATCAACCACCCCATTCCCCAGGGATTGACGGTCACCGTGACCGACAACACCAAGGTCAAGGTGGAAGGTGTCGACAAGCAGGTAGTCGGACAGTTCGCCGCCGAAGTGCGCGCCTACTATCCGCCGGAACCCTACAAGGGTAAAGGTGTCCGTTATGCCGGTGAAATCATCCGCCGCAAGGAAGGTAAGAGCGTCGGCAAGTAATTCGCTAACAATTTGCATTAAACTCACAGAATATGAGTACTATCAATCGCAAGGCCATCCGCGAAAGGATCCATCGCCGCATCCGCAGAAAGGTTACCGGTACCGCTTCCCGTCCCCGTTTGGCTGTTCACTTCTCCAACCGTCACGTCTATGCTCAAATCATCGACGACGTGAAGGGCGTCACCCTCTGCTCCGCCTCAACGGCTGATGCTTCCATCGCCTCTCCCGCTAAACTCGCCAACAGCGATACCGCCACGAAAGTCGGTACCCTCGTTGCCGAACGCGCCAAGGCTGCCAACATCACTGAAGTCGTTTTCGACCGCGGTGGTTTCTCCTTCCATGGCAAGGTTAAGGCTTTGGCCGACGCCGCCCGTGAAGCTGGTTTGAAATTCTAATTGAGAGAAAGATTCCCCAACAATGAATAACGAAACGGAAAACTCCGTACCGGCAACTCCCGAAGCGTCCGCTCCCGCTGAAACCCAGCAGCCCGCTTCCACCAGAGCTCCCCGTGGCCGTGGTAACGGTAACTTCCCCGGTGGCCCCCGCGGTCCCCGTGGTCCCCGCCGCGAAGGTGCTCCCCGTCGTGACGGACGCCGTGGTCCCCAAGCCGAGGCCCCTGAAGAAGAAGGCCCCCAGCTCATGGAAAAGGTTGTCTTCATCAACCGTTGCGCCAAGGTCGTCAAAGGTGGTCGTCGCTTCTCCTTCTCCGCCCTCGTTGTGAGTGGCGACCAGGAAGGCCGCGTCGGCTACGGATTCGGCAAGGCCAACGAAGTGGCCGACGCCATCCGCAAAGCTACGGAAAGCGCCAAACATGCCCTGCGCCCTGTTGCTATCGTCGACGGCACCATCCCGCATGAAGTATACACGGAATTCGGCGGCGGCAAAGTTCTGCTGAAGCCTGCCTCCCCCGGTACCGGATTGATCGCCGGCAACACCGTCCGTGCCGTCCTTGAAGCTGCCGGTGTCCGCGATATCATCGCCAAGTCCCTCGGTTCCTCCAATCACGCCAACGTCGTGAAAGCCACCCTGAATGCCCTCGCTTCCCTGCGTACGAGCGACCAGGTTCTTTCCCAGCGCGGTTTGAAGAAGGAAAAGGCCATCTAATCCTTGAAGGGAGGAGCTCCGGTTCCTCCCTATTTCACCATCAACCTATCATTTTAGACAGATGCTTAAACTTCATTCGATTAAGCCCAATCCCGGAGCCAAGCACCGCAAAAAGCGCCTCGGCAACGGTGAAAGCTCCGGCCTCGGCAAAACCTGCGGCAAGGGCAACAAGGGCCAGAAAGCACGTTCCGGCGGTACCATCCGTCCGGGATTCGAAGGCGGTCAGATGCCCCTTCACCGCCGTCTTCCCAAGAAGGGATTCAGCAACAAGCGTTTCCGTGACACTATCGTCGCCGTCAACGTTTCCCAGCTCGACAAGTTCTTCGAAGCCGGTGAAATTGTCGACGAAAACACGCTGCGTTCCGTTGGCCTCGTCCAGGGGAACTGCGACGCCGTCAAACTTCTTGGCAATGGCGAACTGACCAAGAAACTCAACGTCACCGTTGATTTCGTCAGCGCTTCCGCCCGCGAAAAGGTCACCCAGGCCGGTGGTACTCTCACCGTTCTGAGCGAAGCCTGATCCGGGTGATGAAATTCTTCCGCGAACCGGGTGTGACGCAGCTCCGCCCGGTTCGTTGATGCGCGTTCAAGATCCTCTTCTCCCTCCGGGGAGTGTCAACAATTGCCCAGACTGCCTGAGGGCATTGCGGAGGTTCACGCAAGATGCAGCTGCACGTCAATTTTCTCACATACCCTATTATATATGATCTCCGCATTTGCGAATTCAATGAAAGTTCCGGAGCTGCGCAACCGGATCTTGTTCACACTGGCGATGATTATCATCGTCCGTCTCGGTGTCCATCTTCCGCTGCCCGGCGTTAATGTCGAAGTCCTGCAGCAGTGGATCGAGCACCAGTCCTCGGATGAAAGCGGCATAGGAGGTCTTGCCTCCGTGCTGACGATCTTTTCCGGTGGCGGCCTCCAGCAGCTCGGTATTTTCGCATTGGGGATCATGCCGTACATCTCCGCCTCTATTATGACCCAGCTCCTCACGGCCGTCGTGCCGCAATGGAGCAAGATGGTGCGCGAAGAAGGCGGACGCCAGAAAATGACGAAGTGGACGCGCGGCATCGCCATTGGCATCGCCATCGTCCAGGGGTGGTTCCTCGTCGTCTCTCTGGAACACCCGGAACGTTTGAACTTCCTCTCCGGCATTGACAAATTCGGTGACCTGGTCATGTTCCCCGGACCGATGTTCGTCATTTCCACGATTCTGACGATTGTGGCCGGCACCATGTTCCTGATGTGGATCGGTGACCAGATTACGGAAAAGGGCATCGGCAACGGTGTCTCCCTGATCATCTGCGTCAACATCATCCACTCCCTGCCCGGTGCCTTGACCCTGGCTTGGAAAACACTCGTCCATCCAAGTCCCAACCAAATCAACCCCACCGGAGCTCTGGCCCTGGTAGCACTCATTGCCTTCCTGATCGTCGTCATCGCACTAGTCGTCACCGTTACACAAGCGCAGCGCCGCATTGCCGTCCAGTACGCCAAGCGCGTTGCCGGAAACGGAAACAAGATGTTCAATGCCCCGACGCAGTACCTGCCGTTGAAGTTGAACTACTCCGGCGTGATGCCCGTCATTTTCGCCACGGCCATCATGTCCCTGCCCCAGCTTTTGATCATGCAGATCTGGCCTTCCAGCTGGATTGCCATGCTTATCAACAACTGGATGAGTCCGAACGGCTACCCCTACTACATCATTTCAGCCTTCATGATCTTCTTCTTCTCCTACTTCTGGGTAGCTACCATGTTCCAGCCTTCCCAGATTGCAGAAGATCTCAAGCGTAACGGCGGCTACATCCCCGGTATCCGCCCCGGCCCTCCCACGGCCATTTTTCTGGATCAAACAATGCAGAGATTGACGTTTGCCGGCTCCCTGTTTCTGACCCTTATCTTCTTTGTTCCCTCCATGCTTCAGGCATCCGGGGCTCTTAACCCGATCGTTGCCCAGTTCTTCGGCGGTACCAGCCTTCTGATTCTCGTCGGTGTTCTGCTTGACGCCATGCGTCAGGTCGAAACAACTCTGTTGCAGCGCAACTACGACGGGTTCCTTAAAAAAGGTAAGATCCGCGGTAAATACAACCACCTGCAGGGTACGGGCGAAGCTGCCAACAGTACGACCGTAACTATCATCTGGGTCGTCATCGCAATCGTTCTTCTGGGAGGAGCCATTGCCGCCTACGTATTTACAAAATTCTAACATGGGTCAATCCCGTCCCTGGATTTCTCCCCTCACTCCCCCCTTTTCATAATGAAAAAACTCAAGAGATTCATTTTGGTTGGCGGTCCCGCATCGGGAAAAGGCACTCAAGGCAGATACCTGTCCGACACGTTCCGACTGGAGACTTTAAGTACGGGAGCCCTGTTGCGCCGGGAAATCGAAAATTGTACGGCTTTAGGAAGGAGAGCTCAAAGCTATATGGACCAGGCCAAGCTCGTCCCTGACGAAGTTGTCAACGACATCGTTCGTACCTGGCTCGCCGATGCCGACGATTCCTCTTGGATCCTCGACGGATATCCCCGTACTGTTGCCCAAGCGGAAACGCTCGACAATTTCCTTTCCCAGCGCGGACTGGGAATCGATGTCGTCGTTTGGATGGATGTTTCCCGCAAATTGATCGAGCAGCGCATCCTCCAGCGCCGCGAATGTTCGTCCTGCAACTTTGTCGTTCAGAACAGTACTTTGGAAATCTGCCCCAAGTGCGGAGGAACCATGACAACGCGCAAGGATGACAACATCGACGCTTTCGCCAAACGCTGGAAAGACTTCGAATCCATGACGCTTCCCGTCGCCCGCTACTACGAATCCCGCGGCCTTGTCGTGAAAATCTCGGTCACGGAAGAACGCGAAGCCTGCGACGTTTCCCGTGAACTTTCCGAGAAACTGAATGTCTACGCGGAAAGCAAGGACTGATCCTGCATCCGGAGCTTCCGTCCCATCAATCCTCATCCTCCTCCACCTCTCATGTCCAGCCACAAGATCATTCTCAAATCGCCGGGCGAAGTTGCCAAGCTCAAGAAAGCCGGTGAAGTAGCTGCACGTATCCTGATGGACCTGGGAGCAGAGATCCAGCCGGGACGCACAACGCGTGAGATCGACCAGATCGCTGCCGAACTTTTCCGCCGGGAAGGATGTAAAAATGCCTTTTTCGGTTATCGCGGCTATCCGGGTCAGATCTGCATCTCCGTCAACGAAGAAGTCGTTCATGGAATCGGCGGGGATCGCCGCATTGAAAACGGTGACGTTGTCAGCCTGGATGTCGGCACGATCGTGGACGGCTGGGTTGGCGACAATGCCATGACTGTTCCCGTTGGGATGGTTGATCCCGAAGTACTCAAACTTCTGGCCGCTACGGAAGAATCTCTTTTCCGAGCTATTGACTGCGCTCGTCCGGGCGTTCCGCTCGCTGACGTGTGCGCCGCCGTCGAGGCCTTTGTACGCCCCCGCCACTTCTCCGTCGTCCGGGATTTCGTCGGCCACGGTGTCGGACGCAGCATGCACGAAGAGCCTCAAGTCCCCAATTACCGCCCTACGTGGAAAACTCCGCGCTTGAAACCCGGTATGGTCATCGCCATTGAACCGATGGTCAATCTGGGCCGTCCATCAGTCCGCATTCTGAACGATGGCTGGACAGTCATCACGGCAGACGGTAAGCCTTCCGCCCATTTCGAACATACGATCGCCATCACGGACGGAGCACCGCTCATCCTGACGGAACGCCCGAGGATTGCTCTTCCGGAGCAACTCGGCATCACCCTGTAACGTCCTCCCTGTTCCGGCATGAGCCGTCACGGGTCCACGTCATCCTCCGCACAAATCCAGCCGACTTTTGCCCCCGGCTGTACCACATGGATTGAGAAAGACAGGCACCGCGTCGTCAAACGCGCGGAAACTTCCGAAACCCGACTTATTCTGCGAAGGCTGTGTTCTCTGGCTTCTTCGCTTTCTGTCCAATTGGATGTCGCCATCCCTTGCCTGCAGGAAAGCCCGGACGGACTTTTTTCCTATCCACTTCTTCCCGGAAATCCACCAAACCCGCAGAAAGACAACTCGGCTCTGATTTCCTATGAAACCTCACTGGGCAGTCTGCTCGCCAAGCTTCACAACCTGGATCCGAATTCCCTGCCGCTGCCCCAAGCTACAGATCCCTGCACATCTCTTGCTTCCATGCTTGAAACCGTACACGCTGCCTTCACACTGCCCGGTCATCTTGCCGATACAGCGCACCGTCTGCTGGAAGGAAACACGTGGGCACCGTACACGACCCTCATCCACGGCGACCTGCATGAAGGCAATATCCTGGTACAAAACGGGGAAATCACCGCGATCCTGGATTGGGCATCCTGCCGAACCGGAGATCCCGGGGAAGATTTTTTCTTCCATCTCATGGGATACGGAACTGCAAGCCTGAAACGGCTCCTTGATGTCTACCGCCATCATGGCGGGCACACCTGGCCACGCATGGATGAACACATCGCCCTCCTGCTCGCCACCTATCCTATCCGCTATGCGGCAATCGCGCTCCAATCCGGGAATCCAACCCTGCTCGCAGCAGCACAGAACTTTCTGGAAATGCCACCCGATTGGCCTTCCGTCCACCACATCAGCCTTTCCGGGCTATAATTACCCTACCTCAACCGAAACCCGGCAAGCAGAAAGGGAGCTTTCCCCGGAGCGTTCCAGTGGGACAACTCCGCCACCCGCCATTCATGCGGGTCAAGGGTCTTCATCCATTCCGAAACACAAGAGGCCTCTGTATCTCCGCCTTCATGACCGGGATAGCAGACGACGGTTAAAACCCCTCCCGGCTCCAACAAATCCCGAGTCGCCTCCAGCGCCGGAAGCGTATCCTCCATACACGTGACGACGCTCTTGTCTCCACCGGGCAAATAACCCAGATTAAACATCGCCGCACGAATCCCGGGAGCAACGAACTCCCGCATTCGCGCATAAGACTCCGCATGAAAATGTACCCCCCGGTACAGGCACCCTGCCTCTCGCAAGCGTTTCTCCGTAGCAGTCAAAGCCTCCTGCTGGATATCGAATACATCTACGCTTCCCTCTTCTCCCACCAAATGCGCCAAGAACAGTGTATCGTGTCCATTCCCCGCCGTTGCATCCACAACGCGGTCTCCTTTCCGTACAATGCCTGCAATCCACGCCTGAGCGCAATTCAGAGGCCGAGAACAAACTGACGTATCCATGCCCACTTGTAAAACGATCCGCCCATTCCTGCAAGCAGCATCATAACGAGGTGCTTTCCTCTTGAAATTTCATAATCCGTAGAGCACTATTAAACGATGAAATACTTGCATGAAATCGCATTAATTGCGGTTGTAGGTACATTTCCCTGCTTTTCCCAACAAGCTCCGCCGGCTTGTATTCCCGCTAAATTGTGCCAATCCTACCAGGATGCATGCCATGTGAAAACAAAAGCAGCGCGGACGGTTTATCTCAACACACTCGCTTCATTACAGCAGGAATGTATCGCACGCAATGACTTCGCTCATGCCATCCTTTTGAAAAAAGCACTGGAACAGGCGAAAAACAATCCCATCGTCCCGGAATCGGGATCTTCCTGGACTTCCATGATCGACGTCGAATTGAAAGCGGCATCCAACTGGAAACAAAAAATTACTCCTGAAGGAAAATTCATTCAAATGTCCCCCGGAGAAAAAGAATACCGTACCACATCGGATACCGTAGACACCGGAAAAAGCATGCCCGACGTCATCATTTTCAATAGTAATCTCTGGCGTAAATGGCTACTCATGGAAGACGGCAGCGTTATCCAGCTCTTCCACTGCGACACTCATGTCGAAAACCTGGTTCCCATGTCCAAGGGTAATAGTCCTCAAAATCCCGATATCAACGACAAACTGGTTACAGCTCAAAAACAGTACCAAATCTCATGTGCCAGAGAAATAGCCCCGGTAACGGCAAAATTCATCACTGCCCTTGAGAAAATACAGAAACAAGCGCTCGCCAACGAACAACTGGACGACTGTATCCAAATCAAACAATACATCGACGCCTTGCGGAAAACCTCCTCCGGTACAGTGGCAGCCTCACCAAGCCGCCTCAAAGGAGCCTGGGAGGATCCCTCCGGCACTCTTTACGATATCAACAATTCCGGTACGATGATCGTACGAACACAAAACGGACAAATCGAGCAACAAGGCCAATATGTCCGCGCTTCTTTTGCCGGTAACTATTTCTTCTTTAAAATCATCCAGGGTAAGGCGAAAGGAGAGGAACGCATCCTCTTCCCCTATGACGGAAAAATATTCTTGCTGAAAGGAGATTATTCAAACTGGATCCGGATTCTCAAGCCTCGCTCCAAATAAGCGTTCCCATGGTATGAAATATGCGGAAATCATGATTTCCTCTTGCAATTACACCACTCGTGAAACATTGTCGGAATAATGACACTCCTATTGAAACTCATTTTTATTTTGGCAATATTATCGATTCCATGTTTTTCCCAACAAACTCCTCCTTCCTGCATTCCCGATAGCTTGTACCAATCCTACCAGACCGCATGTAATCAACGGACAAAAGCGGCACGAGTAGTCTATCTCAATACACTGGCTTCATTACAACAGGAATGCGTTATTCGCAATGACTTTGACAATGCCCTCCTCTTGAAAAAAGCTTTGGAACAAGGAACGGGCAATTCTGTCGACATCCCTCCTCCGTCCATGTGGAAGTCCCTGGTCGATATCGAATTGAAAACGGAATCCAAATGGCTTCACAAAATTACTTCTGATGGACAGTTTTACCACAGGCCCCCCAGCGACAAAGAATATCGTTCTGCGACCGACAAGGTGGATATGGAAAAGAGCATGCCCGAAGCCGTCATCTTCGCAGGCAGTCTCGGTCGTAAATGGCTCAAGATGGAAAACGGGGACGTTGTCCAAATCTGCCATCACGATACGTGTGTCGAAAAACTGATCCCTCTAAGCGCATCTCCTCAATCCTCCGATATCGGCAGTAAACTGGCGGATGCAGAACGGTTGTATCAAATGTCATGTGCCAGAGCAACGGCACCATTAACGGCAAAGTTCATCACTGCCCTTGAGAAAATACAGAAACAAGCGCTTATCGACGGAAAACTGGATGACTGTATTAAAATCAAACAATATACCGATACCCTGAAGAATTCTCCTCTCGGATCGTCTTCCGCTTCCCCGAGCTGTCTCAAAGGAGCGTGGATGGATTCATCCAATATCCTGGCTTACGACTTCAACGATTCCGGCACCATGATCGTACGAACCAAAAGCAGACAAGTCGAACAACAAGGCCAATATGTCCGGTCCTCGCCTGCAGGCGGCTATTTCATCTTCAAAATTACTCAGGGAAAAGAAAAGGGAGAGGAACGCATCCTTTTCCCTTATGACGGCAAAATATACTTTCTGAAAGCCGATCTTTCCAACTGGATCAGGGTTCTCAGCCCCAACTCCAAGTAAGCAATCCTCCCTTACTTCATTCCGAAGTTCTTGGGGACTTCGGGAGTCGCCACCGGAGCAACCATCGGCTTGACTCCGGGAAGGGCAAGCAGAACCTCCGTACCCTTGGCAGGGATTCCCACCCAGTCGCCCTTGGCATTCTTTTTCAAAGAAGCACTGCCGGACCCCGACAACACGGCGGCGGCGTCCATATGCACCCGTAAACGGAGAGGTTCTCCGGCCAGGCTTACGACCCGTACCCACTGAGTCTTGCCATCCTTGCGGACGGCACTGACGAGGAAGGAGCCTTCCGCTCTCAGATGATGCACCGCTACGTCCCCCCAGGCATCGGGAACAGCCGGAAACACGTTAATAAGGCCATTCCAGCTCTGCAACAGCATATCGTGGATGGAGGCCGCTCCGGACATCGGGGTTTCAATCACCGGGAAGGTTTCCTTGTACAGTGTATTGGGCCGGATAAAACGTTTGAGGCCATTGAGCATCTCATAAGCGTCATTCCCCCAGCCGAGAGTTGCATACAAGCTTGCCCCACCGGAGAAGGAATAGCCCTGCAAACCTCCTTTGAGACTGTGCCAGTGACGGACGGATTTATCGACCAGCTTGGCCATCTCCGGATCATCCGTATCGACGATATGCAGAGGATAGGCCATGAACAGGTGGGAATAGTGACGATGGGAATGCTTGAAGGGAACGCCTTTCCCAATCATGTAGCCATTTTCATTCTGCGGGTAGTCTGTCAGATTCGCCAGAATTTCCTTCCACTTCGGCAAAAGGGGATCCTTGATTTTCAGGCGATCCGTCGTCCAGATCAGAGTCTGGCACCCCCAGCGCAACAGGGAAAGATCATAGTTGCAATCCGGGGCAATACCGTACTCCGGCGACAGTGTCGGCGGCAGGTGAAGCTTACCGTCTTCCCCTTGTTCCAGAAAATGGATGTAGTAATTGACTGCCCGCCTCAGCAAAGGATAGACATCATCCTTCAGGAAGGCGTCATCCATGCTCATACGGTACTGAGTGAACAGATTGTGGCACGTCCAGGCAAGAGAGCCCACCTCGGACTTCGAGCCGGGGCCACCATTGGGTTTCCCGGTCGGCTGACTGGCATCCGGCCCGGAAGCACGGGGGATCCCCGCCGAATCCGATCGATACTGTTCATCGACATTGTTGATCAAATTCGTGCGGTACTTCTTCAGCGTATTGGATAACGACTTGGCCGCCTCCAATCGATTACCCGTGTAGCACGGCCAATAAGTCAGCTGGACATTGAGATTCCACCACACGCCCGGCCAGGAATTGACCTCCAAAGCCGTCCACGGCCCTTGCAAATCCAGGACCGGACCATTCGCTCGCATCCCCGAGCCGATTTTGTACATCTGAGCCCAGTAGAAAGAATCCCAGTAACTATCCGGAATCGACAGGAAGGCTTCCGGGTAAAACTTGTGCCACCAATCCCTGTGCAATTGTTCGAGGACACCGGCAGGAGCTGCCACGGCCTTCCCCACGCAGGAAGAGGCCTCGGCGGTTGCCGTGTTGCCCGGGAAAGAATGGTCGATACTGATATACAAAGTCTGTTTCCCCTTGGCCCCGGAGACAAACTTCCAAGCCGTACCCACTTCACCACTCGGTCTCAAAGGCTGCCGCCAACCCTTGATGCCTCCAGCCAGGGAGACGGCCTCACCTTTCCGGGCAAGTTCCAAATCGGGAGCTTCCTTCTTCCAGAGATTCTTACTCCAGCTGTTCATACGCGGACTGTCCGCCCCGAAAGGATTCCAGTTCCAGACCGGGACAGGAGCACCTTGTTCCGGCGTCATTTCCATCACCAGGACGGGAGCCGTCGCATGTACATAGGCACGAATAGCATATTTGCCCCCATCGGTGCCCACCGTTCCGGTCAGTTCAGCATCCCAGAGTCTCAGTCTCAAGTCCCAATGCTTGATTTCGTCAGGCATCTCGAAGGAAAAATACCCGATCGGCACGCGATAGCGGTGGTATGTCCAATCTCCCGTTTTTTTACCATCCTTGCCGTCGTCGATCTCCATATGTTCCTGGGCATCCATGCGTCCCAGGCACAGTTTAAGCATTTTTTTATTCTTTGAATCGCGCATGACCTGCATCCCGACAAGTCCGTTCCCCAGAAAAGGAGCATTGTCCCATGCTGTCGGAGCCTTTTTCCAGACCATGTCACGTGCACCCAGATAAGAGGGCCAATCAACCCTGACCGACACGGACTCACCCGCAGAAGAAACATTCGCCGACACATCGCCACCCCATGCCAACGGACAAGCTCCGGCAGACAGGCAAAGGCATGCCGTCAACAAAATCATAGAAGAAATTTGCATAAAAGATAAGAGTTAAGAACTCGTAAGACTTACTGTCAAAATGCCATGAAGTCAACAGAGAATTCCCCAGACGGACTCTTCTTCCATTCTTCCTGTTCCACTTCCGTATACCTCTTTGCACCTCCACCATGTAAAACCCAATCTTCGGTTTCTTTCTGTAAGATATCTACCCGGATTCACGTACAAGAATTATCATGTCTACTCGTCTCTCAGCCCTGATGGGGGCATCTCTCTTTTTTGTTTCCGGAGCCATGGGCGCCAGCTTTCCGGCAACAATGGACTTGTCGGGTACCTGGAAATTCCAGCTCGATATTGCCGATTACGGTCAATACAAGGTTTCCGCCCTGTACAAACGGGAATTGAACGACACGATCCAGCTTCCCGGCACGACGGATCAGGCAGGCAAGGGCATCGACAATCCGGCCCGGCACATCGACCGCCTGACGAGGAAGTTCGAATACGTCGGTCCCGCCTGGTACCAGAAGGAAGTCTTCATTCCCGAAGAATGGAAAGACAAGGACATCACACTGACGTTGGAATGTTGCCACTGGGATACGAAGGTATATGTCGACGGGGAGCCGGCAGGAGCCGATGACCGCCTTAGCACGCCCAACAGGTTCAAGCTCGGTAAACAGCTCACGCCGGGGAATCACACGATCACCATCCGCATGGACAACAGGATGAAGTATCCGATGGATCAGGCATGGAGCCATGCCGTCACGGAAAACACCCAGACCAACTGGAACGGGATTGTCGGGGAAATCTCGCTAACCGCCCGGGAAAAACTCCACATCGACAAGGTTAAAGTCTCCCCCAACGTCACCGACAAATCCATCCGCATCGATACCACGCTCTCCAATGCCGACAAAGAGCAGGCACAGGGCAAACTTATATTCACGGTCAAGGATAAAGACGGGCACAGTATCGCGAACAACGAGCTCGATGTCACGACTGCCAACAGCGACCAGACCACAGTCACCCGAACGGTGGCTCTCGGAGATTCCGTCAAGCTCTGGAACGACATCGACCCCAATCTCTACGACCTCGACGTTACCTGGAATGGCCCGGAAGGCAAAAAGGACTCCCATACCGTCACCTTCGGCATGCGCGAAGTAGCTCAGGGCAAGCATCATGTCCAATTGAACGGGCGCGACATCCATCTGCGCGGTACAGTAGACAACGCTACCTTCCCCATCACGGGTTATGCTTCCGCCGATCCGGCGGAATGGGAGAGGATTTTCCGAACCCTTAAGGACTACGGTCTCAATCATGCCCGCTTCCATTCCTGGTGCCCGCCCCGGGCCGCATTCGAGGCCGCGGACAAGATCGGTATCTATCTCCAAGCGGAACTCCCTCTGTGGGTGAGGGATATCGGCAAGCACCCGGACCGCCGCACTTTTTTCGAAAAGGAACTATATGCCATCCTGGACGAATACGGCAATCATCCCTCGTTCCTCCTCATGTGCAACGGCAATGAACTGATGGGCGATTACAATGTCTTGGAAGACTTGATTAAAAAGGGACAGGCTCATGACTCGCGCCACCTTTATTCCGTCGCCACGGCACGCAAGCACGTCCCATCCGACCAATTCTACACCTCCCACGTCACCCCCAAGGGTTCCATCACCGTGTACGAAGGCAAGCCTTCCACTATGTGGGACCGCAACAAAGAATCCGACTTCGACGTACCCGTCATCGCCCACGAAGCCGGACAGCGCTGTATGTACCCGAACTTCGACGAAATGAAAAAGTACACGGGAGTCCTCCTGCCACGGAATTTTGAAATCTTCCGCGAACGCCTCGCCGACAACGGCATGCTGGGACAGGCACAGGAATTCTTTGAAGCCACGGGAGCCCACACCGTCCTGCAATACAAGGAAGTCGTGGAAGCCCTTTTGCGCTCCTCGAAATCCGGCGGCTTCCAAATGCTTGGGC
Source organism: Akkermansia sp. N21169 (assembly GCF_029854675.1). Taxonomy (NCBI): domain Bacteria; kingdom Pseudomonadati; phylum Verrucomicrobiota; class Verrucomicrobiia; order Verrucomicrobiales; family Akkermansiaceae; genus Akkermansia; species Akkermansia sp. N21169. Next base: position 148,195 of record NZ_JARWNC010000040.1, on the reverse strand, counting down.
TGAACGACTACCCCGGCCAGGGAACGGCTTTCGTCGGCATTCTGGACTCGTTCTGGGAAAGCAAGGGGCTGATATCGCCGGAACAATTCCGCGAATTCTGTGCGCCGAGCGTCCTTCTCTGCCGCATCCCCCAGCGCGTCTATTCCCAGGGAGATACGCTCGAATCGGAACTGGAAGTTTATCACTTCGGCAATACCCCGCTGCCAGCTAACAAACTTGCCTGGCAACTCACAGGACAGGACGGAAAAGCCGTCCGCGAAGGCACTCTGGACATGAAGGAGACGCCCTGCTCGACGGTAGATCCCATCGGTAAACTTTCCATCCCGTTGGAAGGAGTGGCTGCTCCCGGCAAATATACTCTGAATGTCAACCGCGAAGACGGCCTGCGAAACTCGTGGGACATCTGGGTTTATCCCGCCTCACAGAAACAGGAAACAGCCGATAATTTCGTCCTGGCCCGCTCTTGGGACGATTCCGCCAGGCAGGCGCTCGCCGACGGTAAAACAGTCCTTCTCGTACCCAAGGACATCAAGGGACGCAAGACGAAGTTCTCCAGCTTTTTCTGGAATCCAATCATGTTCCGATGGGATCCCTTCATTATCGGAACACTGATTCACAAGGACAACCCAGCCTTCGCCGAATTCCCGACGGAGAAGTACGCAGACTGGCAGTGGTGGGATATCCTCAACAACGCCCGCGCCCTTGATCTCACGGATGCCCGTGCCCTGACTCCTGTCATCCAGAGCATCGATACCTACGAATTCAACAGGAAACTCGGTATTGCCTTCGAAGCCAATGTCGGCAAGGGCAAACTATTCGTCTTCTGCGTCGATATCGACAAAGACATGGACAAACGGCCAGCCACGCGCCAATTACTCCATTCCATCCGGCAATACGTCGGCAGCGACCGTTTCTCTCCTGCCTCGAAACTAAGCATCGCCCAGCTCGACTCCATATTCGGAGATCCCCATATCAAACCCGCCGACCAGAAGAACGACGAAACAACCCGCCGTTTCCACAACAAATAAACACTTCTCCTCTTTTGGGTTTTCCTCCCATCCGGCAGAAAAAACAGGCTGGATGGGAGGATTTTGCATTCATGTGAAAATAATTGGAACATACAAACGTAGTCTGTTCATATGAAAGTTCTATGCTCACTCATCACTGCCCTGGCCGCCATTCTCTGCTGCCAGGCTGAAACGGATCGCGTACCCAGCTGGGAACCTGGCGTGTCTATCCCCTTAAACAATCAGGATCTGGAAGAAAACATTGCCTGGGCGGGGGAAGCCGGCTTCAAATGGCTGGAACTTGACATGACTCCCTGCGACATCGACGACCAGGCAACCGTCCGTAAACAAATCGATACCTACGCGAAAGCTGCCAAACAAGCCGGTTTAAAAATCTGGTCAATCCACATTCCGTTCGGTCCCGACTTCGACCCCTCGGAAACGGATCAGGCCAAACTCGAGAAATGCGTCTCCAATATCATCTCCTCTCTGGAACTGGCCCGCCGCATCGGTCCTTACCACAAGGCTATCCTGCATCCCAGTTTTGAACCTATTCCCGCCGATAAGCGGGAAGCCAAACTCCGCCAATTGAAAAAGACCCTGCAAACCCTGGCTCCCCAGGTTGAAAAGGACTATCAGGTACGCCTCGCCATCGAGTGCCTCCCTCGCACCTGCCTGATCAATGATTCCGCAGAAGCAACGGAACTGTTCCAAGACAATCCTTTTATCGATAACTGCTTCGACGTCAACCACCTCTTGAAAGAAAACCAGGAACATTACGCAAAAGTCGTGGGGAAGCGCATTGCCACCCTCCACATCTCCGACTATGACCGGATCAACGAACGCCACTGGATCCCCGGCAAAGGGGTCATTCAATGGGTTCCCCTCATCCGGCAACTTCAGGCGGACGGCTACCAGGGGCCCTTCATGTTCGAGGTCACTACCACTCCGTGGAAAGACAATATGAGGCAGTTCTACATCGACCTCATCCAATCCTGGGAAAAGATCAAAAGCGATTGTAAAAACGCAGACTAGGATTTGGCTTGCCTCGGAATCGGCATTCCCTCTATTCCGGGCTTGACCACGACTTGTTCTCAACGATGGAAAAGCCCCGTTAGCCATTAGACTGACGGGGCTTTATAAATGGTACTTGGACCGGGACTCGAACCCGGGACCAATAGATTAAAAGTCTACTGCTCTACCAACTGAGCTACCCAAGCACTGGTGCCAGAAGCGGGAGAAAATAAATACCGGAATGGGCTATTTGGCAAGCATTAATTGTTCCAAACCAAAAAAAATCCGGTCATTCGTCTATCAGTCCGCACTTTTCCCGCCATTCCGCAGGGATGCGAGTCGGTCGTCCGGCAGGCATACGGACAAGGGCAAGTTTCTGGTGAGCTTTGACAAGCAGGGCCCCATCGGAGGTTCGTCTCATCTCGAAATCGCACCAGAAGGACGCTTTTTCCATAGCACTAACCCAGCCTTTGGTCTCAATGGTATCTCCCATGACTCCGGGACGGATGTAATCAATCTCATGCCGGACAACGACGGTAAAAGTTTGTTCCTCCCCCAAGTCACGGTAATTCATACCAAGAAGGCTCCCCAGCTTGGTCCGGCATTCTTCGATCATGCGCAGGTAGGCGAGATTGTGAACGACCCCTCCACAGTCGGTATCGTAAAACATGACTTCATTCCGCGTCGTCAGGTTAAGAGGTTCCCTGTTCATCTATTCATCATGACCTTCAGAGTCCGGTGCGTCAATGCAAAGTCATGTGTTAACCGTCCGGGCAACAGTCAAGACGCCGACGCAACGGGCACGGCCTTCTTTTTTCAACACGCGGGAACACACGTCCACGGTACTCCCGGTCGTCATGATATCGTCGATCAAGAGGACAGCGCGGTCTTTGACGAGTTCCTTGCGCAGGACGGACGGGCGCATGTGATAGAGCTCCTGAACGTGACGGAGGCGCTCCTTCCTGCCGAGGCTCGCCTGACTGACGTTATCTTTCCCTCGCATCAGGGCATCCAAAACCGGCAGTTTACGAAGGCGGGACAAGATCAAGGCCAATTCTTCCGCCTGGTTATAACCGCGTTTTTTCAATTTCCTGCGGTGAAGGGGCACAGGCACCAAAAGCCAGTCTTCCCCTGCCAGACGGTCGTCGCATGTGTGCCATAGATCGTCAATCAATCCTGCCAAGGTTCCGGCAAAATGAATTTTCCCGGCGTATTTGAAGTCGTGAAGGAGGCTCCTGAGGTGATCCTTGTTCAGGCAAGCGGATCTGGCAAAATCGTAGTGGACTTTGCCGCCTCCGCAATACGGACAGTTGCCGACCTCTCCCACGGACCCGGCAAGAGGCTCCCCGCAACGAGGACAAATCGGAGCCTCGACCATAGACAGGGAAGCTCGGCAGGAAGAACACAGACATGTCCGATGCAGAGGACCGTCGCCGCATATGGCACAAACCGAAGGGAAAAACCAACCGCAGACATCCTGCCAAATCCCGTCCGCCCATTGCATGAATACGCCCTGAGGCATCATTCCAGACTGCTGAAAAGCTAATATTCGTCGTCTTCCACGGCAGTAATCCCGGTGCCATCGTGCGTGCCGGGCATGTCTTCGAGAAGTTTGTCGATCTTCTCGATAAATTCCCAGGGACAACGTTTGCGCTGGTATTTTCGCCATAGAATATCACGCAGGGTCTCCCAATGTTCCCGGGTCATTTCTACGGGAACCCACTCGACGTCGTCGCGCAGGGAGCGACCGACTTTCGGAGAACATTCCAGCGTCCATTTCCCGGCGTGGTGGCAGGCACGGTAAACAAATACGCCGTCTTCCGTCCTATCTTTCCATGTGTGGGCTTCCATGCAGACACTTTGCGTAGCAAATGCCGTTTGGTAAAGAGGAATTTTTGCTGGGCAACGGCAACGGTTCACGGCAGGATACATTCCGCCATGACAGATGATGAAATAATTTCCTGCAAGGAACCCGCCAGGCAACTTGAACGCCTGCGCTCCATCATGAAACGTTTACGCGAGCCCGGAGGATGCCCCTGGGATGCGGAACAGACCCACGAATCCATCATCGGTGAGATGATTGAAGAATCTTACGAAGTCGTCGATGCCATCCAGCAAGGTGACTGGAATCACCTAAGGGAAGAATTGGGAGACGTCCTTCTCCAGGTGGTTTTCCACGCACAAATCGCCCGGGAGGACGGATTGTACGATCTGGATGACATCGCCTGTGAATTGAATGACAAGCTCGTCAGACGCCATCCCCACGTTTTTGCCGCCAGCCAGGTCCGCGACACGGATGGAGTGTTAACGCAGTGGGACCAGATCAAGCGCCAGGAGCGCAAGGCGGAGAAAGCACACTTCCTCGACAGCGTCGGCAAGGGACTTCCCTCCCTTCTGAAGGCGAAAAAGCTGCAAAAAAAAGCCGCCAAAGCCGGATTCGACTGGCCGGACACCGACGGCGTCATCGCTAAAATCCGGGAGGAGCTGGCCGAAAGCGAAGAAACCCTCGCCTATCCCGACGATGACCCCCGCGTTCAGGAAGAACTGGGAGACCTTCTCTTCTCAGTCGTCAACCTGTGCCGCAAGCGCGGTGTCGATCCGGAAATCGCCCTGACATCCACCAATCGTAAATTCGAGACCCGCTTCAACCTCATGGAGGATGTACTCAACGAACAGGGAACGCCTCTCGGAGAGGCGGACCTCGACACTATGGAAGCCTGCTGGCAACAGGTTAAGAAAAGCCTGCGTTCCTGAAATACCGGGAACATTCGGGGTTGCCGCAACGCGTGCGACACCCCATGGAAAAGAGTGGACTCAGCCCTTCAGTTCATCGTTCGGATCCTGCCAGACCGGATCATAGCCTTTGGCATAGTTGAAGAGATGCTTATGCATGTATTCCATGAACTCCTCCTTCTGAGCCGCAGAAAGACGAGACCAAATGGCCACGTTCAGGGCGCGTGTCACCTTCTGCATCATCTTGAGGGTCAATTGGCGGCCTTGACGGGCACGTTGCACCTGCTTATGAGTCAGCTGCTCAATGGAAGCCGTCACAAGATCGTGATTGTCGAGCCCCCACTGCTGCATGAGCAGGAGCAAGGGCTGGTCTCCATGGTTACGTTCCACCTCATTCATTTCGTCTTCCATGCCCGCTAAGTGCCTGAAACCGCACGAATGATCAATCCCGAATACGAACGTGAACGCAATTTTTTCCGCCAGAGACCCCGTCAGCAATTCAACAAGCCGCAACGGATATTTGACTTACCAACAAGACATCGTTACCCATAGCCAGTGTAATTGCCTATGACGCAGGACCCTTCCACACCCCAACCGGCCCGTTTCCCATCCTTTCCGAGAGGAATTTGGGCAGATGTTCCCGATGTGCAGTGGAATGATGCTACATGGCAACTGCGTCACAGCATCCGCACCCTCCGCCAACTGGAGGAACTCCTGCCGCTGACGGACGACGAACGTGCGGGCATCCTGTTTGCCACCCACTCGCGCCTGGCATTGTCCATTACGCCGTACTTCTTTACCCTCATCGACCGGAATGATCCGGAGTGCCCCATCAGGAGGCAGGTTATCCCCCGCGTGGATGAAGCCATCGCCGATCCTTCTGAAATGGAGGATCCCTGCGGCGAGGACGATGACATGGTCGTACCGGGACTCGTTCACCGCTATCCGGACCGCGCCCTGATGATCGTCACTGACCGTTGTGCGTCCTACTGCCGCCACTGCACCCGTTCCCGCGGAGTCTCGGGAGTAGGTCCCGACCACCTCTCTCTGGATCTTTCCGCAGCACTGGATTATCTACGCAGGACTCCCCAAGTACGCGACGTCCTGCTTTCCGGAGGGGACCCCCTCCTTTTGCCGGAAGAAAAACTCGATGCCATCCTGACGGAACTTCGTGCCATCCCTCACATTGAGTTTCTGCGCATCGGTTCCCGCGTTCCGATTTTCCTGCCCCAGAGGATTACGCCATCCCTGTGTTCCATGTTCAAGAAACATGCACCGCTGTTTATCTCCATCCACACCAACCACCCGCGCGAATTGACGGCGGAATCGCGCCGGGCAACCGGCATGCTCGCAGATGCCGGCATCCCTCTGGGCAACCAAAGCGTCCTTCTACGCGGCATCAACGACACGCCGGAAATCCAGATGGAGCTCGTCCACAAACTCCTGATGTGCCGAGTCAAGCCTTACTATCTCTACCAGTGCGACCTGATCAAGGGATCCTCCCATTTCAGGACTTCCCTTCAGACCGGCATCGATATCATTTCCCGGCTGCGCGGTTACACAACGGGTTACGCCGTTCCGCAATATGTCATCGACGGTCCCGGCGGGGGGGGGAAAATCCCCATCAACCCCGACTACATCCTTGACCGAGATGCTCGGGGCATCTCCCTGCGCAACTACAAGGGAGATCCATTTTCGTACCCCGAGCCAATGCCCCACTCCAAAGATGAACGGCAAAAGCTCATCCGCAACATTCTCTCCTCTGCAACCGCAAGTCTCGACCCGGAATAACACCCCATCCCAACTTCCGGGAATTTCCTTATTGATCATGGAGGCGGGACGTGATTGAATGCGCCTTCGTACGGAACAATGATCGTTGACAAGGAAGCGCTATTAGAATGGAAAGAACGAGCCCTCCAGCAGCCTGACGGCAAGGTGGCTCTTGACCTTGAGGCTGACAGCCTCCATCGCTATCACGAGAAACTCTGCCTGATTCAGTATGCGGACAGTTCCTACTCGTGTATGATCGACCCCCTATCGATCGAAGACATGCTTCCCTTCTCCAACTGGCTGAAGGAGACTACCGTCTGGATGCATGGAGCCGACTACGACATGTCTCTCTTTCTCCAGGCCTGGAACACGCTTCCAGCCATGATCCTGGATACCCAGACTGCAGCCCGGCTGCTCGGTTTCCGCCAGTTCGGCCTTGCCGCCCTCGTGGAACATTTTTACAACGTCAAACTCAGCAAGTCCTCGCAAAAAGCCGACTGGGGCAAACGTCCGCTCCCCCAGAACATGCTCGATTACGCCCTCAACGACGTCAACTACATGCTCGACATGGCAGGCAAGCTCACTGCAGCCCTTCAGGCAAAAGGACGCTACGAATGGTTTTTGGAAACATGCCGCCACGATATGGATCGTGCTTTGGAACGCTTCAAAAGCGGCAACCCGGAACCCTGGCGCATCCAGGGATGCGGAAAACTCAACCGTCGCGGTCTCGCCGCTCTGCGCGAACTCTGGCAGTGGCGCGATGCGGAAGCCTCCGTCTGGGACAAACCCAGCTTCATGGTCTGCTCAAACGCCGACCTGATCCGCTGGAGCCAGGAACTCCAGAATCAAAGCCCCGTCCAGCCACACCCCCGCTTCCACAGCCACAGGAGAGCCCGCTTCATCGACGCCGTTCAAAAGTTTTACCTCCTCGACGAGGATGAATACCCGCAGCGAATCTTTGCCCCCCGACGCCAGAAATGCGAACAATTCGACGCCCGCCTGGAACGCTTGATCGCCAAACGCAACGCCGTTGCTGAAAAACTTGATATCGAGCCGTCCTTCATCGCCTCGCGCTCCATCCTGGAAGCCATGGCGGACAATGAAGACAACGGAAAAAAAGCCTTGCTTAACTGGCAATTGGAAGTCCTGGGATACGCTCCGACTGCCGTCGCAGCCTTATAAAAATTTACATCACAACAGCATAAAAAACTTGACCAACGAACCAGAAAAGGATATGCGGTTCGTCCATTCCCGACCAATCAGTAAAAGGAAGAACTAATCATGCGTGAAGTTACCGTAAGAAAAGGAGAACCTATCGATCGCGCTCTCAAGCGCCTCAAGACCAAGCTCGACGTTGAAGGCATTCTTGACGAGATGCGCCGCCGTCGTGCTTTTGAAACCCCTATGGATGAAAAACGCCGCAAGGCCCGTTCCGCTGCCAAGCGTTACAAAGTGAAATGGCGCTTCAGCAATCGCGAAGAAGCCCCCGCCGAATCCGAAGCTCCTACCACCCCCATCGAAGGTTAAATCCGACTCTGGTCGGGAGAACCATCCCGCCTTACAGGCAAAAATTTTACGAGGATACCGTTTCGGCGGTGTCCTCGTTCTGTTTTTTGTCTCCGCCTCTATAAATCCATCTTTGTCGTCAATATGATGAGTGACAATCCGGTAACCTACACAACACCGCCCGACCACATCCATTTCCTGGCCAAGAGACTTTTCGGAGAACAGGGGGAGATCATTGACGGAGCCATTGCCCATATTTCCCTCGGAGGAGGAGGCCCCCATACGCCGCATACACACCTCCACTCCCACCTGTTCATCGTTGTTGACGGCACAGCCACCATCCTCTTGGACGGGAAGGAAACCATCGTCGTCCAGAATTCGTCTTTCACCGTACCGGGGCACATCCCTCACTCCATTTGGAACCGGACCGACCGCCCCCTCTCCATGATCGGCATCTCCATCCGTCAGTAAAACTGAAATATGCTTCCTTTCCACAGAGAAGGGAATCGTTCTTGACTGCCTCGCCCATTCCTTTCACCCTTCTCGGGAATCTTCTTTTCACTGCCATGACCCATTCCGCTCAGCTTTTCCAACGCGCCAAAGCCGTCATTCCCGGCGGCGTCAATTCTCCTGTCCGCGCTTTCCGCAATGTAGACGGAGATCCGTTTTTCGTACGTTCCGCAAAAGGATCCCGCATCACGGATGCCGATGGACGGGATCTCATTGATTACGTGGGCACCTGGGGACCGGCCATTCTGGGCCATGCTCCTCAAGCCGTCCTCGACGCCGTCCACCAAGCTGTCGATCGCGGATTGGGCTACGGTATCCCCACTCCCATCGAAGTGGATATGGCGGAGACCGTTACCCGCTGGTTCCCCTCCGTCAAAAAAGTACGCATGGTCAATAGCGGGACTGAAGCAACCATGTCTGCCATCCGTCTGGCACGCGGCTATACCGGACGCCGTAAAATTCTCAAATTCGAAGGTTGCTACCATGGGCATGTCGATTCCCTTCTGGTTTCCGCCGGTTCCGGCGCCCTCACCTTCGGCGAGCCCGACAGCGCCGGTGTCCCTCGCGAGTTCGCACAGTTGACCCTCACAGTTCCCTACAATGACCGGGAGGCCGTCCGAGACGCCTTTGTCCGGTACGGCGACGACATTGCCGCCATCATCGTCGAACCCTTCCCGGGTAACGCAGGTTTCTACCTGCCTCGACATGGATTTCTGGAATTCCTCCGTACGATCACGGAAGAATACGGTACCGTTCTCATTTTCGACGAGGTGATGACCGGCTTCCGCGTCGCCCCCGGCGGAGCCCAGCAAATCCACGGAATCACGCCCGATCTCACCTGCATGGGCAAAGTCATCGGCGGAGGGCTTCCCGTCGGCGCCTTCGGAGGCCGAGCGGACATCATGGACTGCATTTCCCCACTCGGCCCCGTGTACCAGGCAGGAACGCTCGCCGGTAATCCTGTCGCTATGGCCGCCGGGCTGGCCCAGCTCCACGAACTGGAACGCACGGACGGATATGTGCGCCTGGAACAACTGGGAGCCAGGCTTGAAGCAGGTTTCAAGAAAGCCATGCAGGTAGCCGGACGTTCTTTCACCTTCCATCGTTCCGGCTCCATGTTCTGCCTCTTTTTCACCGACAGACCCGTCCTGAACCTTCAGGATGCCATGATGGCCGACAAAGCCATGTACAAAAAGTACTTCTGGAACATGCTCGAACAAGGGATCTACATGGCCCCTTCCCCTTACGAGACAGGATTCATCTCCCTTGCCCATACGGAAGAAGACATCGACGCCACCTGCCGTGCGGCCGAAATCGCCCTCAAGGCACTCTAATCCTCTAAAAACTTTGCTGTTTCGGCGTATTTCAGTCAAATTTTTTAAAAACGGGCTTGCCTTATCGCCTGAATAAGTGCATCCTGCGCGACCGCAAGACGCGCTTGAATCTGCACGTATCATTTTACAACGACAATATCATGAGAAAGTACGAAGCTCTTATCGTTTTCAATATGAAGGGATCCGAACTCCCGGTTGAAGAACTTATCAAGAACATCGCCAGCGAAATGACTTCCCTGGGGGCTCAAATCACCGATACCCAGAATGTTGGCCGCCGCGAATTCGCTTACGAGTCCGACCACCTCAAGGCCGGTCAGTACGTCACCTATACCTTCGATGCCGAGCCCTCTGCCATTCGCCCCATCCGCGAACACCTCCGCATCAATCCTGTCGTCCATCTTCAGTACTACAAGGCTCTCTGATTTTCAGGGCGAGACCCTGCCGAGGCGCCTTGCCAAGCCTAGCTTTTTAACCGTTCTGTGGTTTGTCCGCAGAACGGTTTTTCTCGTTTACAAACACGCGGCGTTTCAATTCCCCAAATTACAGGTATCCATCCGGAGTAAATATAAGTACCACGCACCACCATAGCTGGCAGTATCTCCCCTGCCTTATGGCATCCCATGACGGCGTTTCATCCAAATCCCCTTGAACCAGGCCGGCAAAGCCGGTCTTCCCTGCCGACGCCCATGGACAATCAGGATCATCAGATACAATCCTGCCATCACAGCCATGCAAACCGGCATCATAGCATCGGAAAACTGCTCCATCATGGATGACGTCCCCATCGGACCGGCAAGGCTTCCCACCGTGAAACTCAGCAACAAGGTCTGATTCATCGGCACAAGGTATTCCTTGGGAAGACGGTCGCAACCAAGAGTCAGCGTTACCGGATAAAGGGAAAAACTCGCACATCCAAGGATGACCAGCGCTACCCCCAGCCAGATGTCCAGGGCCAAAAGAAGGCACGCCGCAATAATCAACCAGGATTGCAATTTCAACACATAGTACCTGCCCTTGACGTCAGCCATGCGCCCGAAAGGCCATTGTCCGACAATGCCGGCACCAATCAGCAACGCCATCCAGTATCCGACCCACGTGTTGGACATCCCTTTGTGGACGAGAAAGAGCGGCATCAATCCGTAGATCGAACCCAGAACAATACCGGAAATAACGCTTCCCAGTACACTCAGGCGAGGACGCTTGCGAAAAAGCATCGCCCATATCGTAGCGAAAGGCCTCGGAGGATCCGGAGGACCGCAGCGCAACACCACGATAGGTAACAGGGAAGCAACTCCAATCGCACCGATCCACAAAGACGCCCGCATCCGGTCGTCAGGCAGTACCGTTACCAGCAACTGTCCCAATACCGTAGCTATATAGTAAACCACCATGTAAGCGGCCAGAAGACCTCCCCGCGTGCTGTTTGTCCCCAACCGGAGCAACGCGCTTTCTACAACAACCCATACCAAAGCACAGCTAATGCCCGCAATAAAGCGGACTGACATCCAGCCGGCCAGACCGCCAACGGGAATGAGGCACGCCGTCGACCCCAAGCAAAGGAGACAGGAAATCACAAAACTGGTCTTGTAGCCCATCCGGGGTATCATCTCCCCAGCAAGCAGCGTCCCCGCCAAGTTGCCAACAAAAAACGAAGCGCTTACCATACCGATCAGCCAGGTCGGAATGGAATCATGCGATAGCCATAGAGGAACAATCGTGTTCAGCGTCGCAAAAACAGTTGTCAGAAACAACAGCCCCGCCAAAAGCAGCACAACTTGGTGGATCAAAGATTTCATGAAACGGTGCGGGGCAAAGTACTCTGACGCATCAACCTCAGCAAATGCGAATTCCGCCATCATGACACCCTTAGTCATAAGAAAACGTCTTAAATCGTCAAAAGTATAAATTTTGGGCTGTATTCTGCTAAAAAAAGTCTATGATAAATGCCCAGTTTCCATGAAAAAAGCAATTGTTCCCATTCTTGCCCTGATCACCGGTCTTTTTTTAACCGGGGCTTATGCGGAAGCCTCTTCATCCGTCGTCTCCCTGATGAGCTATAATATCCGGAATTGCCGGGGACTCGACAACAAAACGGAACCCTCCCGTATTGCCGAAACAATCAAAAAGGCCAATCCCGACGTCATTGCCATTCAGGAACTGGATTGCAAAACACAGAGGAACGGTCAACGGGACTTTCTGCAGGAATTGGCGGAACAAACCGGTTTGCATCCCACCTACGCCAAAGCCATCGATTACCAGGGAGGAGCCTACGGCATCGGCGTTCTTTCCAAGGAACAACCGCAAGGCGTACGGCGCATCCCGCTGCCTGGACGTGAAGAGAAACGCGTTCTGCTCATCTTGGAATTCAAAGACTTCGTCCAGTTTGCCACGCACCTATCCCTGACGCCGGAAGATCAGAGCACGTCACTCCAGATAATAGCCCGCGAAGCGGCAACGTACGACAAACCCGTCATTTTCTCGGGAGACCTGAATCTGCACCCCGGCTCGCCCCAAGGAAAAGAACTCACCCGCCACTTCACGATCCTCAATTCCACAGAGGTTCCTTCCTTCCCGGCCAACGCCCCTAAAGAGCTTATCGACTACATCTGCTGCTTTACCCACAAAGACGTAACCTGCAAGGTCGAATCGACAGAAGTCATCACCGAACCCGTGGCATCGGATCACCGTCCCGTACTCGTCAAGGCCACTCTTTCCCACACCCAGCCATGAGCGATGGATCAATCCAGGCTTTGGAAATTGTCTTCCATGGAATCGTTCAAGGAGTAGGATTCCGCTACACCTCGTATGAGATAGCGCGTTCATTCCCGGAAATCAGCGGCTGGGTACGCAATGAACCCGACGGCACCGTTCGCATGTTCGTCCAAGGTCCGGAAACGGCCCTGTCACAATATCTGAGGCAGCTGGCAACTGAATCCCGCCTGGCTCGCCTCATTGACGATATCGTCCGTCATCCAGCCATGCCCGATGCCTCACTGACCCACTTTCGCATTGAAAGGTTCTAACTTTTGATTTTACACAACATTCAGGACCTTCATCCCTCCTTGAACCTAACGAACTCTAATCGATCCTATGAACACTGAAGAAAAATTCGACAAGTACGTATTGCACAGCTATGGGAGATTTCCCATGTCCATCGTTCGCGGAGAAGGCTCCCGACTTTGGGACAGTGAGGGCAAATGCTATCTTGATTTTTGTGCCGGGATCGCTGTCTGCGCCCTGGGGCATTGCTACCCAAGTGTCACAAAAGCCCTTCAAAAACAGGCTGAAACCCTCGTTCACTGTTCTAACCTCTACCGTATCCCCCAGCAGGCCGATCTCGCTGAATTCATTGTCAACAAGTGCACGCAAACTCCGGGCAAGGTCTTCTTTTCCAACAGCGGCGCCGAAGCCAACGACGGACTAATCAAAACTGCACGCCGGTATGGCCATCGCAAACCTGCGGACGACGGCTCGCCCCGGTATGAGGTCCTCACCTTCCACCAATCCTTCCACGGGAGGACTCTCGGCAGCATGGCGGCAACTGGACAAGCAAAAATCCAGAAGGAATTCGACCCGATGCTCGCCGGCTTCCGCTACCTGCCCTTCAACGATCTCGAAGCCGCCCGCAACGCCATCCGCAAGGAAACCGTCGCCATCCTGCTGGAACCCGTCCAGGGAGAAGGCGGAGTCAACCCTTGCACCCCCGAGTTCCTCGAAGGGATTTCCGACCTCTGCCGGGAACATGACCTGCTCCTACTCATAGACGAAGTCCAGTGCGGCTTCGGACGCTGCGGAGACATCATGGCTTGGCGGGCCGTCAACCCCGATGTCCGACCGGACGGAGTCTCCTGGGCCAAGGCTCTTGGAGGGGGTGTCCCCATCGGCGCATTCTGGATCAGCGACCGCATCATGGACGGAAAAGGCACGGAACTCTCCTCCATCATGGATCCCGGTTCCCATGGTTCCACTTATGGAGGCAATCCCCTTTGTTCCACGGTGGCTCTTACCGTACTGAAAGAAATCATCGGGCAAAACCTGCCCGAACGGGCTAAAAAGCTCGGAGATGAAATCCGCCATGAAATCGAATCCTGGAACTTGCCCATTATCACGGAGAGCCGGGGTCTCGGACTACTCATCGGCATCGGCTTGAACACGGATATTATCCCCGCCGAAGAAGGCAAAACACCTGCGGCCATCGTTGTCGAAGCCTTGCGAAAAGAAGGACTCCTCTCCGTTCCGGCCGGTCCCAGTACCGTACGCCTTCTACCGCCTCTCAACGTCACCGACGACGAAGTGGAGCAAGCTCTATCGATCATCCGGAGAACACTCAAACAATTCGGTATCTGATCTCATCTAAACTCAACGCCCCAACCCTCCATGATTGACGATCCTATGGTTCAACTCCCCGGAAATCCCGTCCGCCAGTTCTCAGTCATGCTCGACAACAGGGCTGGCACGTTTTCCGCCCTGCTCTGCCTGCTGGAATCCCACGGTATCCTCTGCCTGGGATGCAGCACGGTAGACAGCCAGGAAGTCACGATCATCCGCATGATCCTCAGCGATCCGGAACATGCCGTTGCCCTGTTTCTGGAACGTGGAATCGGTTTCACCTCCTGCGAAATGATTGTCGTGGCTCTCCGCCGGGGAGCAATCGATCTCCGTAACTGCCTCGAATCCCTGTTCCGGGCGGAAACAAACGTCGATTTCCTCTATCCTTTACTCCCCTTCAGGGACGGAACTTCCATGGTTGCCATCCATGTAGAAGACCCCGTCTTCGCCCGTTCCACGCTTAATACAAGCGGCATCCGAGTCCTCTACCAGGAAGATCTTTCCCGCTGAATGTCTGAAAGGCCGTTCAAGAATAAACATTGACCCATGAACACAGACATCATCCATATTCCTTCCCGCCATCGATTCGAGCTCCATCAGGAAGATACCACTGCCTTCGTGGAATACGAAATCGGCCATGGCTATCTGGACATTGTCCACACATTGGTTCCTCCCCCCCTGGAAGGCAGGGGCATCGCCGCCGACCTCGTTAAAGCGGCATACGACTATGCCCTGGATCAAGGACTTCTTCCCTACGGTTCCTGTTCCTATGCAGCCATATGGCTGAAACGCCATCCGGAATATATCGCAAGCCGGTAAACTTCCTTTAAAAAATTACCCGTATAAAGTTACGGTATCTTGCAAGGTACCACGGTGAATGTACGTATTATTACTTACATTTTACCCTTCTCTGGAACCCCGCCGTAACTATGAAATTTTTCCCATCCGTCCTTGCCATCATCACCTCTTGCACCCTTTTGCTTCCGGCACAGGCAGAATCCGCTCCTTCCCAGTGGACGCTCGACGGAGACTCTATAAGTCTCGCACCGGAACCCGGTCGAAAAGACCACTTTGCCATGTCCGGCAGGTCTGTCGATCTCATTCTGGAATGGTCT
Organism: Akkermansia sp. N21169; assembly: GCF_029854675.1. Taxonomy (NCBI): domain Bacteria; kingdom Pseudomonadati; phylum Verrucomicrobiota; class Verrucomicrobiia; order Verrucomicrobiales; family Akkermansiaceae; genus Akkermansia; species Akkermansia sp. N21169. Next base: position 132,877 of record NZ_JARWNC010000040.1, on the reverse strand, counting down.
GTCGGAGAAGACGGTTCGTTCGATTCCGTTCAATGGATCCGCTGGCCTATGCTCCGAACCATTCCCAACAACACGCATGCTTCCTTCAATATGCGATTCAAGGAAGCTCCGGAAGCGCGTCCGCTCATTGACGGCAAAACACTCAGTCCCGGCAAAGTCAGCCAAACGCGTATCGACGGTATCTTTTCCGTCACATCCAGCCATCCGGAAGGTATTGCTTCGACACGCACAATTCTCCCCGCTTCTTCCGCTCCCGCCGTCATTGAGATCATCGAATTGCGTAACACGGCCAACCGCAACATCCTCCTCAGCATCCCTGCCTGGCGTAAATCCCAGGACAGTCAACCGGGAACGCGCGGCATTTACAAAGTTGAAGAATCCCTCCTGGGAGAAGGAGAGTTCACTCTGGCGCCCGGAGGGAAACGCATCTACACACTGGTTCGGGCGGCACGACTGGCAGAAGAAGCCCCCTACTGCGACAATCCCGAATCGGAACTGGCCGCCCGCCGCGCTTTCCTGGATGAAATGAGAAAATCCCTCGTCCTCAAGACTCCGGAACCCATCCTTGACGGCATGTTTCAATTTGCCAAAATCCGTGCCACGGAGAGTATCTTCAGCACACGCGGCGGCCTCATGCACGGCCCCGGAGGATATAACAAATTTCTGGCCGCCATCTGGACCAACGATCAAGCGGAATACGTCAACCCGTTCTTCCCCTTTCTGGGCAATATGCTAGGCAATGAAAGCGCCATGACGTGCTACCGCATGTTCGCTCAATACATGAATCCGGAATTCAAAAGCATTCCCTCCTCCATCATCGCCGAGGGAGACGGCACTTGGAACGGAGCCGGAGACCGTGGAGACCAGGCTATGCTCGCCTATGGAGCATCCAGGTTCGCCCTGGCTTCCGGCAACAAAGGCTGGGGGAAGGAACTCCTCCCCCTAATCGACTGGAGCCTGGAATACTGCCGCCGCCATAAAACACCGGAAGGAGTCGTTACTTCCGACAGCGACGAACTGGAAGGCCGTTTTCCCAGCGGCAAGGCCAACCTTTGCACCAATATCCTCTACTACGACGCCCTCATCACCGCAGCCAACCTTTGGAAAGTCATCGCCCCATCCTCTCCCAAGCCGGAAGAATACAACCGGGAAGCAGCCGAACTCAAACAAGCCATCAAAAAATACTTTGAAGGTACCGTAGAAGGATTTGCAACCTACAAATACTACGAGACAAACGATGTTCTACGAAGTTGGATCTGCATGCCTCTCGTCATCGGCATGGATGACAGAGCCGAGGCAACTGTCGATGCCCTCTTCTCCCCGCGCCTCTGGTTCGGCAACGGCATGCTGACCGCCTCCGGCACCACAACCTACTGGGATCGCTCCGCCCTATACGCGTTCCGAGGGATTTTCGCCGTCGGCCTACAGGATCGGGCTCTGCCCAAACTCCTCGACTATTCGCGCGAACGACTTCTCGGTAAACACGTTCCCTACGCCATTGAGGCTTGGCCGGAAGCCAACCAAAGCCACCTCTCCGCGGAAAGCGGCCTCTACTGCCGTATCTTTACGGAAGGACTCTTCGGCATAACTCCGACAGGATTCCGGAGTTTCTCCTCCCTGCCTCGCCTGCCCAAAACCTGGAATAAAGCTGCATTGAGCAACATCAAAGCCTTCGGCTCATCCTTCAATATCGCTCTGGAACGCACCGAGGACGGCATCCGAGTTCTTGTTTCAGATATGAACGGTACCAGTCTCTACGATCAAACCAGGAAGGAAGGAATCCCTCACTCCATCACCCTCCCCTAGGACATTACACACGATGTCCTCCTCTATTCCGCTCTCCGATAGAAAACTCCACGCCGGCATGAACGACAAAAATACGCAACAGACATCCAGTCAACAACGTCTTCTTTCACTAGATGCCTTACGCGGACTCGACATGATGTGCATCATCGGTCTGGACGCCATTGTGCACGCATTGGCCCCCGTTTTTCACGGAGCCTCCGCCATGACTACATTGGCTACGCAATTCCGGCACTGCCACTGGGAGGGTATCCATGCCTACGACCTGATTTTCCCACTATTCCTATTCATATCCGGCATCTCCATGGCCTTCTCCATCCGGAAAATGCACCAAAACGGAGCCTCGCGAAAAAAGGCCTCATGGCACCTCATCAAACGTGCCCTCATCCTGGCCTGTCTCGGCATCATCGTCAACGGTCCTCTTGAACTTCCCTGTTCAGACTGGAGATTTGCCTCCGTCCTCGGCCTCATCGGCATTGCCGGAGCATGCGCCGGACTCCTTGCCCTGTGGGTGAAAAAAATACCGTGGCTTGCAGGCATTCTCGCCGGCATCCTCGTCCTCATCGGTTGCCTCCAACTCAACATAGGCACCCTTGACCGCGAAGGAAGCATCAACGCCATCATCGACCGGGCTATTCTTCCCGGCTCCCTCCACGGCGGAGTCATGGATCCCGAAGGCCTCCTGTGCATTGTCTCCGCCATCGCCGTAGCCCTGGGTGGCTACCTCGTAGGCAACTTCCTGGTCAACTCCTCAGCAAAGCCCGGTAAGAAAGCATGGAGCCTCCTCGGAGCCGGAGCCATCTGCCTGATCGCCGGTTACGCCATGCATTGGAGCTTCTACCCGGCGATCAAATCCATCTGGTCTTCCAGCTTCGACCTAATCGCCAGCGGCTGGAGCCTTCTTGCCTTCGCCACAGCCTATTTCCTCTTCGACATCCTGAAATGGCACAAACTGGCCTACCCCTTCAAAGTCGTCGGCATGAACGCCCTCTTCATCTACCTGGCCCAGTCTCTTGTCAACTTCAACTCCATCGCCAACCATCTATTCATCGGCATTGCCGATATCTGGCCCGCAATGAAATGGCCCATCCTCGCTCTCGCCACCTTCCTCATCAAGTGGCTCATTCTCGCCTGGATGGACAAAAGGAAGATCTACATCAAAATCTGATCATCTCCATATTTCAATAGCTACTGTTTACTTTGCCCATCTTTTCAGCCGCGGAAAATACTTTCTCATTTCAGCAATAGCCTCGTCTTTTGAGAGTTGAGTACCACTGGAAGCGTTAAACTCATCAAGATACTTGATGCAATGTTCGATCATGCCTTCCATGGAACAATCCTGCACAAACTCTCCGTCTTTGTAGCAATAGCAGCAATAGTCCCGATTGGCGGAACCGTCTTTATCCGTTCCGAACTGGTCGGCAGAATGCATGGGCATTCCGCAACTCTGGCAGAACAGATTCAAATACTTCTGCCCCTTCATAAACACATTATCAATCCAGTACGTCGTTGCTTCCGGCGTAAATTTAAGCACGCAATACTCAGGATCTTCCACACCACGGGGAAATGCTCAAGCATCCAGTCCCCCCAAAGCGAACGCTTCACAGCCTCATCCGCCACAATCTCCATCCTGCCCGTATAAACGATACTGTCGCCGCCATGCACAATCGAAATCCCGGCCTTGGGATTGGCCTTGAAGTGAGCCGTTTTTGCAGAACTGGCTCCCGTTGACACATAAATGGCGCCATCCTCAACCTTCAGTTTCACCATGGCAACCGGACGCGGATAGCCATTTTCGTCAATAGATGCCACCGTAATAATCTGAGCCGCCGCAACGATCTGACCCGCTTTTTCTTCAATATTCATAATGGGATGAGGGTAACAGTTCTCACCAACTCATGGCAACCACGAATTGGTGTATAGTTTGTCGACCATAAAAAAAATTGGCATTTAACAGTAAGTTATCGAATTAGAAAAATCTTGTTTTTACAATCGATATTTTTTAAGTTCGCTTGTCTATACAATCAATGAAATTAAATTTCTTCTAATCCTATTGATTTCAAGTATTTATACGTCGAGTCGTAATATTCTGGTTTGCGCGTGTGATCTTCCAGATCGCCATGTGGCACTACGATAACCATCCCTTGCCGAGCACGAGTCAGCAGAACTCGATAGGCATTCTTTAGGTACATCTTGCGATCCTCTTTCTTAATATTTTGCCATTTGTTACCCACAAATGAATATGTCCCCCAATCACCATGCTTAAAGCGAAAATCTCCGTCCCATACGACACAAGTATAGTCCAATTCCAAACCTTGAATATCAAATTCCGTTACAACATCTTCCATGCAATATGATGAACGGATGTCTTCTCTATCAGATAGGAACCAGTGCACAGGATCAGGCTTCACACGTACATCAATTGCCAATGGCCGCAAACGATAAGCCTGTGACGAAACGATAATACCATAACGTTCATTTCCTCGAGCACGCTCCTTGATCCATCGTTTGGCTTTTTTGACATCACGTGTCAACACTATCGGATATTTAGTTAGCTCTTTGAGTGTCTCCGAAGCCCCCTCCTTGTCCATATCCAAAAGCTGATGTACAAACAGCGATAGCTTTTCGGCTCTAAAACTGCGTAGCGAAACGGCTAGATGTAGTTCATCAGTTATATATACATTTGGATGATCAGCAAGTAGATTTAACGATTCGCCTTCCGCATACTCTTTGTCCGTCAAACGTGAAGAGATATGCACGTGCCAATCTTTGAAGTGATTATTTATTGATGCTATCCACTCGCTAATACCTGCCTCACCTGTGTTGATCTCCTGACCGCCACCAACAAGGCAAACAATCAACGCCCAATCTTTGTGGCGATCCATACACGAAATCAAGAACTCCGGCTCGGAATATGGGAAGCCCAGACGATTCTTTTTACGGCGCATAAAGTCAGCCGTCATATCTTTGGTCCAAGCACGTTGCGCCTCATCGAAAATCGCTATGTGGTCAATCGGAGCGTATGATTTATCTCTATTTTTCTCGCTCCGAAAATACTCCAAATCGGCAACAATCTCACCATTCTTAATAATTGTACCCTCCAAACAAGCATCACGGAAGTGGTGGACATTCTGAATAAAAGATTTTACCTCTTGCTCTACCTCTTTTTTTGTACACTTCTCACCTTTCTCTTTGAGTTGACGAATCTTATCACGAGTCAATGCCTCAACCAAAATTTTCACTAATGGGCCATTACCCGACAGATAGACCGCATTTACACCCTCTTTACTTGCACTTTGAGTCGATATGTTGAGCCCAACAAGTGTTTTGCCTGCTCCGGGCACCCCCGTAACAAAGCATATAACCTTATTATGTTCGGCCTTAGCCCGCTCAATTACCTTAAAAATATAATCACTCGTATTAGTGAGATTATCTGCATCGGAGCGTGAAATATCCTTCACTGAGTGGTTTTTATAGAGAGCCTGTGCTGCCTCAATAATTGTTGGCGTTGGTGCATAACGACTAATACTCCACAAATAGTTGTCTATGTATGTCGGAGGGAAAACCAATTGCGACTGTCGAATAATGGTTGCTATATTGTCGCCATTACTCAATATTGGACGTACTATTTGGTCATCATACTGAAAGAGTAAAATATCGTTCTCCTTAGCATTTGTAGAAACAAGAATCGGAATAATTGGTAGGTGATGACTCTCCTCGTGAAAGTATTTCAAATCGAGTGCATAGTCCCAAACCTGATTAATATCTGCCCCAGTAAACTCCTCGGATCCAACCTTAAATTCCACCACAAACACAATCCCATCAATCAGCAGCACGGCGTCGATACGTTTCCCCATACGAGGAATTGAATATTCAAAGAATATATCACCTGTGAATCCGGTAAGATGCGTTTTAAGTATTTTTATCTGCTCCGCCCAGGCTTGCTTTTGAGTATTGAGCAAATCTCCACGCCCAACAGCAGTCAATTGTAACCAAATCGCATCAAGCGGTTGATTAAGGAATGCTGTTATTGTATTGTGGTAGTAGTGACGCATATATTCTTAATTTTCTAATCTTTAAGCGATGAAAAAGCTACTAGCATTATTGGCACTATCGTGTTAATGTCTCACTTCTGAAGCTGAATATATTTTGCGAAAAGTGCAGTACTTAACTTTACCTAAACATCCTCGTGTATTGCTAATCGCGTTTACTTGAATCCTTTTTCTTCTATGTCTTCTTATTATCCTATCCATCTTCATTGTAAACAAGCTTACACACCAAGGCACACGATAGGAAGTTGTTATTGTAGCGAGACAGAAGGGTGATAATGGATCACTTCCCGATGCAGAAGGAGGAGAAAATGGCGCCTAGGATGTCTTCGGTATCGACGCGGCCGGTGAGTTCTCCGAGGGAGTCGAGGGCATCGCGCAGTTCGACGGCTGTGAATTCGGGGCTGTCTCCGGCCAACAGGGAGGATTCGGCGCGGGAGAGGGCTTCGGCACTGCGTTTCAGGGCGCTTTGGTGGCGGGCATTGATGGAAGCCAGGCCTGCGCCTTCAGATGATGGGAGGCGGTCGGCGAAGGCTTGCCAGAGGGCTTGTTCCAAGTCGTCGCGACCCATGCCGGAGGTACAGGAGAAACGGACGCCCGGCACGCCGGACCATGCCGGATCTTCCGGAAGGTCGCACTTGTTGAGGACGAGGATGCGGGGGATGCCTTCTCCGCCTTGCACGATATCAGCTGTGCTTGCAGGACGGGAGGAATCGACGACTTCCAGAATCAAATCTGCCCCAGACACGGCGCGTCCCGTGCGCTCGATACCGGCGCGTTCGATGGCGTCGGTGGATTCGCGGACGCCAGCGGTGTCGATGAGCCGCAGGGCAAGGCCGCCGACCTGAATGGATTCTTCGACGGTGTCGCGCGTTGTCCCCGGCACATCGCTGACGATGGCGCGTTCGTAGCCCAGCAGGGCATTCAAGAGGCTGGATTTGCCGACATTCGGTTCGCCGACGATGGCAGTGCGGACTCCTTCACGGAAAAGCCGCCCCTGATCGGCGGTGCGGAGCAGGCGTTCCATGCCTTCGCGGATTTCCTTCAGGCTGCCCGTCAGGGAATCAACGGTATCGGGGGATATATCTTCGTCCGGGAAGTCGATGTAGGCTTCGACGTGGGCAGTCACGTGGATCAATTTGTCCATCATCGCTGTAGCAGCGAGCCCGATGGCTCCATCCAACTGCTCGCGAGCCGCCTTGAGGGCCAGGTCACTCCCGGCGGAGATTACATCCATGACGGCTTCCGCCTGCGTAAGATCCATCTTGCCGTTCATGAAGGCACGGCGGGTGAATTCTCCCGGTTCGGCGGGAATGGCTCCACAGGAGTACAGGCGTTCCAGCACGCGGCGCGTTACCAGCATGCCGCCGTGGCAGGAGATTTCAACGAGGTCTTCTCCGGTGTAACTGGCAGGCCCACGAAACCAGACGGCCAGCACCTGATCGATAGAATCGCCCTGTTCATCGCGAATATCCGTCAGCATCACGCGGCGGGCTTCCACCTGTTCCGGCAGGCGGGCACAGCGGCGCAATACGGCAAGGCTATCGCCTCCGCTCATGCGGATCACGGACAGGGCTCCCTGCCCAACGGGGCTTGCCAGTGAGGCAATCGTCGATTCTCCGATCATGATTCAGGATTCTACGGATTCAAAGAAACCACCGCCCAGTACGCGGCCTCCGTCGTAGAAGGCGCATACCTGCCCAATGGCAAGGGCTCGCAACGGGTGGTCAAAGGTCAATTCTACACGGCCTTCTCCGATGTACACGCAAGTGCAGGGTTCGGCTTTGGCGCGGTATCTCGGCTGGGCAAGAACGCGTCCGGGCAGAGGCTCCCGCGTGTTTTCGATGCCACTGACGATGGCCTTCCGCGCGTACAATCCCTGCGTGGCTACGTCTTCGTAGCCGACAATCAGGCGATTGTTGGCGACATCCTTCCCCACGACAACGTAGGCCACGCCTTCCCTGGGTGAAGCAACGCCATGGCCCTTGCGCTGGCCAATCGTGAACAAATGGAGACCGCGATGGCGCCCCATCTTCTTGCCCTGCGTATCGACAATGTCGCCGGGCTTGTCCGGCACATAGTGTTGCAGGAAGTCGCTCATCTTCACCTGACCGATAAAACAAATGCCCTGACTGTCCTTCTTGCGGGCAGTAGGCAAACCATATTTAAGGGCAAGTTCACGCACCTGAGGCTTGAGGAGATCTCCCAAGGGGAGGCAGGCCCGTTCAATCTGCTCCGGACGCATCAAAGAAAGGAAGTAGGATTGATCCTTGTTGGGATCCCGACCGCGCAGCAAATCAACCCTGCCGTCGGAACGGACGGCACGGCGGGCATAATGACCGGTCCCTACCATTTCAAAGCCCTGTTCGAGAGCATAGTCCAGAAAGACCCCGAACTTCATTTCCCGATTGCACAAAACATCCGGATTGGGAGTATAACCCGCCCGGTAGCCTTCAATCAGATAATTGACGATACGGGAACGATATTCGTCCACTAAATCGACGATGCGAAATTCAATGCCGAGTGTACGCGCCACGGCAAGAGCATCTTCGATATCGCTCTCCCAAGGGCATTCTCCGGGAATTTCCTCGGAGTTCACCCAGTTTTTCATGTAAGCCCCGACAACATCGTGGCCCTGCTCTTTGAGCAGGGCCGCGGCTACGGAGCTATCGACTCCGCCGGAGAGACCTACCAGGATTCTTGACACCTTGGGACCTCCTTTTTTGAAAAAAATACATGGATTACATCCCTCCGTAGGGAATCACCCAGGACGGACTCACAACCTTCAGCACTTTGGCGACCGGAGAATCGCTCTCTTTGGAATCAACCTGCTGAAGCGTCAGAACACATTCGATGGGGTTGTTACCAGATTCTATCAACTGGCGGGCAAACTCGCGCTGATCAAAGTCGGTCAAATCCAGATAGGCAAACATGGTCTTGTCGGAGTCCATTGTCTTCACCTTGAGGCAAAGGTAGTGGGTATTATCGTTAAAGGGAGCCTTGTACTCTTTGTCGACCACAGCATACACACGGAAATCTCCGGCTTCCTTACTCTTGTCGGCAAGCCACTTGTCCCAGTCGAAGGAACAATAACGCACCTCGCTTTCCCAGTCGATCTTGGGTTCCTTGTCAATGATACGCATCGCAACAAAGCCGACGGTACCATCATTCAGGAGCACCCGAGTGCGCCAGTAGGACAAACCGCCGAGGGCAAATGCCGTAGGAGGTTCCACCGATTTGGCACCAGGATTTTTGATGGTATGCTCTTCATAATACTTTTCCATTTTTGGAAGCATCGTATCGGCTTCCAGCACGAACTTGGCCTTTTCCTGAGGAGTTTTGGCGGAATAGTAACCATTCACCGCCAGAGCTACTCTACCGAGAACGGATTCCGGATCAATTGTCTGCTGTTGCTGTCCGGTTGCAGTACCGGAAGCAGCCGGAGCATTTGCCGAAGCGGTAGCATCAGGCAGAGCTGATGTCTGCGTTGCCGAAGCGGTAGGAACAGACGGAGCAGCCACAGTATCAGCATCTTTGCGGACGATAAGGACAATACAGATAACCAAGGCCAAAGCCAGAAGGGCAATGACAATCAGATACGGTCCGGAATTTGGTCTTCTTTTCGAGTTTTCCATAATATTGGTATGTAAAATAGCTCTTTCAAAAAAGCCTTAAGAACTGATGGCGCAGTTCCTCAACTACCGCCATTCCGAATAAAGCTTTCTAGGAGGTATTTTACGTCAGCCGCAAGGCTAAAGGAAGAAGAATTTTCGGATGCAAACAGTTTCTGCAACCATGTCTCACGCCTCAACCAGGTCCTTTGCCGTTTGGCATATTGCCGGGTAGCCAGGACAACAGCCTGGATGCATTCTTCAATCCCCATGTTCCCACGCAATAATTCACGGATTTGCGGTAGCCCCAGCGTACGCTCCGCCGTCAAGGAACAAGAACCCAGCGCGGCAGCTTCATCCACCGCTCCTTCTGCAAACATTTGCCGGGTTCGTTCCTGGATACGATGTTCCAAATCCTCGGGATCTCGTGAAATTACATAACCGGGACCGGCAGGAGGACGTTGCCAGTTCTCTTTCCAAAACCGGAGAGGCTTGCCTCCCAAAATCACAATTTCCAAATTCCTCTCAACATACCGTCTGTTTTCCAGACTGGTCATAGCAGCGCCTTCGGGATCGCGCCGCTTCAATTCGTCAACCAAATCCGCCAATTCGCGGGAGGCAAACCCCTTGCGGAGCATCTCATCCGCAGGAGGAGCATCGGAAATACCGTGTGACAGGAATTTCAAGTAAAGCCCGGATCCTCCGACCACAATCGCCCTCTTCCCCCGTTCATGAATGTCTCGAATACACTCCATGGCCCGCCGGTAATGAGAGGAAGCATCCCAAGACTCCGAAGGATCGAGAAACTCCACCATGTGGTGAGGCACTTTCTTCTTGTCTTCCGCAGTTGGAGCCGCCGTTAGAACAGACATGCCGCGATACACCTGATAGGCATCGGCACTCACGATCTCGGCATCCAGCAGCCGAGCCAATTCCAATGCCAGGGCTGATTTTCCCGAAGCGGTCGTGCCCGTTATGAAGATGAGGCGCAAGGCATCATTCATGATTATTCTCAGGGATTTCTATGCGTGCCTCTTCATCCAGGCGCTCTGCCAACCATTGCTTCATCATGCTCTGGTAGTTCAGATACCGGCTTCTTGCTACGCGTTTGATGCGGGCCAGCATGCGGGGATCGAACCTGAGTGTAATGGAACTGGACTCCCTGCCGTCACTGGACAACAGGGCTGCTTCCATCAATCGGGGAGCCAATTCATGTTCTTCCCAAAACCGGGCCTCCTCCTGGGGAGATGAAAAAACGGGAACCTGCTGCCAAGAAGAAAGAATATCCATAAATAATTAATCAAGAAACAAAAAGACCGTTAAACCGTTCAGTTGAGCGTCGCGTATTTACGATTGTAGTACATGGATTCCCCATCCGTCATATCCCGGACGGAAACAATACGGGCAATTTTACCGTCACTCCAGAATACAAGAAACAACCCTCGTCCCTCCAATGTACGCCCCAGACAAAAGTACCGGGCCTCTGCCGTCCATTCCACCTCATCAGGCAACAGGCGAATGCCAAACGGATCTTCCAGGCATTCCTCAATTTCCCTCGGTTTATACCGGGTCGGGTCAAACACTAATTGTCTCAAATCCAGTTCCATTTACTTATGCCAGATATAGAGAAAAGATCTTTCAAAGGGAAGAATATTTTCCCCATGCAATGCTGGAGCGAGGGGGCGTCACTTCCGGAAACCCTGCTCGATACAAGCAGGGGACCTCAGAACGAGCCAACAACTCAAGCCTTGTTTTCAATTGCCTGGCCTGAGATTTCTTGTTAAGAGAACTAAAATGATAAGGAAACTGTTTCTGGTGTTGGTGGGAATATTCGGTCTCGTCAGCTTATCGTTGACAATGTGTACTCAGCTCCGCCAGCCCCATGGAACGGGCAGCATTCCGGATACGGTTTCCATCCAAGCTCATTTAAAACGCCATGTGACCATACTCGCCACAACAATCGGAGAACGCAACCTCTACCGGGAGGATAACATGAAGATGGTTGTCGATTACATCAGACACGAGTTGCAAACCATGGGTTATACCCCTGTCTTCCAACCCGTATCCGTCCCTCGAAAAACCAGCTTCGGTTCAGCTGCCGGAAAGACCGCATACAACATTGAAGTGCGGAAACCCGGTACAACCCCGAATGCTCCCTGGCTTATTATCGGAGCCCACTACGATACCCGGGCCGGGATGGAAACATGGAATTCCCACGGTCCGGTCATCCCTGCCAAAACCGGGACGCCGGGAGCCAATGATAACGGTTCGGGAGTTGCCACCGTTCTGGAACTGGCTCGGATCTTCCGCCATCTTCCTACACAACACGGAATCATCTTCGTTCTTTACGCCAACGAAGAGGCCCCTTTCTTCCAAACCGATGCCATGGGTTCCCGAGTCCATGCCCGGAGCATTGCAAAAAATCCAGGCAAGGAACATATCATGGGCATGTTCACGCCGGAAACGCTGGGATGCTACTCCCCCAGGGTCAACAAAAAACGGGCCAGTGCCGTCGTAGCCGGGTTGGCGGGACTCCCGGACCGTTGCGACTATGTGGCTTTTATGTCCACCAACACGGGAAAGGATTTCTCCCGATCCTGCTCAGAGATTTTTACAAGCGAATGCCGATTTCCGGTCCGCGTCGTATCCTTTCCGTACTATACCAAGGCCGTCGCCTGGTCAGATGACTGGTCCTACATGAAAGAGGGCATTCCCTCATTCGCCGTCACGGATACGGCCTTTCTGCGGTGCGACGACTACCATGAAACGAGCGATACGGCAGAAAAGCTGGATTATCGTGAATTCGCCGAAGTTGTCGACGGCCTGGCACGCATGACAGCACGGTTGCTCAATCCCGAATCAACAGCATTTTAGGTTCCATTCAGGCCAGCGTACCGACAGTCGTGCCGAGCTGTTCCAACAAGTCCAGAGAGGAAGCCAGAGACGACGCTGCAACCTCGCCGGAAATCAAACGCCCGTATTCCCGGAGTAACAAAGACGCCTTGCGGGGAGAATCGTCCAGCAATTCAACCCGGTAATGCACAAGCCCGGCATCCCGGAAAGCCGGGAAAAAACACGCCCCGGTCTGAGCCCGTCCGTTGAACAAGGTATTGCGGCACCCCGTATCGGCAAACAGGGGATGCAACTGTCCCACCCTGTCCTTCAAATGGACACTGTAGCGTTCGCATGGCCGCCCGCAGTCCCTGTCATTATGGCCGCCGCCGGACAGGAAGGTACAAAACACGCAATGCTCCATATGGAACATGGGCATATGCTGGTGAAGCGTCAACTCCAGCCTGTCTCCTGGCATCCCGGCAAGGAGGTCGAGTACCTGCGACGCATTTAAATCATAGGAAATTGTCAATCTCTCAAACCGTCCAAATTCCAGCAACACATCCGCCGACCACGGATTGGCGACATTGAGGGAAAAATCCCCTACAAGCCTCAACCCCGAATCATGGAAATATTCCGCAGCTCCCCAATTGCGGATCAAAATCCCGTCCGGAGCCTGACGCACCATCAGCTTGAAGTACCCTTCCTCCTTCGGTTTCTGGATACGGGGAGTAGCCAGGAATACGGAAACATCCGGAGCCATGGACCGAATCTTCTCCAGAGAAGCTCCATACCTCCTCATATCCTCATAATCCAAATACAGAGTCTTGATGCCGCTCCGGAGGCAGGGTTCGACCTGTTCTTCACGCCGGCATAAAACGGAAAGTTCCGCCGGTGCCGTCTCCGGACATACACGCGTTTTGACCATGATTTCCGGTATGGAAAAAGGAGAAGAAGCCCTTTGGACGGGTTTATCCAGTCTGTTCAATTGTTCCACCAAATCCCGGCGGGCCTTGTTCAATGCGCTCAGGGGAAGCATCAATCCTTCCGGCAAATCCACCGTACAAGCCCTGAGTATGAAGCCGGAACCACCCAGCCTTCCCAGTTTTTCCCAAAGTGTAGAGGAAGTCAACGGACGATTGACTGCGGGCACCAGAGCAACATCCGTCCGGACGGAAACACCCCACGCCGGGCAATTCACAACCAAAGGTTCCCCGACTCTCCCGGTACAATGCAATTCCAGAGGGACGGTTTCCTCCGCGCGTTCATGCACCCATGACTGACGCAGACGGGTGTTCAACGCCGGATCATCCGTCTTCCAAACCTTCTGCCCGGGACGCACGCGCGTCCAGTCCACCCGGCTTGCCTTGCCATGGAAAAACAAGCGGTTCCTCTGCACTTTCCAGATACGGCCGCCCTGTTCTTCATTACGGTCTTCTCCGGCATCAAACACAAAGCCATCACCGGGAGCCAGAGGGACATTTCCCTCCAAATTGACATCTACCCAGCCATTGCCGCCCCCCGATACAACACCCACAAAAGCCCCGCGTTTCTTGCCGTGCCGCCCGTGCGTCAGCGTCGGGTGGTCGGAACCATGAAGCCATCCATGGGAAAAACCCCGGGAAAACACCATCTGCAACGCATACCGGTCCGCATCCGTCACGAGGGAATCCGCCTCCATTCCTCCTACTGCAGCATCCAAAGCCTTACGATAGGCCGATGTCACGGCAGCTACATACTCCGGACTCTTGAGCCGGCCTTCGATCTTGTAGCTTTTCACTCCCATGCGTACAAGCTCCGGTATATCGTCCAGAGCGCACAAATCCTGAGGGCTCAGCAAGTATCGTCTCTCACCCATAGGTTTCAGCCGTCCGTCTACAACCAAAGCATAGGGAAGGCGGCACGCTTGAGCGCATTCTCCCCTGTTGGCGCTTCGCTGGCCGAGGCTCTCCGACGTCAGGCATTGGCCGGAATACGACACACATAACGCTCCATGGACAAAAACCTCCAGCGGCACGGACGATTCCCGGGCACAACATTCGATATCCTTCAAGCTTAACTCCCGTGCCAGAACGGCACGCTCCAAATCCAAAAACCGTTCCGTGAAACGAATGCCATCCGGCGACGACAATGTCATCTGAGTCGATGCATGCAATTCCAATGCCACTTCAGGACGCTCCCGCTTCCAGAGAGTCAGGATACGGGCCAATCCCATGTCCTGGACGATTACTCCATCCACTCCTGCATCGTTCAGAGATACCAGATAGGAAAACGCGGCAGGCATCTCCCCCGTAAACACCAGCGTATTCATCGTCACAAATCCCTTGACTCCATGCCCGTGCAAATAGTTCATCAGCCCGGGGAGATCCTCCAGCGTAAAATTGTCGGCCCGCAGACGGGCATTGAATTGCTCCAGACCGAAATAGATGGCGTCCGCCCCATTGCACACGGCCGCACGGGCACACTCCCAGTTTCCGGCAGGAGCCAGCAATTCCGGGCTCAAATCGCCTCGGGACAAAGGAGGGCAACAGGACGGATCGGGCTTCATGTCCGTACACTCGCCAAGAGACCATCTCCCGTCAAGGGCAAAACCAGACCGAAAAAATACACCCACCCACAGAATCAAACGGGAAAATCGTTAGAATCGAGTTAAAGAACAAATAATAACCATTTCACATTGAATCACTTTATCCAGGATCATATTTTAATCATGATCCATGCTGATGGATAGATACCCCATCCGATTTCATGGTTGAAAAGCCCTTCTCCCCACTCCCTCAACACCAATGAGCCTTCATATTGGAATGACCGATGAAGCCGACAAGGCTCTCCAGAAAGCCAAGACGCGCAACTTCCTGGCCGCGTTGGCAACAGCCGTTTTGTCAACGGCTCTGGCCGGACTCCTTCTGTACACCGCTGTCATCGTTGTCTCAAAAACGGGAAAACCGGAAATCGTGGCCTATGTCGCCAACAATACGGATGCCCCGCCCCAGGACTCCCCAGTAACGCCGGAACGCATCACAACACGCCCCACCGCCTCCGTCCAAAACCATGCCAGCATCATCACGTCCTATGCCGTCAGCGATGTCGCCATCGCTTCGGTTGACCTGGAAACCCCGGACATTTCCGATCTTGGGCAAAGCCTGGAACTGGGAGTGGATTTCGGTGCCGGAGTCGGAGAAGATCTCGGGGAGGGAGGAACCGGATTCGGCTCTGACCAACCGGGAGGCAGCGCTCTGGAGGGAACGTTCTACGATTTAAAGCAAACCCCCGCAGGGAAAAGTACGAACATGACCTATGCGGAATACATCAATGTCTTCAATCAATTCATCAAAAACTGGAACAGATCCATCCTCAACAAATACTTCAAATCTCCAACGAAGCTCTACGCATCCCAGTTCTATATCCCGAACTCCCCATCGGAAGATGCCCCCAAAGCCTATCAATGTGGCGACCGCGTCCAGGGAAGCTTCTGGGCAGCCGTGTACAAAGGCAATGTCGTCGCCCCCAAGTCCGGCAAATTCCGGTTTGTGGGAGCCGCAGACGATGTTCTCGTCGTCAACTTCAACGGGAAAAACGTTTTTGACTTTGGATGGTCTCAAGTCTCCATCAACCAGAGTTATGCCGTTGGAAAAGCCTGGCACGATGCCCTGCAAAATGTCAAGGGAGCCGATGAAGTCCTGGTCAGGAAACTCAGGCAATCCAAAATCAATGTCCCTCCCGTTACTCTGTATAAATACGGGAACACAGAACACTGGAGCCAAAACACAGGGGGGTATGCGGCTGGGGTCGTCTTCACTGTAGAAGCCGGAAAAACCTACCCTATCCAGATCCTTCTGGGCGATAATGGAGGTCAGTTCGGTGAATCCCTGATGATCGAAGAAGTAGATGCCCCCGTCGTGCATAAAGATCAAAAATACGGTTCTCCCATCTTCCCGTTATTCAGGACAAATTACTCTCTTCCCGATCCCGCGACAATCAAAGGACAAGTAGCTCCCTTTGACCCTGTCGGCATCGTATGGCCTGTCGTCAGATGATTTCCGGGAAATCCGCACCGTCAAAGCATTAACCCGGTAGGAATGAATTTTAGCGAGTCTCTTGACAATTCACCTCCATCATCTAAGTTGCCAGTATGAAATGCTTCTTTTCTATTGCAGCGGCCATTGTCCTCGGCATGGCTTCCATCGAAATATCATCCGGGCTGGAACACCCCAAGGGAGTTAAAGTCACATTCCCCCAATTCCCCGCCTCCGCACACCTGTACGGACCGAAAATCAAGGCTTCCGACCTGAAAGGAAAAGTCGTTTTCTTCGAATACTGGGGTATCAACTGCCCGCCGTGCATCGCCAGTTTCCCCCACCTCGTTAAATTGTACGACCAGTATAAATCCAAAGGGCTTGTCATTGTAGCCAGCCACAGTCAAAGGCCATCGGATAAAATCGAACCTTTCCTGAAAAAGTCTAAAGTGACCTTTCCGGTGTACCAGTTCGTCTCCCTGCCGGAAGCTCGTTGTCCCGGAGGCTTGCCCTTTGCCGTCCTCGTCGGAGCCAATGGCAAAGTCGTCGCCCAGGGATACCCCGGCGAACTGTATGACCTGATCAAAAAAGAACTCCGCAACGTCGGCAAGGGAACCCCGATCCTGGACGGGCTTGAACTCGACAAATACAAGGCACTTGCCAAGGATCTCGTCTCCGACGGTACCAACATCGAAGCCAAAATCAAACCACTGCGCAATAAGCAGGACGATGAAGAAGCGCAAAAAGTTTGCAGTACATACGATGCATGGCTTGACAACGAAAAAGCCTCCATTGAAGAAGTCTTCGGAGAAGACCCGCTCAACGCCCTTCCCATGATGCTGCGGCTGAAAAAGGCCGTTCCGTCCGTCAAGGAATTTGACGAGCAAATAACCGCCCTCAAAGCCAACAAGGACATCCCCCGCCTCCTCGGCATCAAAAAGAAGATCGAAGCCTTGGAACAGAAGAAAAAGCCCCAGCAGAGCGAAGTCAAATCCCTGATGGATGCCGTTGAAAAACTGGAACAGTCCCCGGATGAAATCACGCAAAAAATTGCCGGGCAGCTCAAACAGCTCCTTTCTCCCCTGATCGTGCCGGAAGAAGCAAAGGAAGATAAATAAACCTTCCGGCGTCACCCCATCGAAGCTTTTTCCTCTCCCCCTGTTTTTCTCGTAAAAATCCGGGGGGAGAAGGGGAATCATTGAACAGTCGCTCTGCGGCCTTCCCCGGCGAACAGCCCTAGGACATCACCCAGTAAAAACAGGGACCCCGTCACCAGGACGCGGCATCCACTGTTCCGGGCGGCCTTCAAACCGGTTTCAAGACTGTCATGGCAGATAACCGGAACCGACGAAAAGGCCTCAACCAGGCATTTCATGTCGCCCACTCCCAAAATCCTGGGTGACGTACACGGAACCAGGTGCCATTCTCCCGCCAAAGGAGCAATCAGTTCCAGAACACCGTGAATGTTCTTGTCTGCGGATGCGGCAAACACAAGAGCAGCCTTGTCATCGCCGAAACGCTCCCTCCAGGTCTCTGCAAGCACCCGGGCGGCATGCGGATTGTGGGCGCCATCCAGCACCATGAGTCCTCCTTCCAGTTCCTGAAATCTACCCGGCCAGGACAAGGAGGACAACGCCGCCTCCGCCACACTACGGGAAGGCAGAAGATGGAGCGTTTTCATCGCCAGGAGAGCCAGGGCAGCATTCCTCCTCTGGTGGGCACCGGGTAAAGAAGGCTGGGGAACCCCATCCGTATGCCCGGCAATGGCCAGAGGAGAGCCCAGTTCCGCCGCGCGGCGGGCAATCACGCCAGCAGCCTCCGGTTCCTGAACGGCGGAAACGACAGGCCGCCCTGCGGCAATGATTCCGGCTTTCTCCGCAGCAATCAATTCCAGCGTATCGCCGAGATACTGCTGGTGATCCATGCCGATAGGAGCCAGCACGGCCAGATCCTTGGGAACGGCATTCGTCGCATCCAGGCACCCCCCCAGGCCTGTTTCCAAAACCAGAAACTTAACTCCGCATTCCTTGAAGTATTTCAACGCAACAGCCAGAGCCAATTCGAAAAACGTCGGATGAGGATCCCACTCCGCCACCAAATCCCGCACCTCCACCAAAAGCCTCAGCAACGCATCCTCGGGAATCATGACTCCGTTCACCCGGATTCTTTCCCTGAAATCTACTAAATGAGGAGACGTAAACATCCCAGTCTTCAAGCCCGAACTCCTCCCCAAAGCCTCCAGCATGGCACAGACAGATCCCTTGCCATTGGTTCCTGCCACATGTACGACGCACACATCCTCCGACGGATAGGCGTCCGCTGCCTCCAACAGCCTGCGGGTACCCTCAAGCCCCAGCTTGATTCCGAACAACTGCGTCGAGTACAACCAGTCCAGTGCCGACTTCAAATTCATGCGCTCATCTATAATTCATTTTTTCCGGGACGCAATCATAACTGCCGCCAGCCCCCGCCTTTCCCAGCCGGGCAGGGAGGAAAGCTTCCAGAAAAAGGACTTCCGGGCTCTCGCCAGGAACGAACCATGGAGCATTCCGATTCTCCCTAGATGCTTTTCTCTTCACAAACTACCAATTTTTAGAAAGATCCCCCAATTGTATGCGTATCCTGTACGATATGAAAATTCCTTTTCTTTGTTCCCTAATGCCACTGGCATTGCTCGCCTTGTCCCCCTTTGTGGAAGCACAGGAAGAGCTGCATGCCGCGGCATCTCCATCGCAACCCGTCACGGCAGACCATCAAATCCGTGTAGCCACAGAACTAATCAACCGTGTTCTGCCAGGATATTCCGGGCAATTCACACTGGAGATCATCCCCCGGGATCAGGATCGGGATGTATTTGAAATCGATACCCGTGACGGCAAAATCGTCCTGAGGGGCAATAACCCCGTCTCGCTGGCCATGGCATTCAACCAATACATCAAATATACGGCCAAAGGACACTTCTCCTGGTTCGGGGATCAATTGAACCTGCCCCAAACCCTCCCTCTTCCCGACAAAAAAGAACGCAAAGTCATCGACCAGAAGTTCCGCGCCTACCTCAATTACTGCACCGTCAGCTACTCCGCCGCCTGGTGGGACTGGAAACGCTGGGAGCGAGAACTCAACTTCATGGCGATGAACGGCATCAACATGCCGCTGTCTCCTGTGGGACTGGAAGCCGTGTGGTACAACACCCTCCTCAAGTTCAAGTTCTCCGATGAGGAAGCCCGCCGCTTCCTTTCCGGCCCCGGACACTTCGCCTGGCAATGGATGCAAAACCTTCAGGGAGTAGGAGGCCCCCTGCCCAAGTCCTGGATCGACAGCCACATCACCCTCGGAAAACAGATCATGGAACGCCAGCTGGAACTTGGCATGCAGCCTATCCAGCAAGGGTTCACCGGCTTCGTCCCCCGCGAACTCAAGGACAAATATCCGGAAGCCAAAATCAGCCTCCAGGGCAGATGGTGCGGCTTCCCCGGTGCCGCCCAGCTCGATCCCCTGGATCCGCTTTTCGCCCAGATCGGACGCACCTTCCTGGAAGAACAGAAAAAACTTTTCGGAGCCCACGGCGTCTATGCCGCCGATCCCTTCCATGAAAGCAGTCCTCCCGTCCATACCCCGGAATACCTGCCCGCCGTCGGCAAGGCCATTCACGAACTCTTCCAGTCCTTCCACCCCGGCTCCGTCTGGGCCATGCAATGCTGGAGCATGTACAAGCCCATCGTCGACGCTGTCCCGGTCAACAACCTCATCATGCTCGACCTCAACGGCTCCAAACGCAAACAACATCAGAATTTCTGGGGGCACCCCTTCATCGCCGGCAACCTCCACAACTTCGGCGGGCGTATCAACATGCACGGAGACCTCCCCCTCATCGCCTCCAATCAATACGCCCAGGCCCGCAAGGAAGCCCCCAACGCCTGCGGTTCCGGTCTCTTCATGGAAGGAATCGAACAAAACCCGGTCTATTACGATCTGACTTTCGAAATGCCTCTCCACGAGGACGCAGTCGATCTCAAAACATGGCTGAAAGACTATGCGGAACGCCGTTACGGCACCCAATCCCCAGCCGCGGAAGAAGCATGGATGCTTCTGCTCGAAGGCCCCTACCGCAAGGGAACCAACGGCACGGAAAACAGCTCCATCATCGCCGCCCGTCCGGCGCTCAACCCCAAAAAGTCAGGCCCTAACGCCGGATTCCATATCCCCTACCCCACCGAATTGCTCTATCGTGCCCAGGAAAACCTCCTGAAGGATGCCGACAAGATGAAGAACTCCAAACCCTACCTCTTCGACATCGTCGACGTCCAGCGCCAGATCCAATCCAACCTCGGGCAGGCCATCCATGCCAAAGCCGCAGAAGCCTTTAAGAACAAAGATAAAGCCGAATTCGTCAAGCACTCGACGCGCTTCCTCGAACTCTTGTCCGACACGGATGTTCTTCTGCGTACCCGCCGCGAATTCAACTTCGATCGCTGGCTTACGGAAGCCACCGCCTGGGGCACTACTCCGCAGGAAAAGGAACTTCTGGAACGTGATGCGACATCCCTAGTCACTTCCTGGGGTGAAGGCACCGCCGGGGATCCCATCATCTTCGACTACAGCTGGCGCGAATGGAGCGGCCTGATCGAAGGTTTCTACCGGCACCGCTGGCAGATGTTCTACGACATGCTCCGGAAACACCTCGACGACGGTACCGACTACAACGAGGATAAACTCCCCATGGTTCACGGACGCGAAGCCTGGAGAGCCAATGATTTCTACAAGGAACTCGCCCAATGGGAAGAAAACTTCGTCAAGACCCCCGGCAAAGCCAGAACCCCGGTCATCCAGGGCGACGAGCTCGAAACCGTCCGGCGCTTGTTCGGCAAATACAAGGAACTCGCCAAGGAATACGGCAATGTCCCTCTGCCCAACACCGACAAAGGCCCCAGAAACGAAAACCTCGGCGAAGCCAAAGTATCCTGATCCTGCCCACGTCCCACAAACACCCCCCCCTCACAACAGAAGCTGCCTCATCCCCATGGGGCAGCTTCTCCTATTCATACTACCGAACAACGCAAGACGCACAGCATCACCAGGCACACTGACTAACAGGTTTTCCCTTCTTGCCGGCCTCGCCTGGGGAACCTCCCACGACAGCCAGTATCAGAGTTCTTTTGCCTGTGATGACACAATAAAATTTGACAGAAAAGCCTTCCTATATTACTAAATGAGTTGTTTGGAGGAAAAGCCTCAGGAACAATTTATACGCCCTCAGCAGTAGTACTTCCACTATTCGGTATGTTTACGAGCCTGAGGGTTTTTTATTTGTAAAACTATGATCAAATCACCTCCTTGATTAATTGCATAGTCTATTGAATCCAGATTGCCTCTCGTCCCGGATTTATTGAATTGATCAGAATGAAGGCTGATAATATGACCTTGATTGAGTATCACGAAGACAGGAATGGGACTGTCTCCACGTTTTAGATAAAGACATAGATCCAAGTCGGGAAATTGTGAATACAGGAACGCTTTCCAAACATTTGTTTCCGAAACCTTGTCGCAAAGAAATGTCGGTCTAGTCGGCTTTTCATTCAAACTATAATTTGTATAGTTTTTGAAAACGTCAATCCAAAAAACACGATCTTCCTTCGGCATTAGTGGATAATAATCTTCTTTTCCATCAGGTATGCGATCAAATTGTCTTCCCAATTCATGCGGAATCTTTTCTTCATACGCAATAACTCTTTCCTCAAATTCTCTCTTCCTGTTTTCACGGGAAATCATAGCTACCTTGTCATCACCAAATGAATCAATCGATTCTGTGTGAGATACTATAATCGCCTTATCGGCGTAAGATTTTGTAAGCGAGAAGACACAAAAAACAAATATTTTAATATATATTTTACTACTCATTTTAACAAACCTGCGAAATTCTCCACTTTACTCATAATGATTCTATTAAAAATTAAATTCATCCTGAATTACAAATATATTCATGCTTTAAATCTTCAGATATATCATCATTTGGAATATTCATAAAACTTCATTCAATGCTTGTAATACAATATTGGGAATTTATTTTTCGATTAGATTTTAACAATTCCATCAAATTCAATAATTTTCACAAAAACTTTTTAAACTATTTATAAAATACCATTTGGTCCGATAAATGAATTGTGCCTCTAAAATGGATTTAATTCTATCATAGGTATAGAAATTGACTCCACATGGCCATGGACTAGTTTCTGTTGTAGTCGTTCTAACACTCTTGGCTTTGGAATAATCCCACTGTATGATATGATTTCCATATTCATTTTTTTGCACAAATATTTCAGTTACTCCAGAATTGCAACCTTTATAATAAAATATAAATATTGTCGAATAGTGCTTTATTTTATTATCTCTTAATACAAATCGCTGTTTTACATATTTTATTAAGTCTCCTAAATCAAATTTTTCACAATACACACAAACAGAAAAATCATTTGATGAATTAACCGAAACGAGGTCATTATTGATAGACAGACCAAGAACACCAAGACATGAATATAATGCTAAAAACATATTTAGTAAAATATAAATTTAAACCATAGGCAGCGAAATTTCTTTAATACACATAAAACAATTGAATCAATCACAAGCGATGCATTCCATTTCATCAATTGATTCTGTGTGAGATACTATGATCGTTTTATCGACGTAAGACTTTACAAGCAGGAAGACACAAGAAACAAATACTGTAATATATCTTTTACTACTCATTGTATCAACATAATAAGAATGTTGAGTGTTAACACACTTTATTTTTTCTAGTCATTCTTAATTTGGAATATGCAACCGTAATTTTCTGACCTTTTTATATTATATTAATTTTTAAATGAGGATAATTCATAGGCCGGATAAGGCATATATAGGGCTGGAAGATAATCATTTTTCATGGCGCGTAGGCGCCAACGCCAGGAATGAATGAGATTAATTTTTGTCCCTATTCCGTGGGCATAATAGGCCGATAATTTTAATTGAGCAGCAGGTAATTCTCGAAGTGCTGCCGAATAAAGCCATTCAAAAGATTTCCGATCATCTCGTGGAAGCATTTTCCCTTCATAGTAGGCCCTTGCTAAATGATATTGAGCGAGAAGATTATTATCATCGGCTAACTCTTTGTAGTAACTGATTGCTTTTTCATTCCCTTCCGGAGTTTCTCTAATTTCTTCCATTTGAGCTTTAAGATAAGGGTCATAAGGTGTTTTGTTCATCCAATAGTACGCTTGTTGCAAGTCGCGTTTCATTCCTACACCCATGGCCGAATAATAAAACATCAAATATTGAGCCATCTGGTCACCCATTTTCGCCATTTCCAAAGCATTTTTATGTTGTTTATCAATAGTCAACATAAGTTGTCTTTTCACTTCCTGAAAATCCAATGGCGGATATTGTAGGTTATCGTCAGTGATAACTTTTCCCTCAATGGAAAAGGGCCAATTGATAATTTTATCTCCCTCAAGACGAGCTATTACACAATCCAGTGATGGATTAGATGGAAGAAAAGAGCGGGGAAAATCTTCAACTTTGTCTAAAAGTCCAAATGACGGTGGTCGAGGCCATCGTGAAAAATGAAAGAAAAACAAATATTTTTTCCCCTCTTGAATAATATAGTAAACATCCTCTAGATTGCTCTCATATTTTACAATCCCATCACCATCATAATATTTTCTCCCATCATAGTAGCAAATATACTTTCCGTCATAATAGAAGCCAAGATCAATGGGGCTATCCCATTTTGGGACATCAATCACCAACCGAATTTCCGGTATATTGATACCATATAATACATCAATGGGTTCTAATAGAACGTAGCTGTTATTCTCTTCAATGTGCACACGACCAACTTTTGCCGTAACAATGAGTTCCGAACTATTCACAAGATCCTCAAATGACTCCGGAGGGACCCAAAATGCTAATGCTGTCGAAATACAACAATATATTATAAATAATATTTTATGCATGATTGCAAACTATTTTCCATATGGATTGATTTTGCATTAATTTAAAGAAATATGTTTCGTAGTCATTAGTATTCCATGACTATAAATATTAACACATCGGTATTCGTTGTGACATTTTTTATATTCATCTCTTGATTCACAAGATTTCTTACCTGCCGTCGATTTATTGTCTGCCAGAAGATTATCTATATTGGAAGGGATGATAGGTTGTGGTTCTCTGGGTATCAAATCGATCACCAATCCATTTTCAAGTTGGAAGATTTCACGATTTCCTCGTTCGCCACAGAATGAAAATTCAGAATTGATATTGAGCTTATCCAAAATATCATTCAATGATTCTATCTTACTCACATTAATAGTAGATATTTTCATCTTGATTTCCTTGTCGAGAACAACGTCGTTATTGTAACAGGATACCAACAATATAACCAGCAATTGGAAATTTATTTTTGCCACTCTTTTATTTTAATAGATTACGAATTTTACGTTTAGATAATCACGATACATTTTATTCCATTGAAAACATTATTCCTATTATTTTCTTGTCTCCAATATTATTCTGAATATATTCAATAATGTTAAATACATCAGAAATATCAAAATTTATTTTAAGTGCAAGGTTTAATGCTATTTTATCCGATTTTATTCTTGATATCCTCCTGCAAAAAAAATCCAGACAGGAAATATCATTTTCCTCGAGACTCCAAACAGCATATAGAAATTCTCCGGATTTTTCAGATTCGACTTTATCGATTTTAAATATAAATAGATTCCTATTTTTTTTACTTGCATTTGGAAGTGCTACTCTGAATTCATTTTCAATAAAATTAGATGAAATATCTATCTTTTTAGAATTTTTAGAAATATAAAATTTCGTTATATTTCTTGCATATGCATTATGTAATATTTTTGAAAAATCGCTCCACGAAACAGGTGAATTTATTATAAAATTTAAAGAATCCGTATCTTCATTAATTTTTGATTCGATATTATGAATCTCGGACGTTTCAATATCTAGCCCATAACAATTTATGCACAGAAAAAATGAAATTATTTTAATAATTTTATTCATAGGCTATTATTTACTTATTGATTAACAGGTCCAGAAAAAATACATACTTTTTTACATGGACAATCAGGACTCTTTACAAGTTTTTCAATTGCTTCAGATAATTGAATTGCAGCATAACATTGTGGTACTATTCCTTTATTATCTCCTATAGAACATCCAAATCCCACGGTTTGAACACCATTAGAGTTAAGCGAATTAATGCAAATTTGACCGTCCTTCATTACTACATAATCCTTTCCATCTATTTTACATCCATGGCCTATAATAAATTTTATATCGCATTTTTTATTTTTTACATCATCAATAGTCGCTAGACCTTTTGCGTGAATGTATACTTGATAGCATCTTTTATTGTTTTTACGTTTTAATGAAAGCTCAATAGCCGCTTTATAAAATCTATTTACTTCTTCTTGAGTTACATACCCTACCAATGGTAAATGCGTATCAGGATCTACATACGGGTGTATGAAAATTGGTTCATCGGGAGTTGGAAGATTAATTTGAGCTTCTCCCAAAAAATCAATAATTATTCCAATGGAATTGGATACAAAGGTAAATAGATTTAATCCTCCTTGTTCTGCGATAGGATCTCTACTAATCCACCTGCCATCCAGTGGATTGAGATGGCGGTAGTTGTAATACACCAGGCCTAATTCTCGATCCATTACTTCACTCGAATAGCCGATCACGTTCAGGCTTACATCTCCTGTTTCCGATATGACTTCACCGTAGGGGGTATAGTCGAAACTGACACTTATTTCTCCCTGTTCGTTGATCCATTCCGTGATATTTTTGACGAAATCGTGTGCACTGTAGTAGATGCTGCTACCTCGCACAAGAGCCAACGGACGGGTAGCTACGGATTCGAGAGGATTCCACAAGATGGCATGGAGCACTTCGTTGTTCGCCAACAAATCGACTGCCGCTACCTGGACATAATCCAGATAATGGTAGCCTTCATGCTGCGTCACGATTCCACCGACACTGACTTTTTTCGTGACGCGGCGCCCCATGTGGTCGTAACGGCACTCAACCACAGTCTCGTTGTCCTCGCTTGCAAAGCGAATGGGACGGTTGTTGGCATTGTAGATTACATTCCAGATGCCGCTCGTGGTCCGGATGCGTGTCTGGTTCCCATCCGCATCGAAAGTCGGTGTAAATGCCGGCGCGTATGACGGGGTAATAAGCGAGTACTGGTTGAGCTCGTTGCTCTCGTAATCTGTCTGTGTTGCCCGTACCTGGAACTGTTCCCTGTTGCCGATGTTATCGTATGCATACTCGAACACCGGGCCTCCTCCGAACATGGCCCCGGTCAGTTCATTCCGTAAATTGTAGCTGAAATAATCGTCGTGTGTTTCTCCAAGACGCGTTCTGAGACCCTTTTCCGGACGTCCCAAGGGATCAAGTTCCCTCGTTTTCTCGGCGATTGTATAGGTCTTGTCTGAGGTTCCGCATCGGATCCCCGTCAGGATGTCACGCCACGATTGGTAGGTGTATTCCAGGCAAAGGCCGTTGCTCCAGTCGATTCTTGAAACGAGACTACTTCCCGGCAGATAACTGAACTGGAAAGTCTTTTCCTCGAATCCCCGGGTTTCATTCGCCAAAAGGCGGAAGGAGGAGATACGACCGCATTCGTCATAAATCTGTTCCCATTCAATGGGTGTCTCATTCTGTAATTCAATCCCGGACGAGGAAGGCCGACCGAATGCGTCGAATGTGCGTTTCACATGGCTTTCCTGCCACCCCATCCAGTAGCCTTCTGCAGCCATGACTCCGTAGTCATTGTACGTCAGCGAATAGGGATGTTCTTCCCCCTGTGTGGTAATGGCGACGATTTGCCCCAAATGATTGAATTCATACGTGAAATCAGGTGTCTCGTCACTGTAATGAACCTGGGTTGTCTCGCCAGTCAAAGGATCGTAAGAATAGCTCGTGGCGATACCTCGCGCCAGCGTCCTTGTACTCAGGCGATTCATGGCATCGTATGTGTCGATTACCTCGGAACCATCTGCATACGTTTTTTTCAACTGGCGACCAGTAGCTTCCTCGTAGGTCCATCTGGTCGTATCGCCATCCGTGCGTTCACTCGGATCCGTCGTAATCTCTTCATCCGCGATTCTGAAGGTCGTCAATGAAATCATGCGGTCCGCCTCATCATACCCGAAGCAGGCGGGCTGAACGGCAGTACCGTATTCCGCGATCTTACGCCCTCGAATGTCATAGGCGTAACAGGTCGTATCGCCCAGAGCATTGGTGACGCAAGAGGGCAGATCAAACCGCGAGTCATAAACCCTGGTGATCGTCGCCCTTGCGGCATCAGGCTCTTTGATGATGCGCCCGGCCAGGTCGGTTTCCGTGCTTGTCGTGTTACCTCGCCCATCGGTTTGTGTGACCTTCTGACCGCTGGATGTATAACTCCTGCTTTGGGTTGTGGTGATGCCGGTATTGTCTGTCGATTGCTGAACAAAGCCATCGACAACGATGGCAGAAGCAATCAACACCGAGGTTGGAATCTTGGCGTACTGCGTTCTCTTCGTTGGCGCGGTATATTCCGACCACGATTCGGACACCTGACCATAGATGTCCTGACTCCGGCTCCTGCTTTCCAAGATTGCACTCAGGGAAGAAACGAGTGTCTCCGTCATCTGGACGAGGGGTTGACCAGAGGCATTGTAGGCAATTGTCGTTTGAATCTGATAGATTCCATCTTCCCGTACGGCGTAGGATTGAGACTTTTCCGTGATCCGGGAGTTGAGCGGCGTGGGGGTATCCGACAGGGCAAGCGTTTGTTTCACCATATTCCCCATCTCATCGTATTCGTACAGGGTGGGAGCCATTTGCTCCGTCTGTGAACGGGTGCGCTGCCCCTTGCCGTTGTAGGTATGATGGGTTGAGATGAAGCCTCCCAGTGTGTTGGGCGTGTCTTCCCGCAGGGTTTCTCCGAATCCGTTGGACAATTGACGGGAGAGAATGACATTGCCCGTGAGGCGCGTTGTCAGAATACCTTCCGGGGTCAATTCCATCCGCGTTTCTATCTCCCTCTGCCCTGTGCCGGATCGCAACACGGTAGTACCGTCATAATAGACCTCGGTAATGAAAGTGGCGCCCGAGGGGGAGGTAACGGTCGTCACGAGTAGATCCTCGCTGTAATCTGTATATGTGGTGCGGCCCAAAACATCCGTGGTACTGGTGACCCGTCCGATGGAGTCGTAGAATGAGGATTCGACGGTCGTCATCGGGCCGACGTCCCGGCGCATTTCGAGCACGCGGTCTTCGGCATCACGCACATAGGAGACGATTGTTTCCGGCGTAGTTTCGGTCGCCGAGCGTATACTTTCAACGAGTTGTTTGGCCGTGTCATAGCCGTAGGAAACCGTAATGCCGTCCTCGTCGGTTTCCCGCAGAGGACCGCAGCACATCCATTCCGTCGTGCTCACCCGTCCGTTGGCACGGGTAACCCGGGTACGCTTGAGCTCGACATTATATTCGTAATCTTCCGCCGCTACCAGCGACCACCCTTCCCCGGTGTGGACGTAGCGTTCGTTCCGCGTGACGGTTCCGTTGTCGGCGATATATTCCACTTCACGGGAACTTTGTCCGGAGACGATGTCTCCGTTGACCATACTGGTTCTTGTCACCATATGGATGGCTCCATGGGAATCTGCCGGGGCGTATTCAATCAGCGTCTGGCGACCGTCGACCCCCTGGATGAAGCGTTCGCGTCCGCGGGCATACGGATAGACGGCTGCCGGGCCGTTGGTTTCCGAGACGGACGTATGGACATTGACGGAGCCGAGGGCGGTTTCCGTCACGGTCGTACGATTCACTTCGTCCGAGTCTTCGTAGGTATAAACGCGGCGAGCCAGGACGGTTTCTTCGCCGTCTTCATCGATGATGAGATCCGTTTCCGAGGCGGGACGGAAGTCGTTGAAGCGGAGATCGGCGTAGGTTGTACGCATCGCCTGTTCTCCCCCTCCGGCCCACGGCCTTGCTTCCAGGGTGGTTCTCCCGCGTTCATCGTATTCGTATCGCGTATAGCTGCCATTGGGTTCGATGACGAGGGTGCGGCGGAATTGTTCGTTGTAGGTGTAGAGGGTGGTCTGGGCTTCGGGCGTGCCATACCCGACCGTTCTGCTCAGGGTGAGCCATCCGCCCTCCGTGTTTTTCTTGACGGTGCGGACGCAGGAGGCGGGGGGATCGTCCGAGATGTTGCCGTCGGCATCCATGCGGCGGTAGGTCTCGATCGTTTCCCATTTGTCACCGGGCAGGAATCCGCGTTCGATGGTGCGCACGATGCGTTCGGCGCCTTCTCCGGTGATGATGGTGACGTTATTGCCTTTGACGTAGCGTTCCGAGTGGAAAGCGGGCATGCCTTCCCTTTGTTCGTCGATGAGCATGACGGGGACACCGTCCTTTTCCGTCGTTTCGTAGGTAACGGTTTTCCATGGAAGTCCCATGCCGGAGAGGAGGCCGAGAGAATTCCGTCGGACTTGCCCGGGAGCAAACCACGCGAGGGTGAGTTTGTTACCCGCAGGAATGGTTTGCAGGAGGCCCTGAGACTTCGACCAGACACTTTCGACAGCGCCCGTCTCCGGATTCCGCGTTACTTGCAGCTGGGCAGCGTATTGTTCCGCAGTGGTTTCGACACCGGACGGAGAGATGAGGGAGGAAACCCGCCCGGTTGAAGCGGAAAAGCGCAGGATGCGTCCGTTACTTTGCACCATGTCCAGGAAAGCGGGGGAACCCGAGGGACACGGTTGTCCGTCCTCCGAGACCAGCCGGACGCGGTAGTTGAGCTTACGGGAGGTACCGACGGGAACGGCTTCCGCGCTGCCGGTGCCTGCATGAAAGCTGATGGCGCTGCCGGTGGGCCGCATGACGGTCACGTTCCGCTCCGAGGCATTCCAGACTGATGTCCATTCCAGAGGGTGCTTGTAACGGACACCGATGGTACTTTCCGGTACGGCCCGGAAGCTAAAGGTTGCGAAAGCATTCCTATCGCCTCCGGAGTTGTTGCCTTCACCACCGACGCCCAATTCCCCTTCGCAATCATCGGGATCGTCCGGATTGGATCCGATGGGGAAGTTACCGGCGGAATTAGCACCTCCATTTTTGTTGCAGTCGTCGGGGTCGGGTTCTTCATCGCAGTCGCAAGAACAGGGGCAAGGACAACCTTCCTCAATGGGGCCGCTTGAAGGCGAAGCCGATGTGGAACTGCTGGATGAAGAAGAACTACTGGATGAGGAGCTGGAACCACTTCCCGAGCTTGATTGTGACAAAGAACTGCTACTCAGTACCGAGGAACTTGCAGAACTGCTTTCCGAACTGGATGGCATATCACTAAAAAGCTTGAGCATGTCTTCTGCCTGGGAATGGAATAAAAAATAAGGCGATCATTCGAGCACCTTTTCCTTTCCTTCTTAAGATAGGATAGATTGTCAGAAAATAAATCAAATTCGTCCCATTTTTGAAAAAAAGAATGCCAGCCCCACGGTTATCATCGGGACTGGCATTGTGATTGGTCGTTGTGGACGGATATTTACCGGAATTTTACGGTATAGGAACCGTCCTTGTCCGTTTGACGGCCTTTCAGGACAAGGCGGTATACGGCATCGCCCCAGACGCGGGTCAATGCCTTGTCCGTCAACGAAACCTTCTCGACGGAAGCCTCCAGCTGCGAAGGATCGTAAGTCATGGTCACCTTGCGGCCTTCCTTGTCCAAAACCACTTTTCCCGGTATCGACAGATCGGGCTCCGCCCAAGTCATGTAATGAAGACTGGGAGCCGTCACGGTTTCTTCCAGAGAAAAGGTATCCGTCACATCCAACCCGTCTTTACCTAGGGTACATGTACGAATCCAGTTCTTTACCTTCGCTTCGGCAGGATAAGCCCCGGCAATATCTGTCGAAAAAGTCTTACGACCGACATCACATGCAGTCTTGGAGGCGCGGTATTTTCCCCCCGGATTCTGGGAAACTCCATTGATTGCCGGCAGGTTGTGGTAATCGCTCTGCATCGTCCAGATGGAATAACGCTCGTTGCTGAAGGTCTGGCGCGTATAAGTACCTACGCCGACATCGATGATGACGGGCATGTTCCGCACATAAAGGGAGAAGGTGCCTACATCATTATGGTTGTGGCTTTCTCCATTGTTGCCTCCTTTCGTTGCAACGAAGAATCCATTCCCCTTGTCATAGAGGTAGCAGAATTCCGTCTCCGGGTACCAGGACACATCGTTGCGGACTATAGACGGCTCCTCTGCCATCAACTCTTTGTGAGAAGCAAACCACTCCAGCGTCCGGAACATGTCCATACCCCGTGGAGCTCCGGCTTTCTTGCCGGCTTTCCCCATGAGGGATGCCGCGTACCCCGTCATCACCGGACTATTCACTGCCTTTCCGTATCTGTACACCAAGTCGGGGTCTCCGCCTCCCTTTGCCGAAGCATCGGCAAAATTGACAACCCAGCCGTCACCGACATAGGAATCGGCAAGGTATTCCCCCATGCGACGTACCAGGGGCTTATCGAACAATTTGACCTTGCCCTGGGTTGCCATGGAAATAAGTGTCAGATAATCATACAATTTCCCGGCTGCATGGGTCCAGTAGGACGGACCTTCTTCACAAGCTCCATCGCCTTTGACATAATTCATAAAGCAATCCACCGACAACATTGTCCGGCGTACTCCTTCGCACATTTCGGCAGGATCATCGCTCATCAATAGCATCGTCTGAAGCACGTTGGTATTGCACCATGGATTCCAGTTATTGACAAAACAACCTTTGGGGCGGTTCAGGGCACTCCAATGGTAAGAACGGGTTAAATAGGGTTCAATCGTCCGTTTGTAGAGTTCACGTTTCAATCTGGACGCCAGGAGGGGATGGATTTTATCCAACTCATCCTTCAAGAAATAGTGAGTCCAGGAGAGAATGGAGGAGATTTCCCCCGATGTCAGGTCAATGATCTGCTCCTGGTCATCCGGCAGGGGACGGTGATTCTTCTGTGCCGTCAGGTGGGCGGAGAGAGACCACGCTGTCATTTCGCTAAAATAAAAAACTCCGTTGCCGATCTGGTTCATGAATCGTCCCTTGCCTTCGGCCAGTTCCGCCAGTACAAGATCCTTCAAGGCGTTGCAATTGGCCGCATGAGGACGCTGCATCACCTCGCGGTTGCCGCTGCGTTCAAACTCGAGGTAGTCCGTCGCTTTGATCACCTGCCACGGATAATCAAGCATTTTCTCCCCACGCCGGATTAATTCCTCGCGGCTGTCACCCATTAATTTTTCCCAGCCGCTGCGGTCAGCGTAGGCGGGATAGGGTACCCAGGAACGATCCGTTTTCAATATTTCCCTGAGACCGGAGGCATCAACCGAACGTTCCAAATACGCACGTTCCTCATAACCGGATGCTGTCATTACAGAGTACGAACCAGTCAAAAAACAAATTCCAATTAAAAGAGCTTTCATCATTCAGAATACGTCGCCTCGAAGGCGAAAAAATCATCCAACTGAATTTTTTTATATTTTGTACATCTTGTCCAAAAAACAAGATGATACATGAAATGATGCCCGCGGCACTTTCGTAATTTTACCATGTCTTTGATTGCTCACTTCTTATCCCGCTATTCCTGTCGAATCGCGTGCCTCCTCTCTTTCTTGGGGATATCGGCTTCCGGAACACAATCGCCAGGAGTTTCCCCATCCATTCCACGCTATGATCGCTTCCGGGAGATTTCCCCTACATGCATCAAGCCCGAAGGATGGCTGAAAGAATATCTCGTCCGCCAGCAAAAAGGACTAACCAGCCACCCGAAAGAACATGGATTCCCGTTTAACACTCAACTCTGGGAAGGTGAAATTAACAATAAAAGCAACAGCTGGTGGCCCTACGAGCAAACTGCCTACTATCTGGACGGAATGGTGAGACTGGGGCTTTTGTTGAATGACCAGGCCAAAATCGACACGTTCAAACGTAACATCCAGTGGGTGGTGACACATCCTAACTCCAGGGGACTGATCGGTACAAGCCTCAGGAAAAACGAATCCCTCTGGCCCAATGGCGTCTTCTTCAAGGCCGTCATCCCCTACTACATGGCAACGGGCGACAAGCAAATCGTCGATGCGTTCCATAAGCATTTCTCCCTGACGACGGCCAAGGATATCGGTCTGGGATTCCGCAACGCAACCAACATAGAAGGACTGTTGAAAACTTATGAATGGACTGGCGATACCGCACTGAAGGACAAAGCCGTCGATGCCTACAAGATCTTCAACACCCAACCGGCTACCGAAGAACGCCTTACCATGGCCGCCACAGCCGGAAACAACAAAATCGTCATGCATGGCGTTACCTTCAGCGAGGAACTGAAACTCCCCGCCATCCTCTATATTTATACCGGTGACCCCTCCTATCTCCAGGCTGCCGAAAACGCCATACGCGTTCTGGAACGCGATCACATGGGCCCCAGCGGAGTCCCGTCCAGCACGGAATATCTATCTACCCGCGATCCTTCCCAACCCCATGAAACCTGCGTCAGTTCCGACTTCACGTGGACTCTCGGCTACTTCCTCATGGCAACCGGCAATGCCAAATACGCCGACATGATCGAAAAAGCCTGTTTCAATGCCGGTCCTGGAGCTGTTTCCAAGGATTTCACCAACCTTCAATACATGTCCGGCGACAACCAGTTCATCGCCACCGACAATTCCACACACTCCAAGTTTCACCGGGGTACACGCTGGATGAGTTACAGTCCCCACCATGAACCGGCATGTTGTCCCGGCAATGTCCACAGGCTGATGCCCAACTTCGCTTCCCGCATGTGGATGACCGATTCCGACGGTATTCTCACCGCCGTCCTGTATGGTCCCTCTACGATCTCCGGCCCTCTCGGTCAAAGCGGACGGACGGTCACTGTTCATGAAAAAACGGACTACCCCTTCTCGGACACCGTTGAGTTCAAATTCGAAACGGATGAACAAACGACCGTTCCCTTCCGTTTCCGCATCCCGGCCTGGTGTGCCAGCCCGGAAATAGCCGTCAACGGACAAACCGTCACAGGCGACTTCCGCTCCGGCTCCTTTGCCCAGCTGAACCGTACCTTCAAGAATGGAGATGTCGTCACTCTGCGATTCCCCATGCCCCTGCACCTCAATCGCTATCAAAATTCTCTAAGTCTGGAGCGCGGTCCCCTGCTCTATTCCTACGCCATTCCTGAGCAAGTCGACATCAACTCCAGAGAAACCGGCAATTCTCAGTTCCCTACTCTCTCATTGAAAGCGGCCGCTCCATGGAATTACGCTCTCGCTCTGGATGAATCGAACTTCCGTGAACGCGTCCGGGTTCTTCCCAAAAAGAATGATGCCTACCCCTTTGACGGAGGGGACGGGGCTTCCGCCCTTCAGGTGCCCGTCCAGCGCATCCCCGGCTGGAAATTGGAAGAAAACCGCTTCACCCCGTTGATCCCCATCGCCTATACGACGGACGGCAAGGAAGAAACAATCACCCTCACCCCCTACGGAGCTACACGGCTGCGTCTGACTCACTTCCCCGAATGCGTCAACCGGACACTCCTGCCCGTCTCGGACTGGCAGCTTTCCCCCGCCTATCCGTACGACATCCGCAAACCGATCCAAGACCAAATTTACTCACCGGAAACCGGAGAAACGACAAGCTGGAAAGATATCGCACCGGAACCCTCCGGACTGGTCAACATGGATCGCCTCCTGGGGGGCAACGGCAAACTGGCCTACGCCCGCGCTTCCATCAAGTCAGACAGCGAAGGTCCCGCCTACCTCGCCGTCAACGCCAAAGATGCATGCGAAATATGGTTCAACGGCAGGAAAATCCACACCATCCAACAACCGAATGATGTCGAATATCAAGGGGCGGACCTTATTCCCGTCACTCTTAAAAAGGGAAATAACACCGTTCTGTTAAAAGCCGGACGCTTCGGTCGGGTTGGCCAATATCCCGATGGATGGGGGATCAAACTTCAATGTGTCCGTTAAAAATCGGTGACATTCAGGCATTACATAACGCCGGGATCTTGTGTAATTTGCAGGAAGTGATATTTTCATTTGAGTAACTTTGGAACAAGCGTTGCTTCTTTCCTCAAGACTCCCATGAACACGATCACTTCATTCCTGCTCTCAACGGGGCTATGCTGCCTTGCGGCATGGACTGGCATAGCCGCCGACACATCCCCGGAATATCCCGCCAACGGTGCCAACTACCGCCTGTATCCCGATGCGGCTCCCCCCCTCGTCCCCAAACCACAGGAATTAACTTGGCGGGACAAAGCCATCCCACTGTCAGCCGTCCGTATCGACCTTCCCCCGGCCACCGGTACCGATGACAAATCCCGGCAGAAATTGATCGAGGGGGAATTAACATCATTCCTTCGCAAACACAACGTTACCGTCACCCCGGAGGCCTCCTTTCGCATCACCTTCGTCCGGGAAAAAACATGGCCCGATAAACTACGGGAGCATATGAGATCCCCTGAAATAGCGGAAGAAGCCTACCACGTCCAGGCTACGGAACAAGGGATCTCCATCAGGGCCACCCATGTCCGAGGGTTCTTTTACGGCATGAAAACCCTGGAACAGCTCATCATCCGGCGCAATGGAAAAACAACCCTGGCTCTTTGTTCCATCTCCGACTGGCCGGACTTCCCCATCCGCGGGTTTACCAACGATGTAGGGCGCAATTTCATGCCCGTTCCCATGATCAAGCGAGTCATCGATTCCATGGCCGACATGAAGCTCAACGTATACCACTTCCACTTCACGGAAAATGAAGGGTGGAGACTGGAAAGCAAATTGTTTCCCCAACTAAACGGCCCAAAAAACTTCACTCGCCGACCCGGAGAATTCTATTCCCAAGACGACTTCCGCGATCTGGTCAATTACTGCCGCCAACGCAACATCACGCTCGTTCCGGAAATGGACATGCCGGGCCACTCGCGTTGTTTCCGCAAAGCCATGGGTATCGAATCCATGAACGATCCCCGTGCCACAGAAACCCTCGGCAAACTTATCGAGGAAATGTACAACCTCGTACCCAAAGGCCATCTCCCCTACATCCATATCGGTACCGACGAAGCCAGGGAAAAGGAAACACACGTAGACGACAACACGCTCAAGCAATATTTTCAATTCGTCGAAAAGCTGGGAGCCACCCCCATCCGTTGGCAACCCGGTCTCTCACCAAAAGGCTACAACGGAGCCGTCCAGCAACTCTGGTCCGGGCGCCAGGCCCGCGGAGCCTGGCCCACCAAAGGAGCCTCGTACATCGATTCCCTGGAAACCTACCTGAACCACATCGACCCATTCGAAGCAGCCATGACACTCTACTTTCGTCGGCCGTGCCCATTCCAGGAAGCCAACGGCCTGGGCATGTTCCTCTGTTCGTGGCCGGATCTTCCGATCGAAGATCCCCTGACCCAGGAATCCGTCTCTCCCATTTATTCCGGCATTGCCTTTGTCAGCGAACCTCTCTGGAACAACCCTCACCAGCCCGTTCAGGGTAACCCGAACTCTGACGAATACATGAAATACTTCTCCAACCTCCCCGTTCAGGGAGATCCATTGCTTCAGGGCTTCTCTGAATATGAAAACCGCATCCTCGCCATCCGGGACCGCTTTTTCACCAAACGCTACTTTCCCTATGTCCGGCAAGCCAACATTCCCTGGAAACTAATCGGTCCATTCCCCAACGAAGGAAAAACAGCCACCGTCTTCCCTCCCGAACAAATCATCAAAACCGGCAAAGCGGCATCTTCCTACTCTTTCCAGGGCAAAACCTACTCATGGGACCCGGAAACCTACTCGGGGGGTACTCTCATCTTCAAGCATTACTGTGACTTCCCCACGCTCTTCAACGGTGGCAAAATGGGAGCTTTCCCCCATAAAAACAGTACATGGTATGCCCTCACCTATATCTATTCCCCCAAAACGCAAAGCGTTCCCTTCTGGATCAGCGGCCAGACATGGGCGTCCTCCGACTGGCGAAACGGCCCCGTCAGCGTCCCTGGCAAATGGTTCCATTGCGACCCTCAATTCTGGGTCAACGGTCAGGAAATAGCTCCTCCCAAATGGCAAAAGCCCGGTAACAATGGAGCTATGAAGGATGAAAACTACTACATCCGAAAACCCGTCGACATCCGTCTCAACAAGGGCTGGAATACCGTTCTTGTCAAAAGCCCCGTCAACAACTCGGCACGCCGGTGGATGTTCACTTTCGTTCCCATCCAGTGGAGCGATAAAACGGGCATCATCAAAGTTCGTGAATTTCCGGGATTGAAATTCTCCGTTAACCCATCCGCGCCAACCCGGTCATAAGTGCCCTTGCCGCATCCATTTTTTCTCAAAATCCATGTCTCTCCGCATTCCTCTCATTTGCGGCATTCTTGCCTGTTTGTTGGTAGCATGCAGTCCTTGCACCCGGGACATCCCCGGACCGTATAGCTTCGTCACCAGATCTGAATCCCTCGCTATCAGCAGTGCTTACACGGAAATGACATGGAAAGGAAAGGCCGACAACATCCGCCATGGACTGGATCCTGATGGCATCCGCATCGACACACCTGATGCCGTCTCACCCAATCCTCTCCGGGGTAGCTGGTGGCGCCCCGGTACCCTCTCCCGGGGAATGCCGTACAAATGGGGAGGCTTTGACACCCCCCGCCAATTTGCCGAACGACTAACCCAATCTGTTCCCTCCGGCAGCATTCCCACCGCTGCAGGGGACATGGGTACTGCTGACAAACAGAAAGCTGGAGACAATGCCGTCAGCCGCTTTGCCGCCGGCATTGATTGTTCCGGTTTCATCTCACGCTGCTGGAGACTGGACCGCCCCTATTCTACCCGGGAACTCCCCAAGCTCTGTAATCCCCTCTTCTCATGGGAAGAGCTGCAACCCGGCGACATCCTGATCATCCCCGGCCAACACGTTCTCATGTTTATTGCCTGGGACACCAAAGACCACTCCGGCTTCACAGCCCGCGAAGCCGGCCCCCTGCCCGTCTGGAAATGCGCCGAACACTCTCTCAATACCTCTTACCTCCAATCCCTCGGCTACCGCCCCATGCGATACCGCAACATGGTCAACACCAGCCCGTCCATCTAACCTATCCCAACGGTTTTCGCTGAACTCCCCCTCCAGTCACAGACAGGACACTCCCCTGTTTCCTTGTTGCCTATATGGAAGCCGTCTATTAACAGAAATTCATTTACAAAACCAGTTCATCGCCGGTACTGATGTAGCGAATCCTGTTGGGCATGAGGGAACATAGAGATTCGTACGCCTCTTGGCCTGTGCAATGACAGGTATAGTATGTGGAAGGCCAGCGTGACAGTTGGACGGACAAATCCCGCAAGAGGGATATGTCGGCACTCTTGCCCGTCCGGGGGTTGCACAAATGGAAGCCTCCGATCACAGTTTTCGGGATAATGCCCGTTACACGCTCACATTGTTCCATGATATTGACAATACCACCGTGAGAACAACCTGTCAAAAGCACATGGCTTCCACCGGATGAAATCAGAAGATTCTGTTCGTGAGGAAAATTGTCCCGTACATAACCTCCCTCCTCCCGGCGCACAAGCAGTGTAGCATTCGTTTCGGGGATCCATTCCTTCCTGCCACGGCCATCGGTAAAAAGCCTGAGTTCACCATCCAACATGTAATCTCCACGGAGTTTAATCACGCGGGAATCGGCTTCCAGATTTTTATCAAGCCCGATGTAGGCATAACCTTGTTGTGTTCTGGAATAATGATCGCCGAACGCTTCTTCCTGAACATAAACGGGAGCGTTGTCATTGACTTCCAGAAAAACACGGAGTCCACCTCCGTGATCGTAATGTCCATGGGAAAGGATTGCCACATCTACGGACGATAGATCAATTCCCAAACGCCTGGCATTTTCCAGAGCCCCTGTTCCGAGCCCCATGTCGAATAAAACTTTACGCGACTCGGTTTCCACATAGAAACTAAGACCAAATTCACACTGTAGTCCATCCCGGGTAGATGTATTCTCAATCAAACAGACAATTTTCATCGTTCCCCGCCGGTTTTGGTGTTGAGCTACCCTCTTTAGCTTCAGATTTTTTACCTAAAAAAACACCAACTCATAGAAAGCCAGTGTTTTAAAAAAAGAAATTGGTACCGGCTGTGGGACTCGAACCCACACTCTTTTGGAACTCGATTTTGAGTCGAGCGCGTCTACCATTCCGCCAAGCCGGCCTTGGAAGGTTTGCCACGTGAGTAAGCACGGATTGAGGCTTTTTGTCAAGTTGAAATGAATGAACCTGGTTGATTTAGACGACATGGGCTTCGTCCCAACTGATTTTCACAGAAATGGAAAAGCAGAGAGAGAGCCTTTGGCTGTAAGAAAATTCCGTCTTACACGAGTTGCCCCTTGACTCGAAGGCCATATTCGTAGTCCATCAGAACCAAGACATGACGATACCAGCTTTACTTGAAAAGAAATTGACGGATGCCTTGGTCACAGTTCTCGGCGACAAGATCCCCGCCGGCTTCCAACCGACCGTCACCGCAGCCGCCGACTTGCGTTTCGGAGACTACCAAAGCAATGCAGCCATGGTGCTCGCCAAACAGGCCCGCACGAATCCGCGCGCCCTGGCACAGCAGATTGTCGATGAAATCGGCAATCAGGATATCTGTACCACGGATATCGCCGGTCCGGGTTTCATCAATTTCAAAATTCGCCCCGAATTCTTCGCTTCCGGAGTTTTGGACATGTTGGCGGATGACCGCCTCGGTGTAGAAGCAACAGCTTCCCCAAAAACCATCGTCATTGACTTTTCGGCTCCCAATGTGGCCAAGCCCATGCACGTCGGCCATATCCGTTCGACAATTATAGGCGATTCCCTGGCTCGGATCTCCCGCTTTCTAGGTCACCAGGTCATCACCGACAATCACATCGGTGACTGGGGCACCCAGTTCGGCATGATCCTCTGGGGCTGGAAAAACATCCTCGACCAGCAGGCGCTGGAGGCCAATCCGATTGACGAACTTCTGCGCGTGTATAAGGACGTCAATGCCATGTGCAAGGAAAAGCCGGAACTCCTCGATGTCTGTAAAGCTGAACTCGTCAAACTGCAGAGCGGAGACCAAGAAAACCTGGATATCTGGCAACGTTGCGTTGCAGTATCCAAATCCGGCTTGGAAAAGATCTACAACAGGCTCGACATCCACTTCGATCACTGGCTGGGTGAAAGTTTCTACAACGATGCCCTCGCCCCTCTCGTTGACGATATGCTCGCATCGGGTATTGCCCGCGAGAGCGATGGCGCCATTTGCGTATTCGAGGAAGACGGTAAGGAACCATCAGCAGACAGCCCCTTCCTCGTCCGCGACAAGGATGACTGGCGACCCAATCCCTGTATTATCCGCAAAGCCGATGGCGGATTCCTCTACGCCACAACCGACCTCGCCACTCTGGACTACCGCATCAAAACATGGCACGCGGATTCTATCTGGTATGTTGTAGGAGCCCCGCAGGAATTGCACTTCCGCCAAATCTTCGATGTCCAGCGCCGCCGCGGCATGACCGGCGATTTCCGTCACATCGCATTCGGTTCCATCCTTGGGGATGACCGCCGTCCGTTCAAGACGCGCTCCGGCGATACGGTGTCCCTCCAGGACGTTCTGGACGAAGCCATCGAACGAGCCGGCAAAGTCATTGAAGAAAAGAGCCCGGACATGGCCGCTGAAGAAAAATCCCGCGTCTCGACCATCGTCGGTATCGGTGCTGTAAAATTTGCCGAACTTTCCCAGAACCGCATGACGGACTATGTATTCAACTGGGACAAGATGCTGGCCCTGCAGGGCGACACGGCTCCCTACCTCCAGAACTCCTATGTCCGGGTCCGTTCCATCTTCCGCAAACTGGACGGAGAAACGCTCGATTGGTCGATTCCGATAACCTTGACGGAGCCTGCGGAAATCCACCTGTCACGCATGCTGGTCAGATATGCGGAAGTAGTGCCGATGGTTCTGGACGACTGCCGTCCGAACATTCTAGCCGCCTACCTCTTCGATTTGGCTCGCGCCTTCCATTCATTCTATGAAGCCTGTCCGGTCCTCAAATCCGAAGGCGTCACCCGGCACTCTCGCCTGGCTTTGTGCGAGCTGACGGCCCGTGTTCTCCAACATGGATTGGGACTCCTCGGCATTCAGGTACCGGATCGTATGTAACAAAACGCCATGATCTCCTTCCTCCGCCCCTTGCTGCCATTGTTCTGCGCGGTACTCCCCATCTGCCCGGGATGGGCGGAGCAGGAAACACCCCAGCCCCCGGGAGCGGCCAACCTCACAGGGGGCAACATGGGAGTTCCGGCTGCGCCCGCCCCGGGAGAATGGGCTACATATCCTTGCGGAGGGTTGACAATGCTCGTCGCAACCTCATCCTCGGAGGCACAGCGTCATGTTCTCAATGGCATTGCCTGTCTCCTGACATTCTGGGATGACGCCGCCTACCGGGAATTCAGGAAAGCCATCAAACTGGATCCTTCGTGCATGATGGCCCAATGGGGACTGGCGCTTAGTTGCATTACTCCCCATCACGAGCACGAAGCCCGGAAGGAACAGGCCTTGCAGAACATCAGGCTTCAGCTGGAATTGGGACAATTGCCTTCCCGTGAATTGGAATACGGGAGAGCCCTCGTAACCTTGTTGAAAAACGGTTCTCCGGATGCCGCCAAGGTTTTTCTGGATATTGCAGACAATTGGAAACGCGACCCATGGGCGCCCCTCTTCGCCGCCATGATGTTGCGCGACGGTTTCACCGACGAAGGTTCCCCCAAGCCCGGGCAGGAACAGGCTCAAACCCTGCTGGATGCCTATCTGACCGCTCACCCATCCACTCCGGCGGCCTGGTTCATGAAAGCCCTTTTACAGGAAACAAACCCCACCATGGGAGAGGATGCCCTGCAGGCAGTACAAAAAGCTCTGGAACTAGTACCCGGCTATCCGCCAGCTCTTCACCTTCTGGGACATATCCAGTTTCGCCGGGGGGACTACAAAGCCTCTGAAGATTCTTTTGCCCGTGCGGCAGATGCTTATACCTTGTGGCAAAATGAAGAGAAACTTTCACCAGCGGACAATGAAGGACTGTTCCGTTCACTAGCCTACAAGGCAATGGCCCGCTTCTGCCGGGGAGATGAAAACGGAGCCATCCGGGAAGCAGCCAAACTCGCCTCCCGCCCCGTCGACACATCCCGTCCCCGTGCAACAGGGTCGCTCATGCAGCTTTGGGAAACCCGCACGCTGCCCATGCGCCTGGCTCTCTCACGATATCCCTGGAAGGGATCCCGGGAAATCGAATCCGTCACACCCCAAACCCTGGACATAAATCCACCTTCTCTCAGCGACGGCATCACAGCAGCCTGTATCCAGGCTGCCCAAGGAAAAACAGCTCTCGTCAACGGTAACAAAAAGGATCTTTCATCCAGATTGGCCAACTTGGAAAAAATTTGTACCACCCTTGCCCAAAGCGGCCCCAAAGCCGATGAAGAAGGCGCCGTTTCTCACTGGGTACGCAGTCTGGAATTAAATGACCGCCTCGGATTGGAATGCAAAGCCCTTCTCTACACGGATTCCGCCCCCATCTGGCTCCAATCCGACGTGGAACAGCAACGATTCTCCTCCCTCCTCATGCCCCCTGTCCTGCCCTATCCGGCCGAATTGCGGCTCGCCCAATGGCACGCCCGTAAACGGGACTGGGTCTCTTGCAAAAATTCCTGTAAGGAAGGTCTCCGGCGTTTTCCCAACCATGCCGCTTTATTGGCTCTCCTGCAAAAAGCAGAGCAAGCAGCAGTAAACCCTGGACAAGTTCTCCCCTCATCATCCTCCCGCCCCGGTAAAAAAACCGGAAAAACAAAATCCTCTTCATCCTCCAAACGAACGTCCACACCATCATCCAAATAGCCATGCAACAAGATCCCCATCCTTTCCTCAACCCGGATTTCCAAGTCCGGTGGTCGCAACTCAAGCCAGAATGCGTCAAACCGGACATCACTCTCGCCATGGAACAAGCCGCCCGGAACATTAAGTCCATTTGCAGCCAGCCCCTTGACCGTCTCACCTACGAATCCACCTTCGGCGCCTTGGAACAGGCCACAGATGCCCTCAATCTTGGCTGGGGACGCCTCATGCACCTGGACTCCGTCATGGATAACCCGGCGCAAAGAGAAGCCATAGCCGACAT
Organism: Akkermansia sp. N21169; assembly: GCF_029854675.1. Classification (NCBI taxonomy): domain Bacteria; kingdom Pseudomonadati; phylum Verrucomicrobiota; class Verrucomicrobiia; order Verrucomicrobiales; family Akkermansiaceae; genus Akkermansia; species Akkermansia sp. N21169. Next base: position 89,269 of record NZ_JARWNC010000040.1, on the reverse strand, counting down.
GTTGCCCGAAGTGTCACGCTTCTCCGCATCCATCCCCCTCAATCCCGCTCTCTGGAACGTCCTGAAAAAAGCAGCCGAATGCCCATGGGTCGAACAACTCTCCCCGACGAAAAAACGCTTCATCGAAGAAACTCTGGCCGACTTCCGTGAAAGCGGAGCCGATCTCCCCGAAGAAGACAAAAACCGCTTTGCCGAAATCCAGGCGGAACTCACCCAGCTCACCAAAAAATTCGCGGAAAACGTGCTGGACTCCACCAACGCCTGGGAACTCATCGTCACCGATGAGGCCGAACTTGCCGGACTTCCGGACTCTGCCCGCGAAGCCGCCCGGCTCGATGCCCTTTCCAAAGGACACGGTACGGAAGAGTCCCCGGCCTGGCGCTTCACCCAGCAATTCACCTCAATGAGCCCCGTCCTCCAATTCGCGGAATCCGATAAGCTGCGACGCCGGCTCTGGGAAGGCTCCACGACAATCGGTACCGGAGAATACGACAATTCCCGACTCATCGACCGCATCCTCCGCCTGCGTCAGGAAAAAGTCGCCATGCTCGGCTTCAACACTTTTGCCGACTACACCACCTCGCGCCGCATGGCCGGATCCGGAGACAATGCCCTCAACTTCATCAACCACCTGCACGATAAAGTCAAGCCCTGCTTCATCCAGGACATGAGCGAACTCCTCGCCTACAGAAACGCTAAAACCGGTGAACAGGCAGACAAACTCAGCCCTTGGGAAACATCGTACTGGGCGGAAAAACGCCGACAGGAACTCTACGCCTTCAACGAAGAAGATCTCCGTCCCTACTACTCTGTCGACAAAGTCATGCAGGGCATGTTTGCCATATACTCCCTCCTCTACGGTATCAAAGTCATCCAGAAACCCACCGTCTGCCTTGAGGGCCGTGAACGCACCCCCGAAGAACAAGACGCCGTGGAAGTATGGCACCCCGAAGTACTCTTCTACGAAATTCGCGACACCGAGACAGGAGAACACCTCGGTTCGTTCTATGCCGACTGGCATCCTCGCGACTCCAAACGCGGGGGCGCCTGGATGAACTGCCTCAGCTACGGGCTGCCCCCCATGGACGGCCAGCCCCGCATCCCTCACCTCGGCCTCATGATCGGTAACATGACCAAGCCCGTCGGCGACAAACCCGCCCTGCTGGCCCATCGGGAAGTAGAAACTATCTTTCACGAATTCGGGCACCTGCTCCATCAGCTCCTCAGCGATGTGGAAGTCAAATCCCTCTCCGGTACCAACGTCGCTTGGGATTTCGTCGAACTTCCCTCCCAAATCAACGAAAACTGGTGCTGGGAAAAAGAATCCGTCAACATGTACGCCTCCCACTACCAGAGCGGCGAAGACATCCCCGACGAACTTTTCGCAAAAATGCGCGCCGCCCGCAATTACATGAGCGCCACAGCTTTCATGCGCCAGCTTACCTTCGGCAAGCTCGACCTTGAACTCCACGTCCATACCGACCGTTACCTGGGCCGCAACATTGAAGAAGTAGACGATGAAATCCTCAGCGACTACCGCGTTCCCATGACAGCTAAAGGCAACTCCGTCGCCCGGCGCCTTACCCACATCTTTGCAGACCCAACCGGATACGCCGCCGGGTACTACTCCTACAAGTGGGCGGAAGTTCTGGAAGCCGATGCCTTCTCCCGCTTCCTCAAGGAAGGTGTCCTCAACAAGCAAACAGGCCGGGATTTCCGCCGCTGCATCCTTTCCAAAGGCAACAGCAAACCAGCCGCCGAACTCTACCGCGACTTCATGGGACGCGACCCCGACGCCGAAGCCCTCCTCATCAAAAGCGGCATCCATCAGGCCTGAACCCCCTTCAGCTTCATTTCAACACTTTAACAAACAATTACTCACTCCACACCATGACCTCTCCACACAGGCTCAGCCTTGCCGGCATCGGCTGCGGCGCACGTACCCGCACCTATACAAAACTGGCAATGGAAACCCCCGAACGCTACAAAATCAACGCAGCGGCCGACCCCGTCCGCGAACGCGCCGAAGCCGTCCGCAGCTACGCCCCCGCGGACGAACAGGTTTCCGTCCGTCTCTTTGAAAACGCCGAAGCCCTCCTGGCCGAACCCAAACTCGCCGACGTCGCCATCATCGGCACCCAGGACAACTACCACTATATCCCTTGCCAAAAAGCCCTTCGCCTCGGTTACGACATCCTGCTCGAAAAACCCATCGCCCAAACCCTGAGGGAAGCCCTCCAGCTCCGCGATCTGGCAGAAGAACTCAACCGCCGCGTCCTCGTCTGTCACGTCCTGCGCTACACCCCGTTCTATAACACCATCCGCGACATCATCACCAGCGGAGAACTCGGCGACATCATCACATTCAACGCCAACGAAGGAGTCGGAGCCTGGCACTTCGCCCACTCCTTCGCGCGCGGACACTGGGGTAACAGCAATACCTCCACTCCCATGATCGTCGCCAAATGCTGCCATGACATGGACATCCTCTACTGGCTCTTCGGCCGCAAATGCGAATCCATCGCCAGCTTCGGAGAACTCACCTTCTTCCGCAAGGAAACCCTCCGAAGCCCGCGTCCCGAACGCTGTGTCGATTGGACCACCCCCGTCGGCGAAGATCCCTGGGACGCCCGCAAATACGCCACCGACGCCGAAGCCCGCCGCTGGCTCCGGATGGTCTACGACCGAGCCGACGAAGCCACCGAAGAAGAAATCTACGAATGGCTCCGCACCAGTCCCTGGGGCCGCGACTACCTCCAGTGCGACAACAACCAACCGGACCACCAGGTCGGCATCATGCGCTTCGAAGGCGGCATGACCGGTACATTCACCATGACCGCTTTCGAACAAGGCCGCCACATTGAAATCTACGGCACCAAGGGCAAACTCCGCGCAGGTGTCTTTTACAAAAACAACGGACCTGGAGAAATCACCGTCCAGGATCACTTCGGAGGTCCCGTCCGCGTCATTGAAGTCCCGGAAGCCGACGGAGGTTACGCCGGCCACGGAGGTGGCGACTGGGGACTCGTCAACGAACTGTACGACGACATGGTCAATGTCCCCACCCCGGCCGACATGAAAACCTCCATCACCCAGTCCGCCCACTCCCACGTCATGGCCTTCGCCATGGAACACGCACGCCTAACCGGACAAGTCATCAATGTCGCAGATTTTGAACGGCTCGTCCTCGAAGGAGCACTGCAATACTAACACAATCAACACCTTAAATAGAAAGCCCCACTCGCATCCCCGTACGTGGGGCTTTCTCGTTCATCCCGCATCCTCCATTCTCATCCATGATCGAAAAAAACGAAGGAAAATACTTGCCAAACATACTCCCTCGTGGTTAACTCCTCACGTCTTACCAACTAAAAGCGCACGTGGCGGAATGGTAGACGCGCTAGATTCAGGTTCTAGTGGGGGCAACCCTGTGAAGGTTCGAGTCCTTTCGTGCGTACCATATAACCCTCTTTAAGTGAAATACTTGAAGAGGGTTTCTTGTAAGGGCTCCCGGGATGGAAAGCTTCAACGATTTTGACAAAGATCTCCTTTTTCTAATCCTTCAACATTGATCTTTGTTCTTTCTGGTATTCATTCTCACTTTTTTATAAAGAGCCTCCCATCTTAGTGGCTTCGCAACCGTCGTAGTACTCCTCTCAGCGGGCATCCGGCCCTTCATCAGCAAATTCTCCTCTCAAAACGGAAAATTTTTATGGACAAGACCGCCCCCTGCAAGTAATGATGCAGTATATGATAACCGCCTGTGAGAGGTTGTTGCGTTTTTGCGTAGCAAAAACTCCATCTGGCAGGCGCCCTGTCATTGACCTTACCCCCAACCAAGACATAAGCACCAGCTAATTTGCCGTCCTTGACATTCCGTTCTTTTCGGCAACTGGGCGATACCTCAGGTTGTGACAGGTCAATCACCATAACGAGACACCCTCTCCAGAAAAACACTACTAACCAGACAACGAAATGAATACCATGTCATTCCTCCGTTACTCCTCCCTTGCCCTCGCACTGGGATTCGTTCCGGCACAGGCTGCCGTTCCCGTCCCCAAGTACACCGACTCCGGAACCGGAGTTTCCTGCGGTCAGTACACCCAAAAGTACGATTCCACCTTCGGCATGACCATTAAAGGCGCTTATGGTTGGGCTTCCGATGACGAACTTCCCAACATCGCAGGTGGTTTCATCGGCCTTCAGAACTACATCGAAGGTGACCAGATCATTCATGAAATTTCGTTGACGACGGGTATGCTTGGAGGTTCTGAAAACGTCTCTACCAAAAACTTCCCCGGCATTGACTCCCTGAAATCCCGCCTGACCGCCATCCCGGTTCTGCTCGGATACAACATCAATGTCTCCCTTTCCGATTCTACCTTGTTCTACATCGGAGCCAAAGGCGGCGTATCCTTCACCGATAATAAACTTACTTTCAAGTCGCCTGGTTCCAGCCACAGCAACACGGACTCCGACACCAAGTTTACTTGGACTGCCAACGCCGGTTTCAAATTCTCCATCAGCGATTCCGCCGACTTCGTAATCGGCTACGAAATGCTGAAGATTCAGGATGCCGATCCCTATCATGTAATCGAAGCCGGATTCTCCTGGAACTTCTAAGGCTTTCCTTATCCAATCTGACTTCGAAAGGGCTACCATAATGGTAGCCCTTTCTTTTTGATAATAAAAGGTATTCAGAAGGATTTACACCCTTTGTCTCAAAAAAAACGTCTCTCATACAAAATTATTCTTGGCAAAAAACACGAATACGTATATAAACGCTCCGCGTTCAAGGACGTAACTCCCCTGTAGCTCAGCGGTAGAGCGGGTGACTGTTAATCACTAGGTCGTTGGTTCGAGCCCAACCGGGGGAGCCACTAATAAGAGCCTCATTCCGAAAGGATTGAGGCTCTTTTCTTTTATCTGTATCAGCCTTCTTCCATATCTGTTCGCTACCCTGAAAAGCGCCTAAAACGGCACAAAAAGGAATATATTTTTCTGACTATTTTCTGACAATAGGTACCATTTCTATTCAGTAGTCTGGTAGCAGATAAAAAACATCACCGTAGAGTTACCCCTGCGATGATGTTGATGTGATTCCCTGAAATCAGTGGCCAGGGAAATATTTCTGACTAAGGGCATAGGTGAGGTCTCCCCAGTAGGAATCATCCCCACGTACACTTCGTGCCGTTAATATGATTTTCTTGTGACTGACTTTCAGCACGGCATGTTCTACTTGCCCAGGAGAGACCAACTTCTTGAGGTCACGTTTTGATAAAGGGCTGTCAAGAAGAAGGCTGCCCTGCTTACGGAGTATCCTACCAGAATTCTTTCCTCTTAAAAGTGGAAGAGAATCAAGAAGGATGACTTTCAATCGGACGGATGAAAGGGAATCCATATGCAGATTCTGCATTTCTACATAAGCATAAGGGGCATCTCCTATTAGTCCGGAACATTCAATTGAAAGAATGCAGGCAATAACAGGAGGACATTGTTGTGAATGATATAATATACTCATAGCAAGTATATATGGCATTTCTGGGATGCCTTTTTCAGGCTGCGGAAACGATGAAATAACGCTGTTGACCGCGTCATCTATATATGACGGCTTATTACCTGCCGTCATGTACTCATGACTCCATTCTATGCACTCCACCATCAGGTGAGGCGGCTGGATGAAACGATCTGCGGTAACAACAGGAAGTACTCGACCGGAGATGTTCTGTTCCCAGGCCGAGGGAAACGAATCGTTCTGGGAAAACCCATTGCGGAAGGAGGTGAAGGATCGGTCTTTGCTGCCCATTCGGCATCAGGATCGCCACTTGTAGCCAAGCTCTATCATCCAACGCAACGGATGCGATGGTGCGAATAGAAGCTTCGGCTGATGTATTCCCGGCCCATTCGTTACCCGTGCGTGGCATGGCCGCGCGGGAGCCTGTACGACGAACTACGGTGTTTTGCCGGCCTTGGCTGCCAGCTGATGTTTGCCTCTATAATTCATTCAAAAGAAATTCTTCCAGATTCATGTGGCGAATACCCTCCTGATTATCGCCCAGAATCATATCGTTGAGCGTCACCACATACTTGGGATAATTGTCCTGAACGGCCAGCAGATTCCCGAATTCCCGGGCGGCTGTCTTCTCGTCGGCGACACTCAGGCTCACCTGGATATAGAGCTTGTCTCCCGACTTGTCGGCGACAAAATCGATTTCCTGCTCCTTCAGCTGTCCGACATGAATGGAATACCCCTGCTGAATCAGATGCAGGTAAACCGCATTCTCCATCACCTTGTGAACATCCCGTCGGAAATTGAAGCCTCGAATGGCATGACTGATGCCGATATCCTCGAAGTAAAACTTCTCTCCTGTCTCAAAAATCTTCATGCCGCCCACTTCGGCGCGGGAAACCCGGTGAATCAAATAGGCATTGCTCAAGGCCCGCAGGTAATTCAGCGTCACCTGGGGAGACAGATCCACCCTCTGCGATTTCAGAAACTTGCTGATATTATTGGCTGAAAACAGATTGCCGATATTGTCGGCCAGATAGGCCACGAGATCTTCCAGGAAATGCACATTGCGGATTTTTTCCCGGGCCACCGTATCCTTCAACAGAATGGTGGAATAGACGGAACGCAAATACTCGAACGGGACATCGGCTTCCAATCCGATATGAGCCAGATAGGGCATACCGCCAAACGTCAGATACTTCTTCAGGCTCTCCTCCTGCCCGGCTTCCAGACGGTGGAAGGTCAGGAACTCCCGGTAACTCAAGCTGTGAACATCGAAACTTACGGAACGCCCTGCCAGATGGGTCTCCAGTTCCCCCGAAAGCATTTGAGCATTGCTGCCGGTGCAGAAAATATCGCACTTCTCCTCGGCCAGCAGGCTGCGCAGGCAGAACTGGAAACCCTCAATCTCCTGCACCTCATCGATGAACAGGTAATGGGGCCCCGGCTTGCTCAGCAAAGGTTCCAGATAATGTGACAAATCCTCATGGGTACGGATATCCCGGAATTGTTCCAGCTCCTTGTTGATGGAAATGATGTGAGCCTCCGGCTCCTTCCTGCGAATTTCCTCCATCACCTGTCGCAGAATGAAACTCTTGCCGATACGACGCTGTCCGGTAAGAACCTTGATGATGTTCTTGCCGATAAACGGAGCAATGCGTTCGGTATACTGGGGGCGCGGAATAAGAGTCGTCATTTTTTTCTCCTTACGATTGATAAAATAGTCCAGTCAAATAATTTTATCAATCATAATTGAAATATTTTCCATCCCCGCGTCATCTATATGTGACGGCTTATTACCTGCCGTCATGTACCCATGACTCCATTCTATGCACTCCGCCATCAGGTGAGACGGCTGGATGAAGAACTCTGCGGCAATGGCAGGAAGTACTCGACCGGAGATGTTCTGTTCTCAGACCGTGGGAAACGAATCGTTCTGGGAAAACCCATCGCGGAAGGCGGTGAAGGATCGGTCTTTGTTACCCATTCGGCATTAGGCTCGCCACTCGTAGCCAAGCTCTATCATCCAACGCAACGGATGCGTTGGCGTGAGCAGAAGCTTCGATTGATGTGTTCCCGCCCCATTCGTTCTCCGTGCGTGGCGTGGCCGCGCGAGATTCTGTACGACGAACTGCGGCGCTTTGTCGGCGTACTGATGCCCCGGGCGGACGGTGTTCCGCTCGGGGCGTTCGCGTTTCATGCGGAGTTGCTGAAGAAACAATTCCCCTCATGGACTCGCTACGATCTGACCAGGTTATGCCTGAACTTGTCGGAATCCGTCCACACGCTACACCGTTGCGGTGTGATCCTTGGGGATCTTCATCCCGGTAACGTAATGGTTTCTCCCGAAGGCTCCGTCTGCTGGGTGGATGCCGACAGTTTCCAGATCGAAGACTATCCCTGTTCCGTCGGCACGGAACGGTTCCGGGCACCGGAGCTTCACGGCAACTTCGGAGACTTCCTCCGCACCCGCAGCCACGATGCCTACGCCCTGTCCGTCCTGCTCTTCATGACGCTGACGCTCGGCCTGTCTCCCTTCGCCCGTCAAGGGGGAGAAGGAGACATGCGGGAAGCCGCCAGGAAGGGAGTACTGCCGTACCCGTTTGCTTCGTACAAGCCTCCGGCGGGATTCTACCCGCCCGATACGCCCGGGCGCTATGTCTGGTCGTATCTCCCCCGCAAGCTCCGCGATGCTCTCGGTCACAACCTCACCTGTGTCCAGCATCGGGATTTGTGTCCACGCGCCATGCCGGGGTATCTGGCGCGTTGTTTGCAGCAATACCTCAGGGATATGGAGCCGGGAGGCGGAAGGGATCATCCCATGTACCGGGATCTTCTGCATGACCGTCCCTGTCCGCCCCACAGTCTGCTGGTACAGATGACATCCAACATCTGTGCGGACTGCGGGATTCTCTTCCGGGAGGCTCCTGACGATGTCGCACGGCGTTTACGGCAGTCTCATGCCCGTCCCCTGTGCAGGCTCTGCATACGGCGTCGTAGCGCATTGAATCAGGCAACCCGAAATCCAACCACCAACTATTAACTTGAATTAACCATGTCTATATCATCATCAACACACCCAACCAGACAGGAACAGCTCGCCGCCATGCGCGAGTTCGGCAACAACACCAACGCCCGGCTTCCCGTTCTCTTCCTGCTGGATGCCAGCAGCAGTATGAACGGCATTATCCGGGGCGACAACCAACACATCCTCCGTCAGGAGCACTCCGACGGGATCAACTGGAATATCGTCACGGGAGACAATATCGTCACCCGGATGGACGAGCTCAACGTCGGGCTTCAGCGGTTCGTCAGGGACATTCTTGCCGATCCTCTGGCGAAGCTGGCTGCCGATGTAGCAGTGATGACTTTCGCCCGGACGGTAGCAACAGTAAAGGAGTTCGGTCCGATCCGGGAATCTGACTCAGGCCTGAAGATCTCTACGTCACAGGAGAATGAAACGCTTCTGGGTGAAGCCGTTGAACTGGCTCTGGACGAACTCGACCGCCGCAAGCGTACCTACCGGGCACACGGGGTGGAATTCTACCAGCCCTGGCTTGTCGTGATGACGGACGGGGTTCCGACCAGCGCCCGGCACCGGGAGCTGGAGGAACGATTGAAGGTACTGACGGCTTCCCGCAAGCTCAGCGTGTTTGTCTTCGGTATCGGCCGTGCCGATCTGTTGGAGCTTTCCTGCATCAGCCCGGGACGCCCGCCCATGCATGTCAATGAGCAGAAGTTCCCGGAACTGTTCGCATGGCTGAGCCGGAGTGTCCGCACGGTCAGTATGTCCATGCCGGGAGACGGGGTATCTCTGACTCCTCCCCCCGAAGATGTGTGGCAGGTGTAGGACTGGCAACATCAGGAAGTCTTCCGAATGGAGGGCTTTCTTTTAGATAGCCCACAACATGAATGGTGTTATCTCCACTATTTCAAGTTTATGCGTTTTCCTAAAATAGCGGCTGTAGTTATTTCGAGAAATGTTCCCATGGGAGCGATGCCTTTTGATGAAAGTCGTCGGATGATGTGAGCTTTGAGCTTTGCATGCATGCCGGTTTTGCTATGCTCCATTGGGCTTGTTGTTCCAGAATGACTGCCGTTATTCGGGTTGCAATATGGATTGATCGAAAAGAAGACAAGGTATGACCCATCTGCCGACAGAAGACGAAACCCCGGTTCCCGGAGAGCTGTTATTGTATACTTCTCCGGATGGCAACATCCGTCTGGATCTTCGCATTCATGATGAGACATTGTGGATGACCCAGCAGATGATGGCCGAACTGTTTCAGACAAGTAAACAGAACATCGGACAACATATTGCGAATATCCTGCAAGAAGGTGAGCTTCAAGAGGATGGAACTGTAAAGAAATTCTTTACAGTTCGATTGGAAGGAGAACGACAGGTGAAACGTTCTGTCATCTTCTACAACCTAGACATGATCATTTCCGTCGGTTACCGGGTGAATAGCATACGGGGCACTCAATTTCGCATATGGGCGACCCAGCGCCTGAAGGAATACATGATCAAGGGGTTTGCCATTGATGACGAACGCTTGAAGAACCCGCCGATTCCCGGAACGACACCGTTGCCGGACTATTTTGATGAATTGCTCGAGCGTATTCGGGACATTCGTGCCAGCGAACGGCGCATGTACCTGCGCATCAAGGATGTTTTTGCCATGGCGGCTGACTATGTGCCGTCCGGAAAGGAAACGACGGAGTTTTTCAGCTCGATTCAGAACAAACTGCACTATGCCATTACCGGACACAGTGCTGCGGAATTGATGATGATGCGGGCAGACGCATCAGCGCCCAACATGGGGTTGACCAGCTGGGTTGGAGACCGAATCCATGCCAGTGATATCACTGTTGCAAAGAACTACCTTAACGAGGAAGAAATCAGCGATTTCAATCGTTTGACCTCCCTGTGTCTGGACTTTGTCGAGGATCAGGCAAAGAACCGCCGTGAGATATTTCTGCATGAGTGGGAAGACAAGCTTAACGAACTGCTTCGTCTCATGGGAAGGCGTGTACTAAAAGGCAAGGGAAACCGGTCAATGAAACAGGCTCGGGAACATGTCCGGGGGCAATACCGGCTTTATGAGGAGCGCCGCAGGCTGGAGGCTGAACACCAGGCGGAACAGGACTATGTGAAAGAACTGGAGCGAGATATCAAAAAGCTGGAGAACAGGAAGGGCCGCAAGTAATTTTCAATTCCAGGCCGTTAAAAACTTTTGGAAGCATGACGAATCTTTCGCCAAAGGTAATTGTTGGCATCCTGCTCCCATCCTTTAATCCCTTTTGTAGGCCAGTTGACAAGGGCAGAAAGTTCATTTGCAAAGCTGTCTATCCAACCGACTTCGTTGGCAGGAACAAGTATTTTGATGCGATCAAATGAGTTGAGATAATCTCCTCCCTTTTCAAGGTACTCCTGCTCCATTTCAGCGATCCGGTCATATTCCTTATCGAGCTCCTTCCCTTCTTGTTCCAGTTGTCGAATTTCGTTTCCCTCAGACCATTCCCTTAATTCTTGACGGGTCTTGAATGAAGAAATTATGTTGTCCACCTTCTCAAAAAAAAGTTTCTTCTTATCAATTTGCGCTGCTGCTTGTTGAATGACTTTCTGTTTAGATTGTCCCATCTCGCAGAGAACAGCATCTATTTTATACTTTTCGCGAGCCTGCCGTTCTTCCGTTGCAATCGGTTGAGCATAATAATTTCTGCCTATCTCATAGGCGTAATCTCTGATTTCCTTCTCTGATGTCTTTAGGTAATCACTGACAGAGGCCTTCTGTTTATTTAGATTGGTACGTTCCATGAGCAATTTCCGCTTTTCATGTGATGCGATTTCTTGCACGAGCTTTTGTTCCTGGATAGAAGTAGAAGGGTAAAGTTCCTGCCATTGAGCTATTTTTGCAATCATGTCATTCAGGCTGTTGGCGACATGTTGCCATGAGTCCCGACAAGATTTCAGTAGAACGGAGTCATACCATACGGGAGAATAATATTTTCGCTGGCTATCGACGATCACTTCTTCCATGATACACGGTGGAAGCTTCAATTGGTCAATATATTGCTTTCTTGTTGCAACCTCTTGTCGAATAAACTCTTTGAATTTCTTATCGTCCTGCGATGCCTTATTGATTTGGCCTCTAAGCCTTTTTTCTTGTTCCTCCCATTGGAAATAATCCAGCACCTTTGGTAATATTGCTGAAGCGTCCTTGCTTAATGGAGGAATACCCATGGCAGGGCTTTTTATTTTCTGGACAGAAGAATCTGATGTTCCTTGATCAATTTCAGGCGTGGAAGGTGGAGTAGATGGTATGCCGTTACCTCCTGTTGTTTCTGACACAAGTTGATCAGGAGGCTCGGCCTTATCGGCGGATAATCGGGTTATCGTCCATATTCCGAGTATGATGATAACCACCAGTAAACCGAGGGAAGCAACGATCAGAGTATTTTTCCGTGAATTTCCTTTGTGTAGCTTTTCTGGTTTCCCCTGTTGCAGCCATTCCTTCCACTGGCCGGCTGTATGGCAACGCTCTTCAGGCCTGAGCCGCAGGTTCCGGTCAATGGATGCCAGCAGTTCCCGGGGCCATGGCTGGGAAAGAGCCACGCCCGAGAGCGGGGCGACATCATCCCGCATCAGCCTCCTGTCGGCCGATTCAACAGAAATTCCCGAGATCAACTCGTACCAGGTAGCGGCCAACGCATAGAAATCCGTCCATGGGCCGATTGCTCCTTTCCCGGTGATTTGTTCCGGGGAGGCATAGGCATACGAGAACTCTCCCTGAGTAATCGTACAGGTCACTTCCGGCTTGTTGAGCGCCGCCCCGAAGTCGATCAGCACAGGCAACCCCCGTTCATCAAAGAGGATGTTGCCGGGCTTGATGTCGCGATGATAAATCCCCTTGCCATGCAGATAGTCCAGCCCATCCAGCAGGAGCAGAAGCCACTCGGCGGCTTGCTCCGGGGTGATCGTGCTCTTCCCGGAAGCGGCTTCGTCCATGCGTTCCCGCAGCGAACCGCCTTCCAGCCACGGCATCACATAGAAGATACTGCCATGGGACTCGAAGACGTCGTAGACCCGGACGATGCGTTCATGGTTCAGGGAAGCCAGCGTTTGCGCTTCCTTGCGGAGTGAATCCATAGCCGTCCGGTAAGCCTGCCGGGACGTATGAGGCAACGGGATGATCTCTCCCGTATCCGAATCCCGGCTGCACAATCCCAGAGGAAAGCATTCCTTGAGAACAATGTTGCGCCTGAGCTGGCTGTCCCAGGCAATGTAGGTGATGCCGAAGCCTCCCTGGGCCAGCGCCTTGAGCAACTTGTAATTGCCCAGCAGAGATCCCGGAGGCAATGCGAAGCCGGAGGCGTCCATACAATCAGGCAAGCGGGGGATTGCCGAGCCTCGGCACTTCGTCGGCCAGGAACTCCTTCAGGGTCTTGCCCTGGGAGAAGGCTTTTTTCTCAAGGACCTTGCGGGTATCCGGATCGAGCTTCAGGGTAATCAGCGTCTCCTCTTCCACCTGCACCCGGCTCGGAAGGGTCAACGGGAGCTGCTTGATGAGTTCCCGGATGATGTGTTCCTTGGCGGCGGGAATGGGCTTTTTCGCCATCCAGTTGCGGACGGTCGCTTCCGTCACGAAACATCGTTCGGCGAGCCATGCGTAGTCGAAACCGTTGGCCTTGAGCCACAGCTTGACATTCATTTTCAGCTCATCCTGATTCGCTCCCGCCATGTTTCGGAATGTAGCACTATCGCTCAGGAATGGCAATACGGTTATATAACATCCCTATTTTTGAGATTAAACTGAGATTTTCAGGTTGACTAAAATCGTAAAAAGGAGATATACAGGCAATGTAAACGAGATGCCGGCAATGAAAAGTATCATCCAGTTCACCTGTCCCCGATGCGGAGGCCATCAACTGATGCTCGTCGAACGGGCTATGCACCGTTATGTCGTCCAGAGTCTGGAGGCCGATCGTCAGAGCGGGCTGGCTGTCGGACACAAGGTTCTGGTGGATGATTTGTGCGGGGAACCATTGGGATATCGCTGCGCGGACTGCCGTCATCCGGATTGCCATGGGAATGATTCATCGGAAGGGTTTCAATGGCATTCCCTGAAGGAGGTGCAAAGCGCCGGAGTCATTACCTGGCCGGACGGGATGGAAACGGTAGAACACCGGTGCATGGTTTGTTTCCCCGACGGGAAGATGACGCCTGTGATCGTCGAGGTCGTTCATCCCGGTACTCTCACCGAGAAGGAACGCCGCACCGTTCTGGAACGTGAACGGGCAGCGCATGGCATCCTGATCAGCCAGTCGGATTCCGGGATTCGAACGTTGGCCTGCCGCAACTGGAAGCGGGTCAAAAGACATGTTCTGCAATCAATAACCAACGACATGTGATCACATGAAGAGAAATGAAATATATAAAATCGGGTTAGCGACTGGACTGGCCATTGTGACCACCTCCCTATTGTCCTCCTGCGCCATCCTTGTCGGGAAGAGCGCTCGGGAGCTTAGCAAAACTGAACCAGGCAGGGAGATTCTGTTTACGTTGATTTGCTCCGGATTGTTTGGTTATTCGATCTTCCTGGCGCTCTACTGGTTGTCCGAGCATAAAGAACCGGCTGCAATCAAGGACTTCAAGACGATTGCCATTGTATTCGCCGTGGTCGATCTCATCCTTGCCGTGATAGACTCCGGTTTTCTTGCTTTGCTGGAATTGGCGGCCATTGTCCTGGTTGCTCATAAAGTTCTGAATTTCACACTGGGTAAATCATTCGGGGTATTAGGCATCAGTATGGGAATTTCTCTTGTCGGGGGAATTCTGGCAGCAGTGATTTTGGGTGTAGAGATATAAACGCGATAAAGGATAATGGGAACAGGAGTCCACAGACGAAAAATTCGGCTTCCCCAGGTCATTATTCTGATGGCAGCCTTGTTGTGTCTCTGCAGTACCTACAATGCTTCCTCACAGATATACAGCGGAGGCGGGGATATAAGAGTTAATGAAGGATGGGGAGACACTTTGGGCCCTCACTACACGATCGATGAATTGTCCAGGTTCATGTATCTTGCTGTATCGAAAGGCCAGGACAAAGAGGTTCTAAGACTGATACAGGAAGGCGCTGATATTAACGCCAGAGACCAGGGAGGCAGAACATTCCTTATATGGGCTTCGATGGGAGGACATGATAGAATTGCCAGGATACTGATTGATGCCGGGGCAGATGTTCATGCGAAAGATGCAAAAGGTACAACAGCTCTCATGCTGGCCGCCACATGGGGATATGATACCATCGTTCAGATGTTGATTCTGGCAGGGGCAGATGTTAACGCAACAAGTAGCGGACATGAAATCACTTCTCTTCTGGCAGCTTCGGCCAAAGGTCATGCTGAAATTGTAAAGATGCTTATTCATGCAGGAGCCGACATTAATGTCAAAGGATTCGAAGAAACAACTCCCCTGATGATAGCTTCGGCCAACGACCATGAACAAGTAGTCCGAATACTGATTGATGCGGGAGCTCATCTAGAAGCACAAAATGAATTTGGCAAGACTGCCCTCAAATTGGCTTTGGATAAAGATCACGATAATATCGTGAAGATATTGAAAAGAGCAGGCGCCAGAGGAGACTGGCTATGGATAAGCCTTTTGTACAGCATAATTCTGGGAGTGGTAATGTTTGTAGTTATTGCCGTGTTTTCAGCTGTCGGGAAAAATGGTGGATACAAAAGACTTATTCTATGGAGTGCCGGGATAGCAGTAGCTGACATGTGCTGCAATTTAACATTTGGTGGCTGGATACCGTATTTTATCCATGAATTCAGGTTCTGGGGAATCCTTGACAGATCACTCAATTTCCCTTGGGGAGTGTGGTATTCATTCTTAATGATAAGCCTTGGAATTCTGGTCGAAATTCGGACTGCTTGCGACTTTAAATGGTCTTGGGGACGTTCTTACGTTACTCTTTTCAGTATTTTGGCTCTAACTCTTTTCACATCTTATCATGCAGGCAAAATCCTGCCGGGAGGCAATTAACACAAATACAAACATAACAATGAATACAGTACGCCAAAGACAAAGACTTGGGATAAAAAGGAGCATTCTTACTGCTCTGCTGATGGGGTTTTGCTTCCTTTTTTATACTCCTGAGGCGTTTTCTCAAGATGAGCCCGGTTCTCCTCCGAAAAAGTCTGGTTTGGCTGAAGATATGGAGAAAGGTATTGCGCAGGCTAATCAGAGATATGGACAGCAGCTTTACCAGCAGTACATGGGAGGAGCCACTACAGCCAAGGAATGTGCTATAGGAGTCCTACGGATGGAAAATGCTATTGCTGAAGCTGAGGGAAAAGGAGATACGGCCCAGGCTAATGCGTTGCGCCAGCAGCTTGCTATGGCTCAGAGCAACAATGAATGGTCGATAGGTCATTTACAGCAGAAAGCTAATGTCGGGGATACGAGAGCACAGAGAGAACTGGATGAATACTACGCATTCATGAAAACCGTGGAAGGTTCTTCTCCTGGGGAGGCGTTTCCATTCCTCATCAGCATCATCTCCGGTCTATTGTTGTACGGGTATATTGTGCTGCTTTCTCCCAAGGATGCTACAATAAACCGGAAAACATTGATCCCGTGGTGCGTTGGTCTGGCCATCTTCGATATGCTTGGCAACTGGGTGAATCAGTCATGGCTCTTTCTCTTCGTTGAAATCCTGGTCATCCTTGTAGTCGCCCGGAATTTCCAATGCTCATGGAAACGTTCCTTTGCCATCCTGGGCCTCATGCTTGTTTCAATACTCATTCTGGGAGGACTGTTGCCATTATTCTTCTGATGCGCTTTCTCTCGTTCAGTTCATGAATCTACACTTTGATGCTTATGATTTCCTATTACCTTGCTCGACCGGGCAGCACACAGGAAGGACCTTTTTCCGAAGACGAGCTAAAAGGGTTCTATCATCAGCGGACTCTTCCCCCCGGGTCTTACGTCTGGACAGAAGGATGGGATCAATGGCGTCCCTGTGAAGACGCCTTTGAATGGTTTATTTCCAGCGCCAAGCTGCCGCCTCTTCCTCCACATCCCGGTTCAGAAGGTACGGCATCCCATTCGAACACATCGTCTGCTCATGCGGAACAACATGAGAAATCCTTTTCTCCAGATGAAATGAAGGCATCGACGGCAAAGGAATACAGGTCCTTGTCAGATTGGATGCAGAACCATGAAATTCTGAATCAGATCCATCGATGGGGATTGCGGGCATTACAGGTAAAAGGGCAAACGTACGGAATAAACCATTATACTGTCTGTGTTATTGGACTGATGCTGGTGATCATCATCCTTTCGGTTGGTGCGAAGAAGCCCGCTGTTCCCCAGTATGAATCAAATGCGTGGATACAGAACAGTATGGGTGGGGGCGACAATTCGGACTATCAGTTGCAACAAATGATTCGTGCGGCCAATAACTTTTACGAAAACAATGCCATGGAGATCTGCAAAAAATGCGGAGGAAGCGGAGTTGTAACGCCGGGCAGCGGAAGGGCTCTCTGGAATCGAACGGAATCAAATCAATACCGCATGCCTTGCCCGCAATGTGGCGGAGCTGGTGAAGTACCACGATCCCGGAATTCGGGACGTTTCAATGACGGCACTTATCAGGGAAGCGGCTGGTAAACTCTGACAAAATCATGAACGATTATCATATAACACGTCCCGATGGCACGCAGGAAGGACCGTTCTCGGAAGAAGAATTGAAGAAACTATATCAGGATAGGAAGCTTCCGCCGAATTCCTTGGTATGGACTCCCGGCTGGGCAACATGGAAAGCTTGCGAAGATGCGTTCTCCTGGTGTGCGGCCCCCCCTTCTCCCCCACCAACAGCAACGCCTCCTCCGTTGCCCATTGCACTAAACAATGGTCAGGAAAGGAAAACCTCTCCCTTCCTTCAGGATGCATGGTTACATATGGCAATAGGAGCCGGTTTAATGGTGATTTGCGTGATCTGCATCAACTTATGGCCCAAAGCGAAATTCTTGGGTCCTTTGATGTTAATAGGTGCGGTTTTTATATTCAAAAGCTTTGGATCGTTCCGGAAGCATTCCAGAGCGAAAGGAGGAGAAACACAGGCTGCACCCGTTCGGTCCTCCATGCTCATGGGCGACATAAAAGCAGTATCATTGCAGGTTTGCTGGCTATTTTCCTGTGGCCCGTTGGCGCTCATAAATTCTACAATGGAAGCTGGGGGTGGGGGATCATATATATTGTGATCATTGTTGCTGCATTCATTAATCCTAATCCGGCGCTTGGGATTTTATGGATTTCCGAATTCATCCTTGCTCTCATTCAAGGCATATGGTGGCTGGCAAACCCGGTTTACTATCATAGAAAGTATAACGAAACGTCTCCTTTTCCTATGAAGTGGTAACCAGAAAGAAAAGATTCTAACACATAAACATATGAATACAAAAATATATCGAATCGGTCGCGTTGCCGTTCTTGCGTTGATTCCCACCTTACTCCTTTCCTCATGTGGAAAAACCGATAATCCCGAAGCCAATAAAAGAGATTCGAAAGGAAATACGGTTCTCATGAAAGCTGTCAAAGAGGGGAATATCGATTGGGTAACGGAATTGATCAAGGACGGAGCGCGTGTAGATGCGAAGGGAGAAGATGGGGATACAGCTCTAATATGGGCTGTTGATAGTAGGCATACGGAATGCGTGAAAGCATTGATAGACGCTGGGGCAGACCTCAACATGGAGGCTAAGAATGGGGATACGGCGCTCATATTGGCTGCTAATAGAGGATATACAGATTGTGTAAAAGTATTGCTGAAAGCCGGGGCAGATGTAAACGGAAAGAATAAAAAAGGAGAAATGCCTCTCACGGAAGCTGCCTATAATGGACGTACAGACAGTGTGAAAGCATTGCTGGAAGCAGGAGCAAATGTGGATGCCCAGGATAAGGATGGGAGAACAGCTCTCATGTGGGCTACTGAGGATAAGTATCCGGACTGTGTGAAAACATTACTAGAAGCTGGTGCGGACGTAAACGTGAAGGATAAAGATGGAAAAACGGCTTTAATGAGGGCTACTTATAATGAGCTTACAAACAGTGTGAAAGCATTGCTGGGAGCGGGAGCAAACGTGAATGTTAAAGATAATGACGGGCGTACGGCTCTCATGTATGCGATTGGTCCTTATTCTGGCCATGACCGTGGAGAATGCATGAAAGAGTTGTTAGCGGCCGGGGCAAATGTGAATATGGAAGATAAGGAAGGGAACACGGCTCTCATGCTGGCTACCAGATATAACTGTACGAAATGCGAGAAATTGCTACGGGAAGCCGGGGCCAAAGAGTAGCAATGAAATAACACCTCCCTCACCGTCATATATACCAGACACAGGCTCTTACCTGCCTGTCATCCTTCACAAAGTCGCCATGTTCCCATACCGGGGCATGGCGGCTTTACTATATCCACCCATCAACAACGAAAGAACCACCATCATGGCTATCAAACTCATCGCCAACTACAGTAAACGCCTCGGGCTACCGGGGTATTCCTCCCACCAGTTCGAGGTATCCATCGAAACCGAAATCAGCAACACATCAGAGTTGCCATTCGAGACAGAACGGCTCTATGGTTCCCTTCAGGCCGCCGTCGATGCCCAGATCCAACAGGTAGGATTTGTTCCTGACGAACATTACGGCTCACAGGTCACGCAAAGGCCTGTCCTTGGGGCTTCCTGCTCACAGATGATATCCACATCATCCGTGAAACAAACACCGCCTGCAAGCGCTCCCGAGACCTCTGTTGCAACCGTTCCCGCATGGAAATGCTCGGAAAAGCAACAGTCTCTCATCCTGGAACTGGCCGGAAAGGCCGGGTTGGATGACACTGCCCTGAACGAACTGTCTGCCCGGAGATTCAACAAGGTCGTTGCCATGCTCAACCGCATGGAAGCCTCCGGGCTGATCGACGAACTGATGAATCGTTCAGGCTCTTCATCCAAACGTTCGGCATCAGGCAGGAACAACTACACCCGCCGTCCCGCTACGGTCTATGCCGGTAACTCCAACCCGTACTGACCATGATCGCTCCCGTAATCCGGCCAATACGTTCATACTCCCTGCACCCGGCTATCGCATTGGTGAAGAAGTTCCCTTCGGAGGCTTCTTCTCCCCTTGCCATACGCCCGGACTACCTGTCTCCCTCCTCGGTCAAATCGTACCTGTCGTGTTCCCTGCGCTTTTTCTTCGAGAGGGTAGCGCAGATACGGAAGCCGACGACAGTCGCCCTGCATGTCGGCAAGGCCATCCACGCCACACTTCAGTCCTTCAACCTCGCCCGATGGCGGGGAGAGGACAGCAGTGAAGCAGCCATGGAGAAAACCTTCTCCGCCCACTTCCTGGAACTGGAGAAGACGGAAGTCCCGGTGGACTACGTCGACGAAGAAACGAGAAAGAAGATACGTTCCTGCGCCTTTGACCACGAACTCCAGCTGGTTACCTATCAGATGGTGATCGAAGAAGCCACGGGAGACACGCCTCCGTCGCTGGATCTGATCTACCTGGTCAAGACGAAGATGCCCCAGGTGATCCGGGTCAAGATTCACCCAGCCAACGAACAGCGCAAGCAACGCATCGCCGACTTGTACAGGATTGCCTGTGAAGGCATCACTACTGAACGTTTCCATCCCCAGCCCGGGATGCAATGCTCCTGGTGCCAGTACAGGAAGGAATGTTCCGGGTGGTGCAGGCAGTAAAGGGATGGAGATGCTGTCGATTCAGAAGCCTGCCATCAGGTGTGGCTGGCTTCTTTTTAGCTGTCACATCTATATTTCTTCCTCATCAGAGAAGAAGGAAGGAGTCAGTTCCAGAAGCTGGTAACGATTCTTTCTGACTCCCAGATTGTATTCCACAAGAAGAGAAACCAATTGGTCGCCGTCAATCAAATCGATGGGGGTATGGGAGGACGTGCGCCTCGCTTCATCCCTGGCGCCTCTGGAAAAATTGGAAGTCGTCACAATCAGGCCGCGTTCGTCCGTCCCCAAGCTGCCGCGAAGTTGCTGGACGACAGGAGACTGCACATTGGCTTTCCATCGTTTGGCCTGTACGGCCAGCTTGATATGAATGACATCATGTACCGTCATAATGCCTCGCACATCAACGCCCCCGTCTCCGCCATAGGGAGTCCTGCTCACTTCGGAAAATCCCATTTTACTCAACAGAGTAGTAATCAATTCCTCAAAATCCTGCGGGGTTAATTGCATCATCCGTTCCATCAGGACTTTTCTTTGTTTATCATTGAACGAATCAATGTGACGTTCCAAGCCGGTTGATTTCCAGATGGTCAACCCAACCATTCCATTGCCCAACTTTTCGAAGCGGGGGATCTTCCCCTGTTTTTCTCTTCGCTGGATTTCTGTCAGGATTTGCGCGTACATGCTGGCCTCGGGAGTCAGCCCTTCCGTCTTGAGCCACCCCAACTCCAGGGCTTTGCTGGTAATATCTCTGTAGTGCATGGGGGCATTCCCTGAAAAGTGAAGGAGGACTTTTTCCGCACAGTCCGAAAAAGAATAGAAACCTGCTGACTTCTCCGGTTGTTTCCTTTTAACCGCCTTTCCTGCCTTTTCCCCTGGGTCCGGCAATTCGATTTTCACGTTCGGGTTAAGCGCAAAGAGCCCTTCTGCCGCCTTGATGAACCGGGATTGATTTCCATGCTTTTTGATATCCTCATAGATACGCGCTCCGACTGTAGCGTCGGGAGTCTTTCCTTGAGATTGCCACATTCCCCGTTGGATGAGTGCAGCGGCAAGTTCTTTAGGACACATGGGAGATACAGATTTTTGCAGAAGTAAATAAACGGAATCAAGAAGGCGGCTCATCTCAGGAATTGTCATAGATTACCATCCTTCTCTGTCCGAGCAATCCCTTTTATTTCCTCCTCACCGTCACGGATGCGGTCGAGGTTTTGCAGAGAAGACTCCGGGTTTTGTTCTCGATAATATGACCTGTCTACGCTACTAATTCGAAGGCTTAGCTCCCTCATGATCGTCGTATCTGGGGGTAGCAAACCAGCACCGTATCAACGAACATTGAGTCGGCAATAATCTATCGATATCGAAAGCTATCAAGCAACATGGGGAGTATCCCTATCCATCAGGAACACGTTATGAACAAGCAATAACTCGCTGCAAAAATTGGGAGTCCGTCAATAAGAGGCAATCCAAGATCGAGGCCAACGAATACAAGGATTACATACTCGGATTCATCTTCTATAAGTTACTGTCAGACAAGGAGGTCAAGCACCTCAAGGAGAACGATTGGACAGATGAATATCTTTCCGATCTGAAGGAAGAGGATAGTGAAACAGTCGAGAGTGTCCGGAAGAATATTGGCTACTTCATCCCCTATGATCATCTGTTCTCTACCTGGATTGCCAAAGCCAGCGACTTTTCAGCGGATCATGTAATGACTGCGCTTTTGGCCTTTAACCGCTTGATCAACCCTTCACATAAAAACATATTCTCGGGCTTTTTACCACGCTGGAGACTGGTCTATCCAAGCAGGGGAACACTTCCGGCGCGCGTGCCAAGACCATTCGAGACCTGATCTATCTCATCAAGGTTATTCCCATGCAGGAGCTCAAGGAAAACACGTACAACCTTACCCGCATGAACCTCGTCATGCGCGGCATTTTGCCGGACAATATCGTTACGCGCAACGGCGATACGTTGGAAGAAGATTGGCCGTATTTTGACGAGAATGATCCGATTCACAGTTATAATCCGTTGTGCCTGGATGGGCCACTGCGGAAAAACGGCTATGTGGAAAACCTCAACGCCAGCCTTGGTAGAGAACTGCTGGATCGTGAAATCTTTGACAACATGGAGCATTTGCAAACAAGACTGGAACAATGGCGACGGGAACACAACGAAGAGCGACCTCACGCCTCCTGTGGCAACAACCCTCCCAGCCTTTATGCTGGACAAAATTAACCCTCAACATTAATAATCACCAAACCAGTAACTCATAAACTGGTACTTCTTTGGGGAGACAGTCCAGCATAACTAGCAAGAATCGCATTCAAGCATGGCAAAAGCAAAATTTGATAGCAAAAAAAATGAAGCACAGCTTGGTTTTGAAGCCGAGCTCTTTAAAGCGGCGGATAAACTGCGCGGCAACATGGAGCCAAGCGATTACAAGCATGTAGCCCTCGGGCTCATTTTCCTGAAGTACATATCTGATGCCTTCGAAGCCAAGCATAAATCCCTGCTAGCTGAAGATATCCTGGCTGCCGAAGATAAGGACGAATATCTTGCAGAAAACGTATTCTGGGTGCCGAAGGAAGCCCGCTGGTCACACCTGCGAGCCAGCGCAAAACTTCCCGCCATTGGCACGCTCATTGACGATGCCATGCGAGCTATTGAAAAGGACAACGAGTCCCTTAAAGGCGTACTCCCCAAAGACTACGCTCGTCCCGCTTTGAATAAGGTAATGCTGGGGGAGCTGATTGATTTAATTTCCGGAATAGCGTTGCATGAGGAAAGCGGTCGTTCCAAAGATATTCTGGGACGCGTGTATGAATATTTCCTGAGCCAGTTTGCCGGGGCCGAAGGCAAGCGTGGCGGCGAGTTTTACACCCCGCGCTCCGTGGTGCGTGTGCTGGTCGAAATGCTCGAACCGTATTTAGGACGCGTCTACGATCCCTGCTGTGGCTCCGGCGGGATGTTCGTGCAGTCGGAAAGGTTTGTGCAGGAGCACGGCGGGCGAATCGGCGACATTGCCATTTATGGGCAGGAGTCCAATTACACGACCTGGCGGCTCGCGAAGATGAATCTGGCTGTGCGTGGTATTGACTCGGACATTCGTTGGAACAATGAAGGCAGCTTTCACAAAGACGAACTGCGCGACCTCAAGGCGGACTTCATCCTGGCCAACCCGCCGTTCAACATTTCCGACTGGGGCGGCGACCGTTTGCGCGACGATGTGCGCTGGAAATTTGGTGTGCCGCCCGTGGGTAACGCCAACTACGCCTGGCTTCAGCACATCGTGCATCATCTTGCGCCCTTTGGCACGGCAGGTGTTGTGCTCGCCAACGGTTCCATGAGCTCGAACCAGTCTGGAGAGGGAGACATCCGCAAGGCCATGCTTGAGGCTGATGTGGTGGATTGCATGGTGGCTCTGCCGGGGCAACTCTTTTATTCCACCCAAATTCCCGCCTGCCTGTGGTTGCTGGCACGCGACAAATCCAACGGCAAACGCCGCGACCGCACCTTGCGCGACAGGCGCGGCGAGGTGCTGTTTATCGACGCCCGCAACATGGGCGTATTGGTTGACCGCACCCGGCGTGAACTGACCGACGACGAAATCGGAAAAATCGCTGAGACCTACCATGCCTGGCGGGGAGAAAAAGAAGCTGATGCATACGCCGATGTGCCGGGCTTTTGCAAATCAGCCTTACTAGACGACATCCGCAAGCATGGTCATGTGCTCACGCCGGGACGTTACGTGGGTGCGGCGGCACAAGAAGAAGACGGCGAGCCCTTCGAGGAAAAGATGCTGCGTCTCTCAACGCTATGGCGGGAGCAGCGGGCGGAAGCGGCACGACTGGATGCGATGATTGAAGCCAACTTGAAGGAGCTTGGATATGGGAGGTGAATGGAGCAAGGTTGAGCTGGGAGGCGTAATCATAAATCATGATGGGAAACGCAAGCCAGTAAAAGAATCTGAACGGCGACCAGGTCATTATCCATACTATGGTGCCTCGGGAATTGTCGATTACGTTGACGGTTATTTATTTGATGGGAACTATTTGTTAATCGCTGAAGATGGAGAAAACTTACGCACTCGCCAAACACCAATTGCTTTTATGGCACGTGGAAAGTTTTGGGTTAACAATCACGCTCATATTGTAACAGGTAACAAGAAAGCAGATACTCGATTCTTAATGTACGCATTAGAGGGAATGGATATCAGTGGTTATCTGACAGGGGCTGTAATGCCCAAATTGACGCAGCGTAATCTCAACAAAATAGAAATTATTTGTCCCTCCCTTTCAGAACAACGCGCTATTGCCCATATCCTCGGAACGCTGGACGACAAAATCGAATGTAACCGCCGCATGAACGAAACGCTGGAAGCAATGGCTCGTGCGTTGTTCAAGGCTTGGTTTGTGGACTTTGAGCCTGTGCGCGCCAAGCTCGACGGTCGCTGGCAACGCGGCCAATCGCTCCCCGGCCTGCCCGCACATCTCTACGATCTATTCCCCGATCGCTTGGTCGACTCGGAGTTGGGGAGAGTTCCAGAGGGGTGGAACCATTCGACGATCGGTGCAGAAGTGTTTGTTTGTGGTGGTTCAACACCTAGCACAAAGGAACCTGATTTTTGGAAGGGGGGGCATCATCACTGGGCTACACCTAAAGACCTGTCTAGTTTGAAATTTCCGGTTTTGCTGGATACAGACCGAATGATTACGGATGCTGGCCTTGCAAAAATAAGCTCAGGAGTGCTCCCAATAGGAACAGTGTTGCTTTCTTCTCGCGCCCCCATTGGCTATTTAGCAATTACTGAAGTTCCAACGGCAATCAATCAAGGGTTTATTGCTATGAAATGCGATGCTATCCTGTCTAATGTTTTCGTGCTTCTATGGTGTCGCGAAAATATGGATGCGATTATTGGCAATGCGAACGGTTCGACATTCCAAGAAATCAGTAAAAGCAATTTCCGACCAATTCCTGTTATCGTTCCTTCTCGTCCTGTCCTAGTGAGTTTTGAAAAATTAGCAAATTCGCTTTACAGACAACTTGTAGCCAACGAACGCCAATCCCGCACTCTCGCCCAGCTCCGTGACACGTTATTGCCTAAGCTAATCTCCGGTGAGTTGCGCATCAAAGATGTCGAACGTATATTGGGAGGTGAATTATGACTCAGGACTGGTGCCCTGGTATTCGCGAAGCTTGTGCGCATTGGCGTGATGCACCGATGTTACAGCAAACTTTTGAGGCTCTGGAGCTCTCTTTGGAGGAGAATAACGATGCCTCTATTGATTGTGCCAAGGCTATCGTTGAGGTGATTTGTCGAGTCATAATTGATGAATTAGATTCACCACTCAATCCTGTAAAACCCAAAGGTGCATGTCCAGACTTTGGCGAATGGGTGGCTTCAGCAGTACGCGTTTTAAAGATTGGCGAGAGCCAGAATACCAAATTCCTTAAGCTGGTTTCGCAGCACTACAAACTGACTACTGCTCTTGGTGATCTTCGCAATGCAGCTGGCCCAGTCAGTCATGGACGCGATGGCTTTCTGAATCGGTTGTCTGTGCACCACCGTCGCTCGGCTGTATTGTCCGCTGATGCTATCGTCACCTTTTTGCATCAGGCGTATTTGGAAGCTGAATTGGATTTGGTGCGGACTCGCGAACCCTACGAGCGCTTTGAACATTTGCATGCGCATGTTGATTCACATGTTTCATTGGGATGCGAGATTGACGAGGAAGGAAGTCTTATCGTAAGAGTAATGCTGCCTTCCACAGATATTATAACTTTAAACATTGAGGCAAGCCGCTTGCTTTACCAACTGGATCGTGAAGCCTATGTCGAAGCGTTGAATGCCGCACGTGGAGCGAAGCCTGTAGACGTGGAGTTTGAACAAGAGAAAGGAGACGAATAATGACGTTTTTATCGGAAGCTGAATTGGAGCACGTGTTGTTGGAGCAGTTACAATCCCTAGGATATTGTATCGAGAGGGAAGAAAATATCGGCCCTGATGGAAGGAGTCCTGAGCGCGAGAGCCATGATGAGACTATTCTCAAGAAACGCTTTGAAGAGGCTGTTGCCCGTCTAAACCCCGGTGTGCCCGAAGAGGCCCGTTATGATGCTGTGCAGAAGGTGATCCAATCTGAACGGCCTTCCCTGCTTGAAGAAAACCGCCGCATTCACAAGCTGATGACTGAAGGTGTGGATGTTGAATACTACGCGGAGGATGGCACCCTGACTTCAGGGAATGTTAAGCTTCTTGACTTTGAACACCCGGAACAAAACGACTGGCTGGCCGTAAGTCAATTTGTCGTCATCAGCGGAGAGTGCAACCGACGACCCGATGTTGTTGTGTTCGTTAACGGTCTTCCCCTCGGCGTCATTGAGTTGAAAGGGCCGGGCAGCCTCAATGCAACCCTTGCCGGGGCCTTTAATCAGCTCCAAACCTACAAGCAGCAGATCCCGGCGCTCTTTAGCACCAACGCTCTACTGGTAATCTCGGATGGCACCGCCGCTCGGGTTGGGTCATTGTCCGCCAATCTTGAACGATTCATGCCCTGGCGCACCACTGACGGTCAATCCGTAGCACCCAAAGGCGTACCGGAACTTCCTACATTGATTGAAGGTGTGTTTGAGCAAAACCGTCTCCTTGATCTGCTCTGCAACTTCACGGTTTTTGGTGAGACGGACTCAGGATTGGTCAAAATTATTGCTGGTTACCACCAGTTTCACGCGGTACGACATGCCGTTAACAGCACGGTGGCGGCTACCGCGCCAGAAGGAGACAAGCGCGTCGGGGTCATCTGGCATACTCAGGGCTCAGGTAAAAGCTTGCTCATGGCTTTTTACGCCGGGCAACTGGTCAAACATCCGGCCATGGCCAATCCCACCCTGGTTGTGCTTACCGACCGTAACGACTTGGACGACCAGCTCTTTTCGACATTCTCCATGTGCCGCGACTTGATCCGTCAAACGCCCGTACAGGCTGACAGCCGTGAACATTTGCAACAGCTTTTGAATCGGGCATCGGGCGGGGTGATTTTTACAACCTTGCAGAAATTTGGCGAAATTGCGGAACCGCTCACTACAAGAGACAATGTCGTGGTCATCGCAGATGAGGCGCATCGCAGCCAGTACGGTTTCAAGGCTAAAGTAGACGCGAAGACCGGCGAAATATCATATGGCTTTGCCAAGTACATGCGGGATGCCTTGCCCAACGCATCCTTTATTGGCTTTACCGGCACGCCTATTGAGAAAGACGACGTGAATACCCCGGCGGTCTTTGGTGATTATATCGATGTGTACGACATTAGCCGCGCAGTTGAGGATGGAGCTACCGTGCCGATTTATTATGAATCGCGATTGGCACGGATCGAACTTGACGAAGATGAAAAGCCAAAAATCGATGCCGAAGTTGAAGAACTCACAGAGAATTCCCCAGAATTTGAGCAAGAACGACTGAAAAGGAAATGGTCAACGGTAGAAACGTTGGTGGGTAGCGACAAACGTCTTGCCCTGGTGGCAAAAGATATGGTCACCCACTTTGAAGACCGTGTAGCTGCCTTGGAAGGCAAGGCCATGGTGGTCTGCATGAGTCGCCGTATTTGCGTGAATCTGTATAGAGAAATCATCAAACTCCGTCCCGACTGGCATAGTCTTGATAATGAAAAAGGTTCGGTCAAAATTGTGATGACCGGCTCGGCAAGTGACCCGCAGGAATGGCAACAGCACATTGGCAATAAGGCACGGCGCGACCTCCTAGCCAAACGTGCCCGCGACCCGAACGACCCGCTCAAACTGGTAATCGTCCGAGACATGTGGCTTACCGGCTTTGATGCTCCTAGCATGCACACCATGTATGTGGATAAACCCATGAAAGGACACGGGCTAATGCAAGCCATTGCTCGCGTAAATCGAGTGTTTAAGGACAAGCCCGCCGGCCTGATTGTGGACTATATCGGCATTGCGCAGAGCCTGAAATCGGCACTACAGCAATATTCGAAAAAAGACCAGGAAAACACTGGCGTTGACGAAGCGGAAGCCGTCACGGTGATGATGGAGAAGTACGAAATTCTGCGGGATATGTATCATGGCTTCGATTACCTCTCGGCGCTTAATGGAACCCCCCAGGAGCGACTAGTCATGATGGCCGGAGCTATTGAGTGGATACTCGACCTGCAACAAAAACTGGCCGCACGGGAAAATACCGAGGAAGGCAAGAAGAACGCGCATCGTCGGTATCAAGATGCCGTGTTGGCTCTTTCCAAAGCATTCGCCCTGGCATCCGCATCTGATGAAGCCCGGAAAATCCGGGAGGAAGTCGGTTTTTTCCAAGCTATCCGCGCCGCACTGGTCAAGAGCAGCACCGGTTCCGGAATAAGTTATCAAGAGCGCGAGCTGGCCATCCAGCAAATTGTCAGCCGGGCGGTGGTCTCAACCGAGATTGTCGATATTCTGGCTGCAGCAGGTATACAGAGTCCGGATATTTCCATTCTCTCTGACGAATTCCTGGCCGAAGTGCAGCAAATGGAGAAAAAGAACCTTGCGCTGGAAGCTTTACGCAAATTGCTCAATGACGGCATTCGCTCTCGCAGCAAGACCAACGTAGTTCAAACCAAGGCTTTCTCAGAACGTTTGGAAGACGCTGTGGCGCGCTATCATGCCAACGCGATCACTACCGCAGAGGTGCTAAAAGAACTGATCCAATTGGCCAAAGACATTCGCGAAGCTCGTCAGCGAGGTGAGGAATCCGGTTTGTCTGATGAAGAAATCGCCTTTTACGATGCGCTTGCCCAAAACGAAAGCGCCGTGCAAATGATGGGCGACGAGAAGCTGTGCCTAATCGCTCAAGAATTGTTAACGAGTCTACGTGAAAACGTGTCAGTGGATTGGGCGCACCGTGAATCGGCTCGCGCTCGCATGCGTGTCTTGGTCAGGCGAATATTACGCAAATATGGTTATCCTCCCGACCTTCAGGATTCTGCGGTACAAACGGTACTTCAGCAGGCAGAAGCCTTGTCTTCTGAGTGGGTTAAATAAAATCAATAGCATGTCGTTCAAAAATGACGAGCATTAGCGGGAGACAAGGGCTAGCATAAGTCACTAAGACAATTATCAGAGCTCTCTCCACGACAAAAGAAAAGCCCGTCAAAGAGAAACGCAGCAGAAATTATTTTCTGAAAACAAGAGAGCCCAAAATTCTCAAAAAAACTCTTGTTTGCCATGGACCCACCCTGCAGAAAAAGACTCAAAGCCATGCTGCCAGAGTGGATCGATGCTTGGAAAAATCAGGAAAAACCGATTGAACCTGTCTTCCGATACAAGCTACTTAAAGCCAGCAGTTCATGGATAGAGTTCTCAAACCCTGCAAAACATCGACATCCAGAACTCAGTCTAATGGAACGATCACCTCGTTAAGGGCACTTAACGGTTATTTTGATGCATTACGCCGTTATTGCACAATAAAATAAGTATCCATTTTTGAATACACTCATCTGAAAAACCCTCTCTCCCCGCGTCATATATCCATGAGGAAGTAGATTCTCTGCTTCCTGCCAGTGCCCGCCTCCCGGCTTTGTTCCGGGAGGCGGGCTTTTTGTTGCAACAAACCAATCATCAATGAACATGAATACTCATACATCCACACGCGAACTCTATCGCAACCGCGACAACAGCCCGCTGGATAGAAACCAGGTCCGGCGTGTCGCACCCTCCGTCTTCGCCCACCGCGAAGATGACAGCCGTTCGAAGAAATACCGCTTCGTTTCCTCCGACTCCCTGCTCGACCAGATGGAAGAAGCCGGGTTCCTCGTCGTTGGAGCCCAGGAACAACGCACACGAAAACCTGACGGCACTCCCACCCGCAAGCACCTGATTCGCTTCGCTCACCGGGACGTGCTGGAATACAACCGTGAGCAGCGCATCGAAGTGGTCATGATCAACAGCCACAACGGCAGCTGTTCCTACCGGCTCATGGCAGGCATCTTCCGGCTGGTCTGTACCAACGGTCTGATTGTCGGGGCACACATCGCCGCCATCAACATCCGCCACATGGGCCATACCGGGGAGGATGTGATTGCCGCCAGTCTCCGGTTGGCCGGAGAAACACCCCGAATCATGGACGACATTCACCGGATGCAGGGAGTCGAACTCCCTTACAAGCGTCAGGTGGACTTTGTTCATGAGGCGGCACAGCTGCGTATGGGAGACGCCTACGAAGACAGGATACGTCCCGAAGCCCTTCTGTCTCCCCGGCGTTGGAACGACATCGGCTTTACGGCGGGAGGACCGGCTACCGTCTGGCAGTGCTTCAACCGGGTTCAGGAAAACCTGATCAGGGGAGGCGTTCCCTTGAAGCCACAGAAGGAAGGTGCTTATCGTCGTCGTTCCCTGCGGGCGCTCAACGGCATCGACGGCAATACTCGTCTGAACCGGGAGCTCTGGGATCTGGCTGACAGCTATACCCTGAACAACTGACTTGAGACAATCATGAGAAGAAAACATCATCCGAGGGTGAAGCGTATGAGACGGACTCCGTCCCTGACCGGGCTGGAGCTGTCCATTCTGCTGTACCTTCACGGCGATTTCGAACGCAGTGACGAGGAAATCATGGAGGAATGCCGTGGCATCGAACGGGAAAGCGTCAGGCACGCTGTCCGTGATCTGGCCGGGAGGGAGTTCATCATCCGCACGAAGGAAGAGGAATTCCTGCTTCATCCCGACTGCTGGCTGATTACCTATGCCGGACGGCAGGCGCTCAGGCAATGGGTGTCCTCCGCCGCTCCGGTTCGTCGATCATCACGGGCAAGGGTTACCGCATGAGGCACGGCCATGAACATGAAAGACCTCCTCATCGCCCTGGTGGCACTCGTACTGCTGTGTCTGCTGGGGCCGGTCGTCGTCGGCATCCTGTCGGCTCTGGTGGCCGTGGCTCCGTATCTGCTCGCCGTGCTGTTGATCCTGGGCGTCATCGCCTTCTTCTGCAAGTAACTCTGACAGGAAAGGAAGAGAACGAAACATGAAGACGATGCCCATCATCGCGCAACTGCGTTCCACGAGCGGATACGATACGGACGCTCCGTATGTGTACCTGGAAGTGGATACGGAACTGTTGACCCGGATCGAGAAGGCAGTGTCGCTTTGCAGCAGTCATCAGAATGATCCTTCGCTGGGGTTGAGCAAGCTGACGATTCACGGCCCGTCCATGACGGCTCTGGTGAACCTCCCGGAACTGACGGAAGAACAGCAGAAGTCTCTGGACGACGATGAAAGCATCCTGCTGGCTTCACCGATTCCGGAGGCGGAACTGGATACACTGGAAAGCTGCATCCGGCTCTGTGGTGAAGACATCGACATCCTTGATGCCCGGTGCCTTTATGCCGTCGCCTGCAACAGGCACACACGGGACATGTACGAAGCCAATATCGGGGCCGTACTGAGACATCTGCTCGACTCACACCATCACCCCGGAAAGGAGGTGTTGCCTGATGCTGACGATTGAAAAGTACAAGGGGACCCGCTTCTGGGCCGTCTTCCGCGACGGAGAGCTGTTGGCCGTGACCGTGTACAAACGGGGAGCCGAGGCAATCGTCAGGACGCTGGAAGCCAGGGACGGATAAGGCCGATATTCAACAGCTCTTCTTCATCATGAAGGAGAGTTGTTTTTTAGCTGTCAGCCATGAAAAATCCTTTGTTTTCAAGCTGAATATCAATGTGTTGCTTTTTGTTAGTGCAGTATTTAAAATTCCTTCATGAAACGCGCAATCATCGAAAGAATCGCCCCACTAGTCCCTCATCCCGATACATGGCTTTCCCCGCAGCATGACGATCCTGTTCTCCGGGTTATCCCTTTGGAGATGGCGAATAGAATCAGGAGGATTCAGACCTTGCTGGGGTGTCCCGATGCCGGCTGGATCATTGCCAGGTCATATGCTCGGGAAGAAATCATGCCGCCAGCCTGGTTCAAGGAACAGGCAATACGCAGAACAATCAAACTCCTCATGGGTAAAGAAAACAATGTCGTCCTGATGGAAGCCATCGCTCTTTCAGGCGAGATGGCAGCAGGGGCACGCAATCTTATTCACGCCCTCCTCCTGAATGACGGATGTGATTACGACGAAATCAGTCGGATCAGCGGAATTCCACAGGAGGTTATTCGTGCTCACGAAGAACTCTTCTTCAATGTCAGGGATCGCCGGGATGAACAAACCTACCTCTCCGGCATTGTCTATCCCAATGGAAGAATCGACGAACTGCGTCCCGATTATTTCGACGCGGCGGGCAACAGGGAATTGCTTCTTCGGACTGGATTCAACAGTACCGTCAGGCAGACGGCCTTCCTTGCCGGGCTGCAAATGACCAGCCCCTATGCCCAGGGAAACAATGCCGAGAAAACGGACAAGATCTGCCGGGACATGCTGGAGCGGGCCGCCATGGCAACCGGAATGGGCATAGCCAACAGCTCCCGGCATCCCCTGGGTCCTGTCATCAGACAGGTCGCCGTCAATGCAGCGCATCAGGTCAAGCCCGATGGATTTGGTCAACTGATCAGCCTCGGGGATACGATGAAGCAGGAGCTGGAACAACTTGCCCGGAACAAAGCGGAAGCCCTGAACCGCAACATGAACGACATCCCCCGGGAACCGGTTCCCCTCACCTCCAACCACGAACAATAATGAAGATGACGAAAATGTAGAAAATGAACCAGCTGCCTGTCAATGTCGTGATGACGACGAAGGAACTCAGGCAGCGAGGCTTTACCAACCAGGATCTGGCCCGCGCCGGGAAAGAAGGTGTTCTTGTCCATTGCGGGTACGGAGTCTGGGCTCGTCACGTTCCTCGCTGCCTGTACGGGGCTCTGAAAGCATTCCAGAAAGAATCGCAAAGTTGCCACATAGGTGGACGAACCATTCTGTACCTTCTGCTCGGAGCTCCCGAACCGAGGCGAATACAACTGTTTGATCATCGGGAAACAAGAGAATATCCGAATACGTTAAATGTTTCGCTTCAGGTACAGCCCATTCCATGCAGAATATTCCACGACGAATACTTTTTTGATGAATGTTGCGGGATCATCGAACGTGACGGACTGTACTGGTCTACTCCCGCCCGGGCATTGCTTGAGAGCATTGACATGATCAGGAATCTTGATGATTGCCGTATCATCATCCGGGCCATGGAGCAACTGGAAGAAATGGACATGGATGATCTGGGGCAGGTCCTGGAATGCTGCCAGAGGGAAAAGGTCAAGCGCTGGTTCTTCTACCTTGCCTCCAAGGTGTCGCGGGATTGGGCATGGGCTTGTACCCGGGACTCGGTTGTCCGGAAAGCCCTGTCGAACAGCATATATTCTCTGCACACACCGGGAATGTACGTTCCTGATTTCAGGATCACGGTGCCGGAAAAGCTGGAACGGGAGTTCCCCCGTTATATGCCTTTCGCTCTTTCCTGAATGTAAATGGAAGGTTGGACGGCGTTTTTTAAGAAACACTGTCCAACCTTCAGAAGTATTGCTGTCTTTCTTGATTATTGATAATGAATAACTACAGAACTCCCTGAACTACGAAGGGGGAACCTGGATAAATTCATATTTAGTATATGAAATAATATAATAGATGGTATCTCCCTTGTAGTAAACGGAGTATTGTAGTTATTCATTCATAGCATGTTATGTCATATTTTTCCGTTTCAACAACCCCGGAGTTCTTTCTGGAGGAGGTACACCTGAAAGGAATCGCAACGATCCGTTTCTTCGATGCGCAAGTCACTTGGGAACAAGCGGGCCATTTCCTTGATGTCGTCGAGTTTAACCTTGTGTGAGCGTGTAATCTGTCCGCTGCGTATGGGAGCCTTTCCATTCAAAGGCCAGTTTTTCTTCTGAGCCTCCTTGTAAATGTATCCCAGTAATGTACGCAGCCGATCATGGAAGGAGTCACCCGTCAGACGATTCCTGCATGAGAGGAAATGTCTGACAAGTTCGCGAACACAACGGGCATGGTCGATTGTTACGACAGGTTGATCCGGGTGATCTGCCACAGCCAGCACAAGCAACAAGCGGTAAGCTATTTCCATGATCCGTGCTTCATGTTCTACTTCAGCATGATATTCCACGCATAGGGCTTTCAGATCACAAATTTCATTTAGTACCAGCTCTGGGTTATCTACTTTAACTTCTACAAACGGAATCGCATCCGATTGATCAACCATTATGGGTCGACGGGCTAAAATATTTTTGATTAAGGCGTTCCACTCGCCAAGGTCGGGATCCGTTTTTTTGTCTGGTTCATAGGTAACGATTTGTCCCCGTTCCAGATCCCGAAAACTTGAGGAGACCAGGCAACGGGCCATGAATCCGGATTGAAGCATTCCTTCATCCCCCAGGACTTGTTCCATGGAGTCATATTGGGTTGCCCATACCAGGGCAAGACATGGACTGTTGACCCGGTCTCCAGATCGTCCGATACGGTCTGTTTTGATCGTATCGCCGCTAAATCCGGCCAGATATGGTTTTTCTCCTGATAGATCGTTACCGCCATACCCCACCATGACTTTCTTAACTTGTTCACGAGCTTCGGATGAAGCTGACAATAAGGATTGGTCTGGTGAATCGGATAGTTTTTTGACTAGAGCCTCCGGGGTAATGTCTTCAATCGTAATATCACCATGACAGGCAAGCCGACGTTCCAGAGAATGAATTTTGAGTAACAGGTCGTCTCTTTCCCGTATTGCTGTTTCCTGTAAATCCGGGGCTGGACATGGCATGGAGTCTTCGAGTTTGCGGTATTGTTCATCGAGCCTCTTTTTTTCCCGTTTCCATAGAGATTTTCGTGTCGCCAGGGAATACTCCCTGGCTGTTTCTATTTCTGTGATGACTTTTCTCAGGTAATCCATAGGACGCGATTTCCCTACTCCGGAGCCTTCAACAATCAGGAAAAACAGATTGGATCGGACCCTGTTTCCATTGAATTGCAGGGAGTAGACTTTCCCGAGACATCCCGAGAGCAGGCCAAGAACCTGTACTCCTACAATGTTTTCCGGTACGCGAAAATCATCGACAACATTTTGCACGGTTCTTTTCAAAACTTCCGGCAATAGTTCCGTTGGGAACGAAATATCGGGTTGCTGTGGTTCACAGGGCGGAATGAGCTGTTGCATGATCAGATGACCTCCTTTCCGATAGCCGTGAAAGAAAGAATCTCCCCGATCAAATAGCTCTGGTGACTAATATTGGTTTCCCGCACGTCCTTTTTACCGTTGGGCAATGTTAAAGCGTGAACAGAAGCGGCAATACCCGCCAATAACCCCGTCGCCTTGGCTTTCCCTTCTTCTCCTGCCTCGTCTGCATCAAAGGCCAAAAGGACATGCTTACCTCGAAAATATTCCGCCCGTTCAGGATTAAAACTCTTCACACCGTTAATGGAGACGATAGCAGGGAACTCTTTTTCAGGCATGCCCGAGTGAAGAATGGCATCCATGGCAGCGATGGCATCGGTTTCTCCCTCCGTAATAATGCAGTGGGTAGACCCAGGGATGGCATGAATGCCCCACATGGTTACTGTCCCGCAAACTTTTATGAAAGCGTGGTCAGTAGGGCCGGGAATGGTGTAAGGATTCCCATTCATACTGAATCCAAAGTAGCAGGCCCAGGGTTCTTTCAAGCGAGCTTTGACCCCGATATACTTTCCATTCTCGTCTGTATAGAGAAAGCAAAGCCCTCCTTCCGGGCTCAGTCCTAACGCATACCATGGCCTGGCGGCCATGTACATCAGGGTTTCTTCAGCAAAACCAAGAATAAGCGCCATTCTCTGGACCTTGGGGTGTTCTAGGAAAATAGCCATACGAAGGTTTTCACATCCCATTTCCTCAATATTGGTCAGAGGCTGTGTTTCCTTGGGTACGACAGCCTTAACTGCGGGTTGTAACTCAGGAATTGCGGAGAAATCGTTATCCGATTGCATACTTTCCTTGATGAAATGGATGATGTCGGAATAATTCTCCTGCATCGTCCATTGCTTGTGAGCGCACACCAGGTCGAAAATTGTTCCTGCTGCATCGCAAGCAAAGCAGTTGAACAGAATAGTTCCGTCCTCCATGACGCTGAAAGAGCAGGATGGATTATGATCGTTATGAATGGGACAACAAACGGTCTGCTGATGCCCTGGGCGATTACTATAGAGTTCGTTGAGGTACAGACTACGCCCTCTTTCTTTATAGATGCGAGCCAAGGTAGCGTTGAATGCTGCCAGGTCCTTCTTGATGTTTTGATGATTTATCTTCATTGTTTTCTTTGTTGTTGCCCGGCAGCTGTGATCTGGTAGGATATTCGAGGATAACCCATCCTTGGAACTCCGCCTGATCGCAGCATGCGCGGGCGGGGTTTCTTATTTTGCCAATTCGGTTTGGCGGTCAAGCCATGCGTGGACATCCAAAAGGCGGAACCTTTTGATTCCACCACGGCGGTTGTTCTGGACCAAAAAGTAGGGAAGTCCGCATTTTACGAGTTCGTCTACCTTCTTGGTCGAGATCTTCAAGTGTTGAGCCAGTTCGGCCCTATCCATGATATGGGCAATTCCGCCCAAATCTCGAAGTTGTCTCTGTGGTTTTGTCGGTGACATGTGCGGAGAATTGAATTTTCTCTGCAGAATGTCAACACGTCATATACTGCTAATAATAAGATGTTTGCAATGTTTATATATTGCGTTTAATTAAGAAATAGTAGGGTTTATTAGGCCTTTTACAGCGAGGAATATCCTCGATTTCTGAGCAAAAAGAGAGCATAATGGGATGTATTAATGGAATATGCGTTTAATTACGTATAATGAACATTATGAAATATTTGTGATGAATATGCTGATTTTGTCATACTGTAATCTCTCAGGTAGTCACGCGGGAATCGACACCACATTTTCTCGGTGCTTGGATAGGATTCGTCCTACTGGCGGAGGAGATCAGTGAGAAGCGCTTCGAAAACAACCGAACTTGCCTGCTTGGAAAAGTACCAAAAAATCCGATCTGATAAAATGGCACAAGCGTTATAATGGAAGTAAGCAGATCAGGACTATTGTAGATATCCCGAAGCATGCTCTGGAACTAGCATATTGCGCGCTTACCTCGTCCACACACAAGCCAGCCCATTCCCGCATCCGTCAGGGAACGTGGAGTTCCCCCTATATCTCCTGCACGAGGCCATGGGATTGTGATTTTTTTCTCAGAGGGATTCATTTGAGTGTGATTGTGTA
Organism: Akkermansia sp. N21169; assembly: GCF_029854675.1. Lineage (NCBI taxonomy): Bacteria > Pseudomonadati > Verrucomicrobiota > Verrucomicrobiia > Verrucomicrobiales > Akkermansiaceae > Akkermansia > Akkermansia sp. N21169. The sequence continues at coordinate 51,757 of NZ_JARWNC010000040.1, read as the reverse complement.
AAAATGTAAGAATCTTTTCCATATTCTCCATTTGTTTCGGACGTAGAGGGTAATCCATATACACTGACATTACTTCCTTAATTCGATCCAGAAGCCACCTCAACCCTGGACGACTTATTTCATGCCATTTTTGAATATAAGTCCAAGGAGCAAACCACGGGATTCTCTTTAAGAACGATTCAGAATCAAATTTATTAAATACAATAAATTCCTTTATGGAATATTCCCATACAGGGGATATAGGTTTTCTTGGACTAAGACCTTTGATCATTTGCCTTATATCTTTTATCTCTTTATCAAGTGGCTCTTTGCAGTACTTTAACATTAGCCAGAAAAGAGTGTCAGACAAAATATCGGAAGCTATCTCGTGTTCATGTTGTAGTTTGATCGTCTGTTGATGTAGATTTTCAAGCTGCAACCAGTTATTAATAGCTAGATTAGCTTCATCTGGCTCATATCCTTCTTGATCATATAGTTGACGTCGATATACCGATTCTGGGCGCATACCGAACAATTCTGCATGGCTCCATACATATTCTAGAAAGGCATTGTTCCAACCATGACGAGGTGACCAAATACCCATTGAATATAAATTGTATGCTTCGCCATACCAAAAATAAATAGGATCTTGCTTGAAAACACTTGCATCTATAAATCGAACTTTAATATCGTATCTGCCATTATCGCTTTTATGGAAAATAAATTCAAGTGTTCCTGGAGGAGATTTTATTTCAGAAGGCAAACGGCTCGGTTTTTTGCTTCTTTGAATACGAGTATAATGACGGCAACAGATGTGTACAACAAGTTGATGTGATGAGATAGAAGGTATTGATACTTTGAGGATACGCTTTCCTTTTTGAGGAGACTGTCGAGTCGAAGAATCTTCGAACTTGGCTTGGATGTTAAGGTTATGATTATAAAGCAATTCAATCCTGCCGGAGCTTTGCCCCATTACCACATCACATTCTCTTAGTCTTAATCTCCCTCCGCCGTTCTGTTCTGGGCAAGGAAATAAGATCGATTCTAGTGATGGCCTTGTATCGTTGTCACTCATGAATAGCTTCTATTGTTGATTTTGGGGCCGAATAGCAAAATAGCCTTCTCCCTCCTTGTCTGTTCTCGCTTGGACATAGTGCTTAAGCAAAATCTCCACGCTGTTGCCCATGGCTTTGGCAACAACTGAAGTATTCGGTTCAATGGCACACATGTAGGTTCCGTAAGAATGCCGTAGCCCATCTTTTTTCCATTCAATGCCTGCTTCTTTTAACGCCATGATATCCCGGCCCTGATTCCATTCCCGTTGCTCTCTCGTATCCCCCGCCAGCAGGTAGCCCGATTGTTTGCCTTTTTTCTGAAGCCACCATGTCATCCAGGCACGGAATGCTTCATTAACGGGGATAAGCCGGTCTTGGCCAGTCTTTGATTTAACATGCTCTATTTTCAGGAAACCGTTTCCAAGGGCTTGCCCTATTTCTCTCCATGTCAAACGAGTCAATTCTCTAGGGCGAACTCCCATAAATGCTGCCGTTATCAACCAGGGAATGGCTTTGGGACATACACCGATGGCTGTGTGAAGCAGGGATGAGAGTTCTTGTGGAGCATAGGATTCCCGGGTAGGTTCTTCTGCCTGAATAGGGGGAAGCAGGACTATCGGGTTCCTCGCGATATAGGCCCGCTTTTCGCACCAATTCAGGAATGTATTCAGGGCTGTTCGGTAATGTTTGATGGTCGTTTGAGACGGAAGGCCTCCATCTCTGCCAACCACAGTATCACGCAGGAGAGATTCGACTTCTTCAAGAGCTTCTACGGAACCAAGTTCATCAATGTAAATAGCGTCAGACAAATCCAACGTCCTTTTCGTATCGGCCAGGTTGCGCCTGCATTGCTTGACGGCGGTATCGGCCTTTCTGGTTTCAGCTTCTTTTTCTTTATAAAGGATATATTCGTGGAACAGGTCTTCAATCGTTCGCCGGGCTATATCCTGTTTATGTTCCGCATCCATAGCGTACCGAATAGCCTCCTCCAGCGTCTGTGATTTCTTACCTTCCTGCATGCGCTTCTCCCGGTGTCTGCGCCAAAGGCGAATTGCTTGTCTTTCTGTTGGAGTCAGCAAAAATTCTGCTTCTTGCCTGACGACGATATCTGCGAATCGATTGTATGCTTCAATGGCTTCATCCACAGTACGATAAAAATGATTCTTCTTCACCCCGGCAGGAAGATCCCGTTTGATCTGGATATACCATGGGCTCTTCCTTTTGGGTTGGTGGAGGATGTAGATGCCCGGAATCTGGATTTTTACTCGCTCATAGATATTCTGTGCAATGTCACCTGTTTTGTATGACGAGACCTTTCCCATGCTCATTACAGTACCAAAAACGGATCATAGAGGAATCTCTTTTTCTGACTTTTTTCTGACCATTGGCAATAAATTCTTATGGAATAAGAGATTCGGAATGACTGTTAATCACTAGGTCGTTGGTTCGAGCCCAACCGGGGGAGCCACTAATAAGAGCCTCATTCCGAAAGGATCGAGGCTCTTTTCTTTTGCCTGTTTCAGCCTTTTTCCATATCTGGAACATCACTATCGAGATCCTCCTGAACCACTGCACGCGCTTTGACGGTCGCTGAACAGGGATGTGCTGACGGCGTTTGAACGCCTGCTGGATTTCTATTTCGAGGGAAGCAGATCACAGGAACTGGAGTTCAAGTACCCTCACCATCTGAACCGCATGTTCGAGAAAAATACAGGATGTTCCCCGAATGAGGCATAACGCCCTCTCCTGCCGCCGGGAGGCTTGCGCTGCATGACTTTTGACGTTCCGCCCAGAGAGAATGCTCTGCTCCATATCCGGATGCGGCCACAGATGGTCCGAATGAAAGCATTACGACTGGAGATCTGGAGGAGGAGCTGCAGAAGGGACGATTACCCCCGCCCGTTTTTATTTATAGCAGGAAAGCCTGTATTTCAAGAAAATGCAAAAATTGTATCCATTTACAATGAATACTACGACATCCAATTTACTCTAAACACATCCCGGCAACAATGTATGTTGCCGGGATGATTCTGTCCGGACATCAAAAGATTAAGCTCATATTATATATCGGTTGTTCAAGGAAAGAAACAATCTTAAAATGCCCAGGATACTCCGGCATGAACTTGATGCAAGGTAGAACGATCCCGAAGTTCCAATCCGTATCCGGCGTATAAATTCCAACGCTCATTCCACTGGAGCAGAGTATCGTATTCAACACGCATAGCGTGCCGGGAAGGTTTCACGGCTCGGGCTGTCCAGAAAAAATCACTATAGAAGCTATAAACGCCGGCTTCCGGAATATCTCGAACGACATCTCCTGCGTAAGATAATCTCAGAGTATGATGCCAGGGCTTGTCATAACAAGTCACAGCCTTGCTAACAGACACGCCGGCGGGAATCGTGAAACGCTGGAGGCGAGCACTTCCGAAACACCGGGCATAACTTCCGTCTTCTGAAAAGCCGTCTTCCTTGCCACGCGTCAATTCCAGACGTACGAACGGAGATATGATCCACTGCCCGGAAAGCACCGAACTTCTGGAAATTTCCGTTTGTACAAGCCATGTTCTGTTATTCCAGTCTCCATGGGCATTCAGACCACCGGTAAAGACAGACTTCATGCAGTTGTCCGTAAATCCCCAGGAAACATCTGCCTTCGCTGTCCACCATGTCTTTTCATCAACCGGAAAGAGCTTGCCCCAATACAAGGTCCCCATCATGGTACGCTGGTCGATTTTAGACTGGTAGTCTCTGCTCCTGCTATGACCGTAAATCTGCCCGAAGGCAATACCCCAAACTCCCTTGCCACTGCCAAAATCGGAATCCATGCCGACAGAGTATCCTCCCCCGTCGTAGTCATAACCATCTACCCCGCTTCTGGAATGACGCCGGGCAAAATCTCCCAGACCCATGGCCCAGATCCGAGAAGACAACTTATTGCTCAACCGGATATCCGAAAGCTGCCCCAGAGCGGTATTGCCCAAGGCCGCAATATTCGAGGCGGAACTCCAGAGGGAATTGAGTGCCAGTTCTCCACGCCTGTCCGGAAAAGCCTTGCTCGGTTTCGCCGGATCTACCGGATCTACCGGATCTACCGGATCAATCGGATCAACTGGATCCTCACCTTCCCTGGGGCTCCAGACGGCAACGAGTTCATCAGGAGTACCATCGCTATCCGTATCCTGCCATTCGTAGTTCCAGATTCCCTTGTACGTATATTCAGAATCAATTTCCGATGTGCCGGTCGTATTGGAAACCAGACTCTCCGGATCGCCGTCTTTACGTTTCCAGGTGTCCCCATCGAAACTAAACAAGGAGAATTCTCTCTGTTCCGACCAGTATTTATCGGCATAGCCATCCAGAGTATCCATGATTCCTATGGTTCCGCCCAGTTTGAAGGATGAGCCAACCTGAATCTCCATGCCACTGTCCCCTGTCGCCAGGAAAGGCATAAGATCCCAGTTAAACCCCCGGGAAATATCGAATGTAGAAACTTTCAGGGAAGGACGTTCAAAAATTCCTTCAGGAGCTGAAACGGGAGTTCCTCCAATACGCAGAATAGATCCGGCATCCCGGCCGGAAACGACTACTTTATTGCTATTCAAGGCCGCACCCGAAGTCATTTCCAGTATACCGGATTTCAAGGTAAAGGAAGGCTTCAATGTCCGGCTTGAGGAATTATCCAGAACCATGCCGTATTCGATGGCAAGCGTACCACCTTCCACGGAAACATGAGCATCCACATCGACTTTCCGGGATTTTTCAACCATCTCCTTCAAAGAAACGGAATCTCCATTTCCCAGTCTTTCCTTTAAAATTTCTTCCGTTTTGATCCCGGTAAAGCGAATGCTCCCTCCGAAATGTCCCCCCTCTGCGTAATATTTTTCCCGTTCTTCCTGATTCGGAATCCTGTTGATATAAAGCGTAGGAGATCCGCTGAGCAAGCCCGTCCCTCCTCCATTAATATCGATGCCATCGTAAAAGGTAATTTCCCTGCCTGTCTGTGCACGGAAGTTGATTTCATTACTCGCCGCACAATCAAGCCGCACCGCCCTGAGCCAGACATCCTGCTGGTCCAGGATTGCATTGCCTATGAACGTAATATTTCCCCTGTCTGCCGACATGGTGAATGAACGGGAGTTTCCATCTCTCAAATCTCCATAAATCGCTCCCGCCGAAACCACGTCGGTCGTATTGCCCTCAAACAGAACTTCCCCCGCATTTAAAAGCAGAAAAGAACCTCTCGCCAGAATAGCTCCGACACCCTTAACTACTGCCGGACTCGATGTGCTCTTCCCCGCATTATTTCTGAAAACAATGGAGCCATTGATGTTAGTAAATGATAGCATTTCTCCGCGCCCATACATATCATCATACACATTGATCCCCCCCGCTCCCTGCAGAGCTTCATTATTTTCAAACAGAATGTCTCCCGTATTATTGAACGATACACTGCCTTCACCTGTGTAAATACCGGCGGCGGCAATATAGCTGGACGTCTTACGCAAATTCTTGAATGTAATATTTCCCGTCGTATCAAAGAAAATATCTCCCTTTCCGGTTGCTCCGGAAAATGTTTCCCCCTGATTGATGAAAATGGCCCCCTTGTAATCGTCCGAACCATTCATATCCGTAAAGGAGATATCCCCTGTATTAGTAAAGGACACATGGTTTGAACTCATGATGTAAATTCCCCCGGAGCTCAAACCCTGGAAGCTGATATTTCCTACATCCTCGAACGAAACGGTCCGAATATAGTCTCCCGCATTCTTACCGGAAGTAATACCCATCATATTCAAGTCATCGGAACGAAATGTCAGATCCCCTAAATTCTGGAAAGCAACCTGTGCATTCTGTCGTTCCTGTACATAGACAAAAGACCTGCATGCCGTAGGATTTTTCAAAGCTTCCGGATCAAAACCGGTACAGTAGAAATTCAGGGAAGTTTTATCCTCACTGGTAAAATGAACGCTTTCCGCGCCAAAGACCCCCTGTCTATCTCCATTTATTGGCGGCTTAAAATAACAATCCAGAGTAAATACGCCTTCATAAGATACCGTCCCATCTCCGGTGAGGAGATAGGTGACATCTTCTTCCCTAAAAAATTCTACGTGTTCATTACCGTAAACACCTGCCGAAATCTCTTCCCGTGCTTCGCCTCCCCGGGCGGACAAAGGCAGAAGACTGGAAAAAAGAAATAGCCTCTTGAGAAAAAGTTTTAATTTCATCGAAATTCCCTTCTTTGATTATTACTGATAAAATGAAAAGGCCTTCATAGCGGATTTGGAATCCGTTTCCAATATAATACATTTACATATAAAGTATTATGAATTAATCAAACTTAACTGCATGAAGAAATTCATTGGGGAAATCAGTCAATAACGGGGTAAATCAAACGAAGCATCAAAAAATGGCAGTTCAGTCTTGACAAACGGATTCCAAATCCGCTAATTCGACCCTTTGCCTCACACACAAGCAATTAACAATCAATACAAAAAAAGTCCCTCCGCTCGATGATATTCGGCAAAGTAAAAGGGAATGAATACTCGTCCATCCACACGCGAACTCTATCGCAAGTCCGCAGGACTTCGTTCAGGATGCATTTCGGGCAAGCGCATGCATGGAGTACACCCGTTGAGTTTTTGCCGGTCTCTTCCAGCGTTTTCTTTTCCATCCTGTCTTCCATGCAAAAAAAGGCGCGGTTCCTTGCGGAGCCGCGCCTTGATTGTTAGGAGGAGGGGTGTTCTTTACATTAGAACGTGTATCTCACACCGACGTTTGCCGTGAAGTCCCTCGTGCCGCTGCGGAATTCGAAGTTCGTTCCTCCGAAGGCGGAGAGGCGTTCATTGAACGGGACGGTGACTCCGGCTCCAATCAGGGCTCCGATGCGGTTGTTGGCCGCGGGGTTCACGGTGAAGTTCCTGCCGGGGGCTCCCATGAAGGACGCGGTGAGCGGGGCTCCCTGGTCGCCGACGTCGAAGGTCATGAGGGCCATGGCTTCGAAGCGGGCCGAGGGGGCGCTGCTTATCACGCTGAAGTCGCGGGTGTAGCGGCCGCCGAGGCCGAGGATGGTGGCCCAGGCGTCCTGGCGGTCGAGGTGAAGCCCGGCGTTACCGATATCACCCTTTTCCGAGTAGCTTCCGATCCAGCCCAGGCTGCTCTCGACGGTGAAGAGCGGGGCGATGGTGGACTTGGCGTCCAGCTGGAAGGTGTAGGAGAGCTCGTAGGCGAAGTTCAACGACGTACCGGAAGCGGCGCCGCGGGACATGTGCGCGAAGCGGTCGCCGACTGTCACGAAGCGGTCGTTGGTGAAGTCGTGGAACCCGATGCCGAGGCTGGCGCGGTTCTGCCAGGCTCCGTTGCGGTAGGTGCCGTAGAGGTCGATGTTGTAGGTATCGGTCTCGTCGGTGGCTCCCAGGACTTCGGTACGGGCGTAGTCGTAGCCCAGGGAGATGCCGAGCATGGTGTTGGCATCGAGGCTGCGTTCGGCCCCCATCATGGCTCCCCACGAGCTGCGGCTGAAGCCGGGGGCGTTGCTGTCTCCGTTGGCTTTGTTGTAGCCGGCCGTCGGGGTGACCCAGACTTCGGTGTTGCTGCGTCCGTGGCTGATCATGCCGCCCTTGGCGTCCGGAGTGACGGAGATGGCGTAGCTGCCGGTGCCCATCGAGCTGCGCAGGTTGCGCAGGTGGTTGACGTTGCCGGCGAGCATGGAGCTCATCATGGTGCTCAGGCGGGTGCCTCCGACCGAGTCGAGGGCAGCCTTGGCTTCCGCTTCGCTCCTGGTGTGCTTGAAGGCGTTGATCATGTCGAGCAGTTCGCCGGTGGCGATGCCGTCGTTGTCAATGCTTTCAATGACGCCCGAGATGCCGCTCTGGTTCTGGTGCTTGTCGGCTCCCTTGTGGTTGACGGAGAGGACGAGGTCGGTTCCGGTAGCGGTGTTTTCGAGGTGCGCGTTGAGCAGGTAGAGGTCGTGCTGGACTTCGTCATGGAAGGTGCCGGTGAGTTCGCCCGCATCGACGATGTGGAAGCGGGTGCCGTCGGCTACGCCGCGTTCCTGGGTCGGGGTGTAGGCACCCTTGCGGATTTCCACGAGCGAGTTGTTCAGGTCGGCCTTGCCGGTGACGACGAGTTTGTCGCTGGCGTTGTTGGCCAGATCGAGGTCGACGATGGTCTTGGTGCCGGTCTTGTAGACGCCCATGCAGTCGGCTTCGGAGCGTTCGAAGGCGGCGGAGCCGAGGGTGAGGGTTTCTACGCCTCCGGTGTGTCCGTTCCACATCTTGCCGGCTTCTCCGATTTCGATGACGGTGTTATCGTTGCGGGCGTCGACGTGGCCTGTGGTGGAACCGTTGCCGGAGAGCATCGTTCCCCGGGCGAGGGTGACGTTGCTGCCGATATTGCCGTTGAGGGCGAGGTCGCCTTCATTGACTTTGATGGCGGTGGCGAAGCCCTGGCTGTTGGCGTTGTTGATGGCCAGCGTGGCGTTTCCGGTCTTGGTCATGGCGCCCTTGGCTCCGGCGAGCTGTCCGTTCCAGGCGGTGTCGGCGAGGGTGTTGACGGTGAAGGCGTGGTCGCCGTCGACCGTGAGGGCCGAATCGAACCGGACGGGGTCTCCGTCCCGGACTCCGGTTTGGAGGGTGACTCCGCTGCCGGCGATGTTGAGGGTGGAGGAGCTGCCGTAGGCGTTGGAGGCCGTGGCGTCAATGGTTCCTTCCTTGAGGTTGACGGTGCCCGTGTAGGCGGCGGCGGCCTTGTTGAAGGCGAGGGTGCCGTTTCCTGTCTTGTGGAGTTCTCCGTTTCCGTCGAATCCTCCGTTGACGTTCATGGTCTTGTCCGCGTCCACCATGACGGTGCCGTCGCTGGTCATGCGGACGGTGCCTTCCATGGTGAAGTTTTCATGGACGTTGACGAGGCGGTCTCCCGCGCTCCACAGCATGCCTTCGTTGAAGTCGAGCGTGCTGTCCGCCGTGATGACGGAGGAGGAGCCTTCGAGGATGTTGACGGTGCCGTTGGAGAGGACGATGTCGCTGTCGATGACGCTGGCGCCGTCCAGGTTGAGGATGCCTCCGTCCCGGACGTAGATAGCTTCGTCCAAGGTCAGTTCCGTGTCCGTGACGTTGGTCGTGCCGGAGGTGGCGAGGCTCGTTCCTTCGATCGCGCTGTCGATGAGGGTAAGTTCCGAACCGGTTTCGACCGTCGTGCTGGTAATGGTACCGGCGGAGTTGGCCAGAGTCGCGCTGGAACCGACGCCGTTGGCGCTGGTGCCCACCTTCAGGGTGTCGAGGCCGACGATGGTGCCGTCCGTTTCCAGCGTGGCTCCGTCGAGTTCGACGGCGCCTTCATTGGTTTCGGAGTTTCCGAGGATGTCGGCGGAGGATCCGTTGGTGGCGGCATTGGCGCCCGTGAGCGTGATGCTGGAGCCTTCACCGGCGGTCACGTTGTGGATGGTGTTGCCGCCCAGCGAGGTGAAGTTCAGGTCCCCGGCAGCGATATGGAGGTTGCCGACGGTGTAGTCGGTTCCGTCGATGGTGACGTCGCCGGCCGTCTGATCCAGGGTGCCGATGATGGAGGGAGCATCGTTGAGGATCGGGTCATGGGAGAGGACGAGGTCGGCGTCTCCGCTCTTGACGATGGTGTCTCCGGCAGCGTCGAGCTGTCCGGCCAGGATGAAGTCCTGGTCCGTCTGGATGGTCAGGCCGTTGCCGTTAGTGGCGATGTCCTTGCTGACGGTGGCTCCGTCGGCGGTGTTCTTCAGCGTGACGCCTTCTCCGGTGACGGAGAGGGTGCCGTCCTTGCCGATCGCTTCATTGGCGTTGACCACGAGCGTGCCGCCGCCGATGGCGATGTCGTCTTCGAATCCTTCGTTGGTGGAATTGATGACGATTTCGCCGGTTTCACCGTTGGCGTTGAGGGAGAGCGTATCGTCTCCGTTGGAACCGGAACTGAGCGTACCGTTGATGTTCAGCGTGCCGTTGACGTTGATCGAGGCGTCCGCGTCCACCGTGATTCCCATGTTCTGGTTGTGCGTGCCGTTGATGGTGACGACGGGGCTGGAGGCGCCCGGATAGGCCAGGTTGTCGTTGGGCTGGAAGGAAATAGCTCCATTGAAGTTGTTGCCTTCGGCGTTTCCGTTGACGGTGAAGCTTCCTCCGGTCATGGTGACGTTGGAAGTGAAGTTGCTCTTCTCGTCGATGGTGAGGCTGGCGTTCGGATCAATCAGCGTTCCTTCCTTGACGACCAGGGTGCCCGGATTGCCGTTCTCGTCATTGACCGTTACGTTGACCGTGTCGGAGATGTTGAGGGAACCGGAGACGGTGTTGTCGTTGGAAAGGACGAGGTCGCCGCCGACGACGGTCAGGTCACCGTTGATGTCGACCTTGTCGAGTCCCAGGTGGGTGGAGTCGGTGGACGAGGTATTGGTGGTGCTGATGCTGCCGTTGACGGTCGTATTGGCGATGTCGAGGCTGGAAGCGTCGTTGAGGATAATCTCACCCCGGCCGCCGTTGAGGTTGAGCACGGTGTCGGAGATGGATCCGGAGGCATTGCCGTTCATCGTGATGTTGTCGGCGTTGACGCTGTTCCCATTGCCGTTGACGGTCAGACTGCCATCGTCATTGACGGTGACGTTGCCCAGATCGCCGGCTCCGGTGGAGTCGAGCGTCAGGGAACCGTTGCCGTTGACGGTGGTCTTGTCCGTGACGTTGGCGGTGCCGTTCAGGGTGACGTCGCCGTCGGTGACGGTGAGGCTGCCGCCAACCGTGGTGGTGCCGTTGACGGTGACGGTTCCCTCAAGGGTGGTTCCGTCGCCGGTGACATTCAGGTTGTTGCCTGCCGCAAGCGAACCGTCTACGGAGACGAGTCCTTCCAGGTTCATGTCGTTGCCTGCACTGACGGAGGAATTGCCGTTCATGACCAGGTCGGAGCCGCTGACTGCATTCAGGTTTCTGTCCGCCTCGATCCTGCCGTCATGACCGCTGACGACCGCGTCGCTGCCATTCAGGGCAATGTCCTTGCCGGACAGGGCACCGTTGACTGTCGTTTGGCCGGTGACGGTAACCGTCTGTCCGGCCGCGAGGGATGAACCGCTGCCGATGGTCGTGGTTCCGGACAGGTCGGCGTCGCGGACGATGCCGACCTTGGTGGCATCCGTTCCGTCTCCGATGTTCAGGTCGCCGCTGGAGACGAGTTCTCCGGCGTTGACGGTGGAGTTGCCCTTCAGGGTCATGGCTCCCATGTTGTGGAGGCCGTTAGTGACGTTGAGGATCGTTCCGGTCGTTTCGAAGGTGCCTTCGTTCTTCACCGAGTTGACGCTCAAATCGCTTTCATTCACGGTGATGGCGCCATTGTCCAAGGTGAGGACGTTTCCGACGGATGTGCCGAGGACATTGTCCAGACGGATCGTGCCGTTTGTATCGGCCTGGATGAGCGATCCGCCCATCAGCGTGGCGTATCCCAGATTGAGAGTAGAGTTTCCGTCTTCGCTACCGCCGACTAACAGGTTGCCGAACTTGTTGATAACCTGGACCGTACCGTCGGATCCCGGCGCATTGACGATGCCTTCATAAACACCGAGGTTATGAACCGTATTGGCGATTCCTTCCAGATTCAGCGTCCCGCTTCCGATCTTGACGATCATGTCTCCGTCTCCCGTCGTGACAGTGCCGTACAGCGTGGCTTCGTCTTCATTGTTGACGTTGACGATCAGGGAATCGGTGCCGTCGCCGGACAACTGGATCTTCTTGTCCTGGTCGGCTCCGTCGGCAAGGACAAGCCTGTTGTCGCCGATGACTTTCAGGGCTCCGTCCGTACCGAGGGCGTTAGCCGCGTTGAGCGTCAAGAGCATCACGCTCTTGAAAGAGGAAGCTCCGGCTGACTTGATATAATCGCTGGAACTGTTGAGGACGATATCGCCCGTATGTTCCCCTGTCTCATTCAGCGTCAGAAAACGCGGGCGATCGGTGGGATTGACGGTGATGGTGCCGCTTCCGGAGGCGATGGAGCCCAGCGTCAGGTTCGACGCGAGGTTGATGACGCCGTCGGCATTGGCGACGAGACTGTTGCCGGAGGCATCCCAGTCGGCGTTGACATTGATATTGCGGGCGAAGCCGGATTCTCCGGTCAGCGTGATGGCGTTGCCGGCGGAAATCGCGGAATCCGCGTTGTTGTAGTTCAACGTGCCGTAGGCCAAAGCCAGGGCTCCGTCCAGCATGCCGGCGTAATCTTCCGAACCGAGGTCAACCGTACCGTTGGCGATGCGGATGCTGCCCGTGTGGGTTCCTTCGATGCGGTAGAGGCCGTTCTTGTCGATGACGGTTTCCTTGCCGACGGCGTTCAACGTGGCTCCGTCGTGCAGGGTCAGGTTGATGTTGGTCGTGTTGAGCAGGAGCTCGCCGACGGTATTGGCGCCGTACAGGTCGAACTGGCCGCCGTCCATCGTCAGGGTCTGTCCGATGGTGGAATCCGTCATGGACAGAGTGTTGGTCGTACCCAGCAGGGTGACGTTGCCTGTGACGGAGGTTTGGGCCAGCGTCAGCGTGTTGGCGTCGGCGCTGACGAGGATGCTGCCTGCCAGTGCCGTATTGGCGAGGCTTGCCGTGGAGTTATTGCTGACGCTGATGTCGGCGGTCAGGGATGAAGCCGTACCGGCAGTTGTCCCGGTCAGTGTCAGGGATCCGTGGTCGGCTACAGTGACGTTGCCGAGTTTGCCGAAGGCTCCGGTGTTGGAAACGGTCAGGCTGGAGCCGCTGCCGGTGATGTCCGTGCGGGCCACATTCAGCGTGACATTGGCCAGCGTGGCCGCCGCGTTGACGTCCATCGTCCCGGCGACGGTGATTTCACCGCGTCCGGCGTAGTCGCCCGCCGTGGTCAGGGCCGCGTCGATGACGAGATCCTGGGCAGTCACGTTGAGTCCGTCTCCGGAGATGGCGGCGTTGATATCGACCGTGCCGTTGGCGGCGGAGATCGTGTTGTCGGTGCCGGTCATGGAGGCGTTCAGCGTGATGTTGCCCTCGGAAGAGGTCAGCGTGTTATGGCCGCCGTCCGTCAGCGTTCCGGCGATGCTCATGTCCGTCACGGAGGAGAGCGTCGTGCGGCCCAGCGTGGCGTTCGTGATGGTCATGGAACTGAGGGATTTGAGCGTTCCCCCGTCGACAGTACCGTATCCTGAGAGGTCATTGGCATTTCCGGAGAGAACGATTGTCCCGGCAGTGACGGAACCGACAATGGAAGTCGATCCCGTGGACGTCAGGGAGTGGCGTACCGTGAGGGAACTGCCCGTATTTACAGTCAGCGTACCGTCAATTTGCCGTCCCTTTGCATCGAACGAGTAACCGATGCTCATGGATTCGGCCGTGACTGTCGCGGCGTTGGCTGCTTCATTGTTTCCACCCAGGTTCAAATCGCCGGTGATACTCGTTATTCCGAGGGAATATTTGTTGCCGGCCATGAGTCTCAGCATTTTGCCGGCGTCGACAATTGTGTTAGCTGCCGTCAGGGAAACGTCCGTCATGTTCGTCCCGTTTCCATTTTTGACAAGGTGCAATGTGCCGGTTTCAACCGTGGTGTGTTCCAGATTACCCGAACCGGAGATGGCAAGTGTTCCTCCCGTCGTGATGGAAGAACCTTCTCCCGTCATCGTGATGTTGTTCAGGGAAATCTCGCCGATTGCTTCAATGGAAGCATTGGCCCCGTTCATGGTCAAATCTCCGTCAACGGAAATGGTTTCTCCCGCAAGGAGGCTATCGTCTCCATTGATCGTGGAGGAATCTCCCTGGAGCGTCAGTGTTCCGCCTGCGATGAGAGACAACGTGTCGGAAGTCGTGATGTCGTTGTCTATGGTCAAGTCTCCGTCCGATACAATCGATCCGTTGGCTTCGTCTTCCAGAGTCGTAATTTCCAGGTCGCCTGCCGTCTCCAGCGAAGAGTCTCCTGCCAGAGTCAAGCTTCCGATGGCACTGTCCGCCCCCGTCGTTGTCGTGAGGGAAGATGCGTCCAGCGTGATGCTGCCATCGGCAAACCGGATGTCCTTAGCTTCCGCAGTCGCTCCGCCTGCCAGACCAAGCACACTGCCAGCACCACCGGTGAGCATACCGAAGCTTTGAGTACCTCCGGTCAGGCTCAGGGTCTTACCAGCATCAATCGTGGTGGAATCCGAAACGGTTATGGTGGAGCCTGCCATGGCAACATCCGTGTTGACGAGCAGCGAACCGGCGGTAACCGTGTTATCCGCCCCACCGTTAACGGCACCATCAAAGCTCACGGTCATACCGCTGAGAGTCGTTCCGCCCAGAATCGCCTGAGCGATGCTGAGATTACCGGAAGCCCGAATCGTGCCGCCGAGCAAGTCATTGGCTTCGTCCGTGGCGCCGGACAAGGCGATATCGGTACCCGTCAGCGTGCCGGACAAGGCAAGCTCTCCGGTAGAAGTGACAGCTCCCGAGGAGTTCAGCGTGCCACCGATCGTCAAGCTGCCAGTGTTGGTCACCGTGGTGGCCTGGGCCGTTGCTCCGGCGGACAGAATCATGGAACCGGCATTTGTGAGATTGCCGAAGCTGTATCCGTCGCCCCCCGTCAAGGTCAGCCTAACGCTTTCAGCAAGCGTGGTCGAGTCGTGCACGTCTACTGTGGAGTTGGTCCAAATGTAGGTGCCGCTGTTGAGGAGCAGTTTGTGCCCGGCTGTCAGTGACAAGTTATTCGAGGTTAACTCGGCTGTGGAGGACAGCGAGACATTGCCTCCGGCGAGGGAGACGCCGTTGCCGATATTCGTGATGCCGGAGAGGGTGAGATCTTCCGTAGCCGTCAACTTGGAATTGTTGCCCAGTGAAGTTGCGTTTGCCTGGATGCTCCGGGCAGATACGGTCGTTCCTTCCAGATCGATGGAGTTGGCCGTCAATCCGTTGGTGAGAGTCAGCTTACTTCCATCCAGTCCCGTCAAAGCGCCTTCCAGCGTCATGCTGTCGGCTGTCAGGGAAGACTTCTGCAACTTGAAGGTAGTACCGGCATTGCTGGTTATATCACGGGCTTTCATATCCAGCAAAGGAGTGGAATTCCAGTGGCTCAGAGCAACTTCTCCCTGCGTCAGATTCAGGTCACCGAGGTCGGACCCGGAGTATGTCAAATAGAGGGGAGATACCCCTACCTCAACATTCAAGATTCCCCGGTTATTAATCAATCCTTGCCACTCCAGGTCACGGGTAGTAACCAGATTGACAGTAGATCCCTTGTTAATAACCAGTCCCTTGCTCTGATCTTTTCCAATTGTGATAGTATGTTCTCCGGATTCGGCAATGAGGGAACCGCTTGTTCCCATACCATAGTTTTCACCCAAAGCAGTAATGGAAACTGAGTCCTTCAAGACGATATTGCCGGTATGTGTGCCGGTTTTGTCAAACGTGAAGGTACCGGAACCGGTAAGAGTCAGGTCGCCGTTTCCGGTGAGACCGTGGCTCGTCATGGAGTTGGAACCCATGTTGATCGTTCCGTCTCCGTTGACGGCAAGAGCCTTGCCGTTGCCGAGCGTCCAGGAATTTTCCAGGTTGATCACGGAGTTGCCGACCGGATCGGCGAGGAAGGAGAGGTCTCCGTCTACTCTGCCGCCCTGGTAGGTCAGCGTGCCGCCCTGGATGCCCAGGTTACCGGTCAAGATACCTGTGGAGCCCAGTGTGGCGGTACCGCCCATCAGAGTGACGTTGCCTGTAACCGTACCGTTGATCCGCATGTCGGAACCGGTGCCGATGCCCGTGGTGTCCACGTTCAGGGTTGCTCCCTGATTGATATTCACCCGGGCGTCGTAGGCCAGCGTCAGCGTGTTGATGGAGTTCTCGCCGGTAGCGAGGACGTTCAACGTCGATCCGTTGAGGAGGACGGTGCCCTGCACGGTGGATGTCGTCATGTTCATGACGTCGCCGCCGTTGACGGTGATGTTGCCCGTCACCGTGGCGTCCGTCAGGTTGACCGTGTCAAGCTGTTCATCGGCTACGGTTGAGATGCCACCGTTGAGAGTCAGGTTGTTCAATGAGGCTGCCGAACCTCCGCCTGCCGTGATGCCGTTGACCGTAAGTTCCGTTCCCTCAACGCCGGTTGCCGAGAAGGCGCCTTCGGAGACCGTGACGGTCCCGAGGGAATCGGTCGTCCGGGCGGTCGTCCAGACCAGGTTCAAGGCTCCGGCCCGGTCGATCGTCGTCGTGCCGGAGATGGAGAAGGAAGTATCGGTCGCCGTCAGGGCGTCCGTACCGTGAACGGCCAGGTTGACCGCTTCCAGGCTGGAACCGGCAACGAGCGTATCGCCGTTGGTGATGTCGATCGTTCTGCCGGCCTTCAGGTTCAGGACTCCATTGACATGGTTCAGGTAGATGTCCGTGCCGGATTCAATGCCCATGTCGCCCGTCACCGAACCGTTGAAGGTTACCGTATGGGCCTTGATGATGCTGCCGTCGTAGAAGGCGACCGCTCCGTTGGCCGTGAAGTCGCCCGTCAGGTCGATCAGGCTCGTATGCCTGTCTGTGCCTTCCGTACCCAGTGTCAGCGTCGTGCCCGCGGCCGTCGTCATGGACTGGCCGGAGAGGGACATGCCGACGAGGTCGAGCGTACCGCTGTTCAGGACGGCCACTCCGGCCGTACCGAGATCCATGTTCATCGATTCCAGCCTCACGGAAGCGCCGCCCAGTGTGAGGCCGGTGGCCGTCACCGTGCCGCCTTCTCCCTTGAGGGAGAGCGCGGAATCTCCGGATGTTACTACATTGCCGAGGGAGGAATCGTTGGCGAGCCGGCTGATGGTCAGGTTTTCGTCGACGGAGAGGGTTCTCCCGACTTCCAGATCCGTCAGGGCGGAGGTCAGCGTCGTCGCTCCGAGGTCGACGTCCATCCCCTCAAGGGAGACGGAAGCGGTGGCGGCGCTGTCGGTCAAGCCTTCATTGACAACCAGATTCCTGCCTGCTGTCAGAACCAGACTTCCTTCTCCGAGTTCGGCATTGCTGCCGAGGATAAGCAGGTCTCCGGCGGCGTTCACCGTTGCTCCGGTGAGATTCTTGCCGTCACCGTCGAGACCTACGGAACCGTTGGAGGAGGTTACACGTCCGGAGATGGATGCGACCTGTGAGAGGAGGATGTCTCCGGCGGCAGTCAGATCGCCGGCGATTGCCGCCGTTCCGTCAACCATGGCTTCTTCCCTCAGATTGAGTTCACCTGTAACTGTCAAGGCTCCGTTTCCGGAAAGCGTGCCGCCTGCGGCGCTGCCGCCTTCTCCGACGGTCAAGCTGCCCGAGTTGTCGATCATCGTCCCGAGTTCGTGCGTACCCCTTCCTCCATTGAGAGTCAGGGCGACTCCGATCCCGGTGGCCCCGGAAACGTTCAGCAGGGAATTGGCGTCAACCGTCGTTGCGCCGTTGACCGCCAGCGTTCCGGCATTGACCGTTGCCCCGGTAAGGGAGGAAGCTGCACCCAGCGTCAAGGTATGGCCAACCGCATTCAGGACGTTGCCGAGACCGGTTGTAGAAAGCCCCCCGGCGAACGTCATGTCGCCGCCGGACGTCACCGTGCCGTTCATGCCGGCGACCTGGCTGTTCACCGTCAAGGCGCCGCCCGTCGTCAGGAGGGACCCGCCGGTCAATGCCAGCGTGCCGTCGATTGTTCCTGCCCCTGAGATGGCAAGGGAGGATGCGTTGTTCAGGGTCAGTGTCGTGCCGATTTCTGTTGTGAGCAACGAGCCGTTCTGCATGGATGTGCCGTCCAGTGTCAGAGTTCCGGCTGTCAGGACAAGATTGCCGCCACCCAAGTCAACATTGAGGTTGGTCAGGGCATTGCTCCCGCTTCCTATCGTCAGACCGGACATGCCAAGCGTTCCTCCATCCCCCGTCAGCTTCAGGGAACCATTGCCGCTGACATTGACCGCTCCCATCATGGAACCGTTTGCCAGATGGGAGACCGTCAAAGCCGCCGTGAAGGAAGAACCGCTGCCGAAGTTGATCAGCGTCGAGCTGCCGGACAGCGTTGTTCCTGTTTGGCCTGTGACAGACAGCGTTTTCCCGCTCAGGCTTACCTGATCTCTTCCGATCACTCCGTTAAGAGTCACGGCATTGCCCGCGGAAGCCGTCAGATCGTCAAAATAGGCATTGGACAAGCTGATGTCCCTTCCGGCGGAAAGACTTGCATTGGCCTGGGAAGTCGCGCTGTCGCTGTCCACTCCGACCATTACGATATCACGGTTTGCCATGAACGTACTTGTCTCGGTACCGGCAAGCTTAATGGTTTTGATGCTGCCGGAACTCTCCAGGACGATATCGCCTGCTGTTGCTTGGACCGTTGCATGATCAAATATCGTGTGGTTGTTATCCTGTGCAGTTATGTTTGCCGCATTTAACGTGGAATCGGTCAGCTTGGCATAGCCGGCATTCAGCTGAGCCTCACCGCTCAGGTTAAGAACTGAATTCGCGCTCATCTCCAACCGGGTATCGGTTATGCTTGTTCCGCTTGCTTGCGCGCCGGTGATATACAACACCTTTTCTCTGTTTCCTGTGTTGGAAATCACGCCGAGCTTGTAGGTTCCTGTTCCCGACAAGGTAAGGGTACTTAGGCTACTGGAGCCTTGGAAGGTCAGGGCATTGACGTCGATAGAGGATGTTCCGGAGAACGTGTGTCGTCCCGAGCTATCCAGGACCAGTTCTTGGGCCTGGATCGTGGAATCCGACCAGGCAATTGTACCCGAGGAATCCAGGAGCACATCTCCCTGCAAGGCCTGCAAGGTAACGTTCCCTACCTGAGAAACGAGAGAACCATGAATGGAAATATTGCCCGTCTCGGCCGTTACAGCGGCTCCGGTCAGATTGATGGAGGAATCCCTACCTCTGCCTAGTGCCAGTTCGACGTTCTTCCCGGCCCGAACGATCGCGTTCTGCAGATTGAGAGCAGAGCCTTTCAAGGAAGTATCCGTGACGGTAATATCGCCCGTTGCTTTCAATGTGGAAGCGCTGGCGTTCTTCAATCCATTGCTGAATGTCAGGTCTCCTCCCGCGGTAATCGAAGAACCCTGGAGGGTCTCTACGACATCCGTCACCGTCAGCCCTGCCTTGGCATTCAGGACGGAACCGTTGCTCATGGTCAGTCCCTTGAACGTAACGAGGCGGGCGTCGTTGAGGAACAGCGTCCCGTTGTTCATGGCGAGGGAAGCACTTGTCGTCGTCCAGCCGCTGGCCGTAACCTGGGCGTTGTCCAACGTCAGCGTGCCACTGCCACGCACGATGGTTCCGAGCGTGTTGTTCAGACTCGGCTGATTCGTCGTACCGGTGAGGGTCAGGCTGGCATTCAGAAGTGTCTCGGAAGCGACATTCAGCAGGGAATCCGTCAAGGTCGTAGCGGCTTCGACATCAAGGGCTCCGACATTGACCATGGAATAAGTGAGACCGGTTGCCCCG
This sequence comes from Akkermansia sp. N21169, assembly GCF_029854675.1. Lineage (NCBI taxonomy): Bacteria > Pseudomonadati > Verrucomicrobiota > Verrucomicrobiia > Verrucomicrobiales > Akkermansiaceae > Akkermansia > Akkermansia sp. N21169. The sequence goes on along the minus strand of NZ_JARWNC010000040.1, from coordinate 32,322 downwards.
TTGAAGGTCAGGACACCATGATTGGCCGTCAACTTGAGATGTTGAGCCGTGACCGCTCCGAGATCCATGTCTCCTTCGGAGGACGTCAGGGCACCGCCGTCAGCGGAGACTGTCAGCGTCGCATTCGTCAGGTCGATGTCGCTCGTAGCGGTAATTCCCGCATTGTCCAGTTCCAGATTTCCTTCGAAATCGACAGAACCGACATGGGCTACGAGATCCGTCAAAACAACGGAACCATTACCGGTGAGATCCCCGCCCGTCGACAGAGTTCCCCCGTTGATGGACAATTCTCCGTTCTTGCTGACCGCGATATCATTGAATCCAAGATTCGCCGCCGTATCCTCCAAGGTGATAGCGCCGTTCTCGGCGTTGATGGCTCCCTTGACCGCCGCATCATGCAGGGTAATGGAAGCACCTCCTGTGACAGTCAGACTGCCGTAGGAACCGTAGTATCCCTTGCCGGCTGCCGATTCATTGGAGATGGAACCTCCGTTGGCGGAGACAAGGCTGTCGATGTCGTTGGCGTTCAGGGCATCGGCGCCAATGTTCGTCAATTGGACTACTATTCCGTCGGCGGTTAGCGTTGAGAGCTTCACCGGACCGGCCAGGGTTGTCGCGCCTCCCGTGACATTCAAATGTCCGCCCGTGACGTTCTTCGTCCATGTCACAGTTCCATTGGAGGCCAGATTCAACGTCTTGCCGATGAAGGAGAGCGTGTTGGACTGGCTGCCGGATACGACCATGTCCGTCGTGTCATTGGTCAGCGTCAGCATGCCCGTGCCGAGGGCATTGTTCGCGCCCAGCGTCAGCGTGCCCGCGCCATAGTTCACATTGGAGGAGAAGGCAGACTGAGTCCCATTCACCGTCAGGGCTCCTTGGCCCGTAACAGTCAGCGTACCGGAACCGATCAGGCTGTCTGCTTCCAGAACCAGCTCCTGGCCATCGGCAATGTCAACCGTGCCGTTTCCATTGACTCCGGTACTCAGCGAAAGCCCGGAGCTATCGCCCAGATTGGTGATGAACAGCGTACCTCCATGGAAGTCAACCTGTCCGATCAATTCTCCGTAGTCTACCCCGCCGATTGCCAAGCCGGAACCTCCCGCCAAAGCAAATGAACCGGTCGTCCGCCCGGTGATGGAAGCGGAGCCGGACGTCATGGTTACGGCGGCCATACCCAGATCGTTGGTGCCGGTGAATGCCAGGGTACCGGTGGAATTCATGTTGATTCCTCCGACATAATCCAGCGTCACGTTATTCAAGCTCGCGGAGGATGCGCCCGCAAGGGACAGCACGTCATAACCCGCGAGAGTCGCTCCATTCAGAGTTAATTCGGAAACTCCCCGGAGAATAACAGAAACACTGGCATTAGCCGCGTTCAGAGCAAGATTCTCGACGCTCATCGTCGAGTCGGTCAGGGTGATCGTCTTCGTCGTGAAGAAATCGTCGGAATTTGCCTGGCCTGTCAGGGAAACGTTCGAATTTCCATTGACCGCCAGAATGCCGAGCGTTCCGAGATCAATCCCCTTGGAGACATTGGCGATGTCAAGGTCGGCACCGTTGGTCAGCGACAGCGTATCCCTGATTTCCATCTTGGACCATGTGGAGCCGCCCTGGTCGGAAATGTCGATCTTAAGCTTCGTCGCATCGTCGTGCAGGTTCAGGTTGTGCGTCGAGACGCCTGTGGCATAGATCTGGGCTCCGTGAACCAGTTCGACGTCGAAGTTGCCTTCCGTGACAATTTCGCCGCGGACAGGGTCACCGGTGAAGTCGTCCTTCACTCCGTCGAAAACGATGTTTCCGGCTTCCGTCCTGATTTCGGAGGAAGCGTCCCACTTGATCTTGTCCTTATTGTCTTCCGTGATGGTGATATGGCCTGTCTTGAAGACCAGGTGACCGTTGTTCGCCACGCTGATGCCGGAGAATGTGGACTGGGTAAGTACATCGGAGGTCTCAAGCGTCAGCGTCGTGTTGAATTTGCCGTCCGTGCCGTCGATGGATAGGAAGGAGTTGCCCGTCATCGCCAGAGAAGAACCGTGAGCCTGCGTGCCGCCGGTGATGGAGAGTGTCGTCAGGACAGTTTCTCCTTTGACATGGATAGAGCCGAGTTCGACGACGGAGCCGGTCGTTCCGTCCAGAGTGACGTTGTCCAACTGGAGCATGGCTCCGTTATTGATGGTCGTCGTGACGTTACCCGAAAGATTCAGCGAACCTTCGGAAAGCTGAGTCGCCTTGTTGACGGTCAGGTTCGTTCCGGAGAGAGCGTTATTAGAGCCTGCGACCGTATCACTATATGAAGCGGTGAGTCCGTCGATGAGGCTCTTGACAGTGACTGTCTCGTTTCCGGTCGAAGAGAACACAATGTTCTGCGCATCAATGGAGTTTCCGGCGAGCTTGCTCGTCGTGCCCACGAGCGTGAACGTCTTGCCGTCCGTCTTGTTTCCGGCGGACAGGGCGGCGGCGCTGATATTATTGGTATGGCCTTCATATCCGACGGTCAGGTCGCCATCGGTGGAGACGAGGGCTTTCTCGCCATCGACTATGCCGGTGATGGTGTTGTCGCCGGCCAGGGTCAGACTGTCCGTCGTGGCGAGAGACGCCTGGAGATCATTAGCCGTATTGGTGATGGTCGTCACTCCCTTGACCGTGATACCGCTGCCAGACGCTTCCGTCTGGGTCAGTGTGGAGTCGGTGATCGTCAACGCGCTAGTGCCTTGGTCGCTGTACGACTTGAAGTTGGCCCGCGCGCCGTTGATGAGGGCGAGTTCATTATCGCCTGTCGCGGAGAGGATGATCTCACCCAGTTCGGACGCGGTTCCGTCCTCAACCGTTCGGATGGACGGATTGACGTAGGAACCGTCCAGCGTCAGCTTCTGCCCGGACGCGATGGTCGTCTTCGTGGTGTTGATGTAGCTGCCGGCAAGCGTTGCCGACTTGGAAACCGTCAGAGATGCGTTCTTATCCCCGTCGGCGTTCTGCATCAGCTTCAGTCCGGTCCCGGACAACCCTGTAGAATCGAGGACGATGTCCTTGCCCAGCAAGCTGGACCCGGAGAGCGTCTTATAGCTGCCTTGGAGCGTCAGCGTCTTGGCGGACTGAACGGTGTCGCCATCCAGTTCGTTGCCGGAACCGGCAAGAGTCAGATTGCCGTTGACCGCCAGCATCGCGTTACCACCGCTCACCGTGGAATTGATCGTAATGTCGTCGTCTGTGCCGGAGGCCTGGGAGAGCGAGCCGTCAAAAAGATCGACTGTTCCGGTATTGCCGACATCACTCCAGGTCGTGAAGGTAAGCTGGCTGTCATTCACGACCAGGTTGCCGCCGTTTCGCAACGTCACGGCTTTGAGGACGTAGGAGGTTTGCATTCCAACCGCAGCGGATTTAGAGAAAGCAAGAGTCGCCTGATCGACCGTCGTTCCCGTCGTCAACGTGAGGACGGAATCCATGATCTGAACGTAATTGTTTACATCCGTACCATTGACCAGAAGAGTGGCGGCGGAAATCGTCGAGTTGGAAACATCCACCTTGCTCGTGGTCAGGGAGAATGTCAGCGTATCCACTGCCTTGGCGTCGACATACTGGAATCCCGTGCTCTTGGAAGTCGGTTTCAAGACGATATAATCGGCATTCATCGTCAGGCGCTTGCTCTCGCCAAGCCCCGTCGTAATGCCACTCACCGTCAGCGTATGCCCGGATGCGTCGAGAGTTCCATAGGCGCCATCATCCAGATTATTGACCGTCAGATCGCCACCGCTTACCTTCAGAGTACCCTGCGTATCACTGGACGGACTGGAACCGTAAGCTCCGAGGCCGAGCATGCCGTTGAGAGTTGTATCCCCATTGCCGGAGACGGTCAGAGTCGCGTTGTTCTCGATGAACAGGAAACCATTGATAAAGGAAGGCTCGCCGTCAACGGTCAGTTGGGCTGTCTCAATATTCGTGGCGACATCCATCCATCCTCCGTTGATGTCGATGGCGGACAGAGGCCCGAACGAGGATGGCCCTGGCGCTCCCGCGGTAATATAAATTTTGCCGTTGTTTTGAGTGAGCGTACCGGTAAAGCCGCCCGCAGCAGTCAGATTCAGAGTGCCTCCTTTGGCGTTCATCTCCAGCATGCCGCTTCCCGCGAGAGAGCCGATCGTGCTCGTGGAGTCGGTCAAGTCGATGGCGAAGGTCTTTCCAGTCTCGATCGTCAGCGTCTTGCCGTTCGTATCGATCTGCGGCGCGCGGCCTTCGGCTATCGTGTCGCCTATCAGGACGACCGTTCCGGAGAAATCATTGTTATCCCCGGCAAGCATCTTGTACGTCCGGACGACTTTGAGATTCCCTTCTCCGTGGAAGTTGGCGGCATTCGTAGATTCAAAGCCTCCCTTCGCCAGCAGATCGCCATCGAGGTTGACGGTTCCATTGGCGTCGAGCGTGACCTTGCCCGTTACAGTGAGCATACCGTTGAGGGAAGTCTCGGCGGTGTCTTTGGCGTTGATCGTCAGCGTGCCGGTTCCGCCAATACTCGTGGCCTGCGCGGCAACGTCGTGGTCGATGGTCAGTAGGCCGTTGTTGGTGATGGTGTCAAGGTTGATGGTTGATATGGAGGGAGCCGTGACACCGTCGGTGATGAAGAGTTCTCCGTACTGGTTGATCGTCGTCGAAGTTGAAGTTCCCGCCAGCTTCAGGACATCCGTATCCTTGAGTTCCGTTGTGTGGATGGCCGTATCGGAAGTTCCTCCCGCGATAACGAGAACGTTCGTATTCAAGGTGTTGGTGCCGTCGGACGTGACCTTGTCCAGAATCAGCGTGCCGGAGGAGCCATCCGCTCCCGTCGTCAAGACAGAGTGGGACAAACTGTCGTTGCCGGAGACAGTCAGCAAGTCCGTTCCCTTGAGATTCAGCTTGTTGCTTGCATCCACACCGGCGGTTTTGCCGGATACCGTCAGGTTTTTCGCCTGGATCGTACCGTTGGATCGGACGACGGTCTCTGACGTGTTGTCAATGGAAAGCGTACCCTGGGCTATGAAAGAAGCCCCGCCGGTTACCGACAATTGGTCGGCGGTCAGGGCCGTGCTCTTGTCATCGCCCTGGTTCAGCGTCATGGAGACGCCGTTCCCGCTGACGTTCAGCTTGGAAGTACCCACCATGGACAAGACTTTCGTCGTCAGGTTCGCGTTGACGTTGACCGCGCCGTCCCCGGACAGATTCATCCCGGCCAGTTCGCCCAGTTTCGTGGTCGTGGAGGCATTGTCGCCGATGTTCAGGATGCCGTTGGAGACATTCACGGTTCCGGTGAAGTCGCCTGGTCCGGTGTAGTTTACGGTTCCTTCGCCAGTCAGGGCGAGAGTACCGCTTCCGTCAAGGCCGCCGTTGATCGTGCTCGCTTCGGCTCCCGTCAGGGTCATGGAATCGCCGATCGTCAGTTTATGGCTCGCCGTATTAATCGTACCGAGAGAACCGCTGACTGTGGTATCGGAAGAAAGTACGACATTGCCGAGGAACGAACCCGTGCCCAAGGACAAGTGATCGCCCACAGTCAACGTGCCGGTTCCTCCGATTGTCTTGTCGGTAGCCGTCAGGCCGTTGGCGGAAACGAGGTTTCCACCGACAGCCAGGCCACCGTTCACGGCCATGGCATTGGAGACGGTCAGCGTGCCGTTCACGATCGTGGAACTGCCGGCAGTATCCGTCAAGGATGTTGCCGTGGCGGCCACATTCGCTTGAATATTCAACGTTCCCAGTTGACTGACTGTAATAAGAGCCAATAGGTTGCTGCCCGACGCATCGTCAGCGAGGGTCAGTGAAGCGCCGCTGTTAATCGTCGTACCGGTTGTAAGAGTCAACGTGTCGGCATCCGTCAGCGTTGTCGTACTGTCAACGATCAGGGCGGCGGCTATAACGGAGTTGTCCCCCTGTGAGACGACATCGTTCAACGTAACCTTGCCTTGTTGACCGGTAGCAGTCAGGACGATTCCCCTGAAAGTCTTGCTGTCCGCACTACTGACATCAACGGTAACATTGGCACCCTTGAAGGTAGCAACGGAAGAATCGGTAGAAGCGATCCGGTTGACGGTCAGGTTTCCGACTGCCTCAACCAGGGTGTTGTTCCCTTCAACGGAAACCGATTTCAACGTCAAATCACCGGCGGCGCTCAGCTTGGCGTCTTCTATTCCTGTCAGCCTGACGAGACCATTGATCGTTTGCTCCTCAATCGAAGTCAGAGTCAAATTGCCGAAATACAGCCCACCATATCCCAATTCCAGAGTGCCGGTTCCACTCCAGGATACCGCCGTTGCGTCGGTATTGACAATGCGCAGGTTGCCGTCGTTGACGATGGCTCCCAGAGAATCGGGATTGCTGGCGATCTTGTGGTTGTGCAGGGACAATTCTGCGTTGGCGTTAATCGTCGTCGTATCGGCAATGGTTATTTGACCGGTTTCTTGCGCCGTGGCCCCCGTATTTCCGAAGTTCACTTTAATGGCATTCACTCCGTCCCCGATCATCAGGTTTTGCGCCGTCAGAGTAACATCTGTGCCGCTCATGTCCTGTGTTCCCGTAAACGTGACCATGCCGCTGGTTGCATCGGATGCCGTGATGGTCGCATTGTCCATCGAGGAGACGTCCGACAGGGTGATGCCTCCGGCGGAGGACGTCAGCGAGCCTCCATTCAGAAAAACACTACCGGAGAGGGTGATGTCTCCTGTTGAATTAACGGTTGATCCGCCCGTGATCGCCGTTTCCCCAGACAGTGTGATGGAGCTGGCAGTCAGTGCAGCCTTATCGCCCAGCACGATATCTCCTTCGCCCGCAATAGCGCCGACAATCAGGGAGGTATTCTCACCATTCAGGTCGATCTTGCCGTTATTGGTGACAGTTTGGTAATCGGACTCTGTCCCTGTTATTCCCTTTTCCGTCGTCGCTTGCGCCCCGCCGGTCATTGCCAGAATACCGTTCGCAGCGATGTCAAGGACACCGAGCTTGTTGCTTTTCGATACGGCGATGCTCAGGGTATCTCCCTCCCCGATGTTCGTAGCATCCGCCGTGATGTTTGATGAACCCGACAAAGCCAGATCCGCCTGGTTGCCGGCGTCATTTGTGCCGACATTCAGCGTTCCGGCTTGCAATGTCGCGGCGCCCAACGTGCCGCCCCGGGGCAAATTAAGCTCACCGTTAGCATTCAGAGTCAAACCGTTAGTTGAGCCGAAGACCGCGTTCGCGGTGATGCTTCCTGCCGTGGATTTAATGGTGCCTCGACCATTGTTTCCCCAGCCATCGAAGGTGATGTTTCCCGTAGCTTCGATCGTTCCGGTGGCATTGGACATCGTGAGGGTGCCTGCCATAATGGAAGCCGCCGTAATTTTGTTGGCGATGTTACCATTATCAAGTATCAGATTGCCCACATCGACTATGCCTGTGACATTAAATGTAGCTCCTTTTTGAATTTTTAGCTTCGCATCATTGCCGGAAACGGAAGACGCACTCAGGGTCATCTGGGAAAGGAGACCGATGTGTGCATTCGTTTCCAGAACGAGCTTCCCAAGCTGGGAACCACTGCCATAGAGAAATGTTCCGTTGGTAGAAGAGCTTGTTTTGCCACTGCTACGGATAATTAATTCTCCTTGACCATTGTTCGTAATAAGAGTACCCCATCCAGGATTTCCTGCAATGTTGTCATCCAGAATCAGGTTGGCATCGCTGGTCATGACAATCGTGGTTGTGGTCTGATTCTTGCCATTGAAAACAATGGTATGATTGCCACCATCGACGGTAATCTGGTTACCACTTTTTCCGAAGACCGCCTGCAGATTGAGATTGGCAAAGTCCTTCAAGGTAACACCGCCGACATAATCTGTGCTTGCGTTCGAAAGCGTAGCGGTTCCCATTCCGGAAAATGTCAGTGCTCCCGCACCGGATACAGCTCCCGTGAAAGTGACTCCGCTTCCTTCCGTCAGCCCCATGTCTACCTCCAGAGCACCAGACAGCGTAGTTCCCCCGGCAATACTCAGGGTGTGATTGTTCAGGTCGATCTTACCACCGTCGGATGAGACCGTTAGAGCTCCGCTATTCGTCAGGTTGCCTTCTATCAGCTTCAGCAGCGTAGCGGATCCCGTCCCCGACATGGCGATGGAGGCAACGTTCAGAGTGTGACCGTCCAGAATGATTATACCGCTGTTGGATAAGACCGTTAGGGCTCCGCTGTTCGTCAGGTCGCCTCCTGTCAGGTGCAACGTAGCGGCTCCCTCCTGACCCATGGCGATGGATTCAACTCCCGGTGCGGCGTAATTGACCGTACCATTCTGAATATCCAGTGCCTTGACGTTGCCATTCCCATTGCTGTTGGAGAGCGTCAGAATATCCTCACCGACTTTCGTGATGCTGATGTTGGAGAACTGTCCCGAGTAGTTGCCGGAAGAAACGCTCAGGGTACGGACACTGTCACTTGAAACCAAACCGTATTCATTGCCTGTCAATGCATTGATTCTTCCTACATCTGATTTCAGAACAAGCCTGGCTTGTGAATTCGCACCATATCCTTCCAGATTTACCGTTGCCAATGCAGCAGCGTTCTCCGAATGAATAACAAGTCCGATCGGATAAGACCCCGAAGTCTGTGCGTCAAAAGCGCGTGCCTGAACGTTAATTATTCCCTCGAAACCTCCCTCTCCTTTCAAATTGAACCATCTTTGACCGGTCCAATTATTTAATGCTTTGATATTCAGAGTCCCATTCCCGGAAAGTTCGCTAACTTGGACCGTTTTATCTGAACCGATCTTGAAGGAAGCGTCTCCATTGACAGAAATCCCCTGTTTGAACCAGAGGGACTTCTCTATCCCATTTGCTCCGTCTACATAGTACAGGGTAGAACCGCTGTTGAGGACTACCTGCCTGTTAATCAAATTCTGATGTTTTCCTCCCTCTACTCCAATTTCAAGCGTCCCTCCATTGTTGATCACAACCTTGTCCGTTGCCCCGGCCGCCCCTAATATGGAAGAATTACCTCCGGCGTTTGTCAAAATCTTCAGTGTTCCGCCGTCAATCGTAATGTCTCCCGCTGTCGTTTGGAATGGATTGTCGGTGGTCAAGACGCGCAGGATACCGCCCCCTTGCTTGATGATACTGCCCGTACCGCTGATAACGCCTTTCTGAGTGAGGGTATTACCGCCGGAAATGTTGAACGTGGCGGTCGTATTGTCGGCAAGAACAATTTTGCCACTCTGTTCGAGTGACCTGACCGTGTCAGTAAAACCGGGGTCGACGAACAGAAGGCTGCCCTTTTCAATATTGTAAGTACCCGTAAATCCGGACTGGTCGTTAATCAGCATGGCCGTTCCGCCACCGTCATTCTTGGTCAGGTAGCTATTGCCGGTGAAAGGCATCGTGTAGACCATGGAGGCCAGTACCGACGGCATCGTCGTGTCCAGAGACGCTCCCATGGTCTCAATCTGATGAATCAAGCCAAGAACCTGGTCCTTGGTAATATTGCCCGTAGGAGCAAGAGCGATCGTTTTTCCATCCCAGGAATAAGTGGAATCGAACAGATCGGACAAGCCCGAGGCCGCATAGCCGGCAAGGGCCGATCCACCCAGGTTCAGCACCATCATGTCGTTGGACAGTCCGAGACGCGGGGATGAAGTATTTAAAGAGGAATTCAAAATCAGTGAAGAAAGTCCACTTGAGGATGTCAGGTTGATTTTGGATACATCTTTGATGGCATCCGTATTGCCGATCACCAAAGAATTGATGTTGAGGGTAATTCCTGTCGAAGAAATCGCAGCATCCAGTGAGGCATGAGTCACACTTATGCTGCTTTTGCCGGAAAGGGCAAGGCCCCCCTCCGAGGAAACACCCAAATCCTTGATCGAGAGATTGCCGGCGCCGATGCCTTCGCCCAGCGTGATATTAGCCGTACCCTTAACGGACAAGTCGGCTATGGAATTGTTGAGGCCAGCCACGGTCAAAGACGAACCGGAGGTTCCGGCCGCGACAACTACATGCCCCAGAGAGTTTGAACCTCCGGTCATCGTCAATGAGGAACCGTCCTGCAACGTCAGTATGCCATCTCCGCCGATTGTGGAATTGCCGGACATAGAGGCATTCCCGAACAAGGACAGGGAGTCGCCGCTTCCCGTCAAGGTCAGGACGGTATTGCTCTGCATGGTCAACCCGGAGGCCGTCAGAGACGTTCCGTTGAGGAAGACGAGCGTTCCGTTATTCTGCTGGGACGAGTTCACACCGATCCGAATGTTGACAGCGTTGTCACTACCTCCCTGAACATTGGAGAGGGTCATTGAACCGCCGTCGACCAGATAAGTGCCGACGAATTCGTTCCAGCCCGATTCAATGTTCTGAATCCAGGCGTTCCCGTTGGCCGTATTCCGGATCATGGCGTCGCTGCCGCCCTTAAAATGGTTGTTTGCATCGGCCATGTAGGCCTTCCCGGTCGTACCGTCGCCTGGATCAAGCGTTTTTTCGCCTTCGACTGTTCCGAGATTTTCAGTAGTAATCGTGGCGGTCGTGCCTGAGCGGACATTGTAGGAAACATCCGCGCCGGGAGGCGTCACGGAAGCGGTGGACGCGGAGGCGGCGGAAGTCGACACCACAAAGGCAGTGGCGGAGACGAATGTAGCAAGAAGAGCCTTGCGAAGCGTGGGGGGGAGGTGGAGTTTCATAACGTTGGTCGATTAAAAATGGTTGAAGGAAGATTAAAAAGCAGGGGAGAGGATAAGGGTTCCGAAAACGGAACGACGACTTCCCGGACGCCGGGAAGAAGGAAATCGCATGGAAGAAGTCGCACGGCCATGTCCGCGCGCGCCGTTGGAAACAAAAGTTTTACGACGCATTTTATCAAGTTGAAAATCAAACGATTGCGCAAGATTCGAGAAGTCGGACAGAATCCCGCAAGAAGATTCCAAAAGAGAGTTCGGACAGTCGCTATGTGGGAAAATGTCCGGTATCTGGTGTACATTCTCCACTCCAATACAATCGGTCATAGTTGCAAAATAGCGGATTTAGCATCCACTTGTTTTTTGCACAACGCATTCGAAGCCATCGTGATAAGAAATCAATTATACAATGCCGATTCCTTCGGCTTCTTGTGTGTCAAATTTTTTATATTCTTTTTGCAAAAGAAAAAAGAAAACACTTGATGACGGATGCTAAATCCGCATGTCTCTTAAGGGGAAAAAGAAAAGATCCGAGATTGAATGTTTGGAACGGCAGAAACAAACAAATGCGGAATCATAACCCGACGCGACCGGACTTCCCGATCTGGAACGCGGACTGCTCGAATTTTTCCTCCGGATCAAGCGGAACCTAGAAATCAAGCCTCTTACGGGACGTGCGGCCATGCCGTCAAAACGCCAATTCGAACAGTTCCCGCAACCGGTATACCCTGATAGTCACCGTCCGCAAATAATACCGATTATCAGCAGATCTGCACAGTGTTTTGCAAATACCGGAATTCCCCCCCTATCTGGAAATACCGCCCTTGAGGAGTTCCCTCCGGCTTGCGTCACGGAAGCCCCTATTTTCCGCTTCGTTTTTGAGGGAACCGGCCTTCGATGGACTCCCGAAAGAACCGGAGACCATGCCGAACGACTTGAATAATCGAACGATCAAGTTCCCATGAAGCACGATACCGGGCATGGCAGGGATCCATGCATCCCTCCATGCCCGGCTCGTTTTCTGGGAGCGTTCTCCCGGTGATTTCGCACGGATTTTACGGATGGCGTCATCCTCCGATTTCATCGTCGGACCGAAGTTCCCCGGCTCCGGAGGATTCCCTCAGGTTCTCCGTGAAGAATTCCGTCAATTTGTCGAACGGAATCAGATTCACCCGGTCATAGAGGTCGACATGCCCTGCCTTGGGAACCCGGTAAAGTTCCTTGGGTTCGGCGGCACGCTTGTAGGCATCTTCGCTGAACTCCCTGGAATGCGCCTCTTCTCCCGCGATGAAAAGCAGGGCACGCGGAGAAATCGTCTCAATATCCTCAAAGGGATAAAAATTCATAAATTTCACGTTGCTGGTCAGCGTCGGATGGGTTGTCAGCCCGGGCGACTGGCCTTCCGGCGTGAACGCACCTCTCGGCGTACGGTAGAAATCATAGAATTCGCGTTCGACGGGGCTGGAGTTCTCATGGATTTCATGCACGGTTCCACCGGTGTACTTCGTCTCGCCTCCCGTGAACTCGACGTAGCGTTGTTCCGCTGCGTCGGAAAGGATTTTCTTTCTTTGTTCAAGCGTCAGGGATTTTCCTAGGCCGTTGCGGTTGGCCGCCCCCATATCATACATGCTGACCGTGGCAACGGCTCTCAATCTCGGATCAATTTTGGCGGCACTGACGGCGAAGCTTCCGTTTCCGCATATTCCGATGACGCCGATCCGGTTCCGGTCGACAAACGGGCGGGAGCCCAGGAAATCCGCAGCAGCGCTGAATGCTTCGGCATACATATCCGGAGATACGGCATTCCGCGGTTTCCCGCCGCTTTCGCCCCAGAAAGGGAGATCAAGCGCCAGCGTTACGAATCCGCGCTCGGCCATTTTCGCGGCGTACAGATTCGCGTTCTGTTCCTTGACCGCCCCCATGGGGTGCCCGACGATGATCGCGGGGTATTTGGCGCTCCCGTCCATCCGGTCGGGCAGGAAGAGGTTGCCCGCAACCTTCATTTCATACTGGTTGTTGAACGCCACTTTCTGCGGGGAGATTTTGGGGCTCTTGTAGAAATTGTCCGCGTCTTCCGGCTTGTCCGCCGGGCAGGCTATGCCGCTTGACAGGACGAGAGCCCCCAGCACTGTCGAACCGATGGTTTGGGAACCCCGGGCGATGATGGATTTCATGTTCATGGTTTCTTTTTGGATTTTGGCTATTCCGGTTCTTTTAACCGGATGATGGCAATATATCAGGGATTCCCGGAAACAGTTAGCCCGATCCTTTCGCATTCTTGCACAATCCTCCAAAACGAAGGTAAACGTGTTTGCCTTCTTCCGTCCTTTGCATAGAATCCGTCCATGATGAAACAGGAAAGGGAGACAACCGGTTCATCGTCCGGTACGGAACAGGAACGGCCCTCAGGCAAACCGCTCCGGCTCGCTACCATGATTGAAAAATGGACGAGAGGGGAGCATCAAGTTACGACGGCCATCCCCGGGCTGGCGCTTCACCGCAGGGAATCCCCTACGGAGCCGAGCTGCTATATGTTCTCCCCGCATCTTTGCCTCATCGCACAAGGGGTCAAGCGTATCCTGCTGGGGGAAGAAGCTTATGTCTACGATGAACGCAGCTTCGTCGTTTCTTCCGTGGAACTTCCCCTGGTTTCCTACGTTACCGAGGCAAGCCCGGAGAAGCCCTATCTGGGATTGACGCTGGAACTCGATGTCAAGGAGATCTCCAAACTCATGCACCACGACAGACTACCTTCCCCCCGTTCCGGCCCGACTGGCCGGGGAATCGGCGTCAGCAAGCTGACCCCGCCATTGCTCAATGCGGTAGAACGGCTTGTGAGCCTTCTGGAAACGCCCGAGGAAATTCCCATCTTCCGGAATTTGATTCAGCGGGAAATCTATTACCGGCTGCTGATGGATGAAGAACAGGGAGCCAGGTTGAGGCAAATTGTCGTGGCGGAAAGCCGCAGCAGCCAGATCGCGCGCGCCATCGACTGGATGAAGGAACATTTCGACCAGCCTCTCCATATCAAGGAGCTGGCAAAACACGCGGGTATGAGCCCCTCGGGATTCCACCAGCACTTTCGCGCATTGACAGCCATCAGTCCGCTCCAGTTCCAGAAGCGCATCAGGCTTAACGAAGCCAGACGGCTGATGCTCCAGGAAAACCTGGACGCGGGAAACGCCGCTTTCCAGGTAGGCTATGAGAGCCCGACCCAATTCAACCGGGAATACAAGCGCATGTTCGGGAAACCTCCCCGTACCGATATCAAAAGCTTGCAGGAAGTGTGAAGGGGAATAGAAGGAATGGAGCGGGTCAGCACTGGGACGATTCCCTGGAAATGAGACGGGTTGTCAACACCCGTTCTTCGGGAACGAACTGGACTTTGGGATTGATCATGCGTTTGAGCAGGAATTCAGCCGCGGTTTTGCCGAGAGCAACGGCATCCTGGAAGACGCCGGTAATGGGAACTCTCGCAATTTCCATTTCCAAGGTACCGGAGATCCCGGCCAAAGCTATTTGCCCCGGGATTTCGATCCCGTGTCCGAGCAGTCCCATTTCAACGCCGATCGAGAGGGAATCATTGAAGCAAAGGACCGCCTCCGGCCTTTCCTCGCAGGCAAGGATCTGGTCGGCGGCCCTTTTCCCGGCCGCGATATCGGATCCTCCCCTCATCACCCATTCATCACGGACAGGCAAGCCGCCTTCCTTCATTCCAGTCAGGAAGCCGTTTCGCCTCTCCCTCTCGGCGTAGGAATCCAGGGCGGATCCGACATAGGCGATTTTCCTGTGTCCCTGGTCGAGGAAGTGCTGCGTCAACTTCAAGGCGCTACCGAAGTCATCCACCATGACGACATCGGCTTTCCAATTGGGGATTTTCCTGTCGACAAACACCAGGGGACAATGGTGCTTCCTGATGGCTTTTGCCGCCGGAAGGCTGTCCTTCAAATGCAGGGGGGACCAGATGATGCCGTCCACCTGCCTTTCGAGCAAGGCGGAGATATCGTGGAATTCCTTGATGAGATTATTGTAGGAGCAACACAGGAAGATGCGGTACCCGTAGGAAGAGAGGACTGTCTCAATGTTTTCCAGAATTTCGGCAAAGATGGTATTGCCCAAATAAGGAAGGATCACACCCACCGTCATGGTCGGCCCTTTGTGACCCGTCTCCTGGGTGCTCCGGTTGGGAACGTAGCCCATGGATAAAGCCAGATTGGTAATGTCACGCTGCAATTGCTCACTGACTCCAGGCAGCCCTCGAATGGCTCTGGACACGGTCATCTGTGAAACATTTGCAGCTTTTGCTACATCGCGAAGAGTAATCTTATTGCGCCTCATGAAATCATTCCCTTGGGGAAAAGTTGTGGGTTTACGTTAAAAGAAAAATTATCTAGAATCAAGAAAATACTCTATCTTCAACAATTTCAGTAAGAAAAACGTTACATATCGTTAGATACATACCGGGCAGTCATTCTGCGTAAATGCCATAGAAACGCAAAAATAACTCAATATCAATTGGAAACGATTCACCTCCCTCCGGAGCGATCCGATCCACCCGACTCCCGGTCCGTCTACCGTACGCCTGACGCTACGTCATACGATCGCTTCCCCGGACGGCTGCCTCCCGGATTGTCCGGATATCCGCTCCAAACGAGTGTTCGCATTAGCTTGAGGCAGAGAGAAAATACGTTAAAAAAGCGATAAAAATGCGCGTCCTCCGGATTCCCCCACCCCTTCTTTTGATCTCCCCGGATTGATTGTCAATCGATGAGGCATATTCTCCCTCATCCATGAAACCGGGAGGGGATGAAAAGCCGTCTGAAATACCGGCCGTTCGGCCGACGTATATCCCTTCTATGAAGATTCCCCCATCTCTCGCCGTCCTGGGCCTGTTCGCCGGAAGCATGATTCCTCTGTCTGCCGGAGAAATGCTCCCTACCACGGAATCCGTCCACGACCTTCAATTTCCGGATCTGGCCTCTTCCTGGGATGAGGGCATGCCGCTTGGCAATGCCACGGTCGGGGCCATCATCTGGCAGAAAGGCAATTGCCTGCGTTTCGCACTGGACCGTACCGATCTTTGGGATCTGAGGCCCACGGAGTTCGTCGAGAGCGATATCTTCCGGTTTTCCTGGGTCAGGGAACATGTCCTGAACAATGACTACGGCATTGTCCAACAGAAATTGGACGCTCCCTACAATGCTCTTCCCGGCCCCTCGAAAATCCCCGGGGCCGCCCTCGAATTCGACATCTCCTCGCTGGGCAAGGTCAAACAATCGCACCTTTATCTGAAAGACGCCGTTTGTGAAGTGACCTGGGAAAACGGAACTTCCATGCAAAGCTTCGTCCACGCCACGCGCCCGGTGGGCTGGTTCGCGTTCGACAACGTCCCGGAGGATTTTGTTCCGCGACTCGTCCCCCCCGCCTACCGCAAGGGAGAATCCGCCTCCCATGACAATTCCCACGCCGGGGCCGACCTCGACCGCCTCGGATACAAGCAGGGCCGGGTTGCCGTCACGGGCAACACCGCGGACTACCACCAGCAGGGTTGGGGGGATTTTTCCTATGACGTTTCCATCCGGTGGAAGCGCGAGGGCAAACGCCTGACGGGAGTCTGGGCCGTCACCTCGTCCTTGAGCAAGGACCAGGCCTCGAATCTCTGCCGCCAAGCCATGGCGGAACCCGGCAGTCAGCTGTACGCCACCCACAAGGCCTGGTGGAACACGTTCTGGAAAAAATCCTCGGTTTCCCTTCCCGATCCCGTTCTGGAAAAACAGTACTACAACGAAATCTACAAGCTCGGATCGACAACCCGCAGCAACTCCTACCCGATCTCCCTCCAGGCCGTCTGGACTGCCGACAACGGCAAGCTCCCCCCGTGGAAGGGAGACTACCACCACGACCTCAATACCCAGCTCAGCTATTGGCCTTGCTATACGGGCAACTATCTGGACGAAGGGCTCGGCTACCTGAATACGCTCTGGAACCAGAGGCAAACGCACAAGCAATACACGAAACGCTATTTCGAAAAGGACGGTCTGAACGCGCCGGGCGTCTGTACGCTGACCGGCGTCCCCATGGGAGGGTGGGTCCAGTATTCCTGTTCCCCTACGGTTTCGGCGTGGCTCGCCCAGCATTTCTACAAGCACTGGCAGTATTCGCGCGACAAGAAGTTTCTGAAGGAGCGCGCCTACCCTTATCTGAAAGACGTGGCGACATTCCTCGAACAATTTTCCACGGTCGAGAACGGCGTACGCAAGCTCCCTCTGAGCTCCAGCCCGGAAATCCATGACAACAGCATCAATGCCTGGTTCCGCGACACGACGAACTACGACCTTGCCCTGATGCGGTTTGCCTTCAAAGCCAGCGCCGAACTCGCGACAGAACTGGGGTTGAACAACGATGCGGCACACTGGAAAAAACTGGAAGGGCAGCTGCCCTCGTTTGCCGTCGACGACGGGCAGGCTCTCGCTTTCGCCCCCGGAGAACCCTACCGTGGTTCTCACCGCCATTTTTCGCACGCCATGGCCATCCACCCTCTGGGCTTGCTGGATTGGGACCGGGGAGAGCAGGAGCGGCAAATCATCCGCAGCACGATTGCCGGACTCGACCAATATGGCCCGGGTGCCTGGTGCGGCTACTCCTACAGCTGGCTCGGCAATATGAAGGCCCGCGCACGCGACGGAGAAGGAGCCGCACGCGCCCTCCGCGATTTTGCACAATGTTTCTGCCTGCGGAATACCTTCCATGCCAACGGCGACCAGACGGGCAGCGGCAAATCCGGCTTCACGTACCGTCCTTTCACGTTGGAAGGCAACTTCGCTTTTGCCGCGGGCGTTCAGGAAATGCTGCTCCAGAGCCACTCCGGTACCATACGCGTCTTTCCCGCCATCCCCGCTGACTGGAAAGATGTCCGCTTCGGCACCCTGCGCGCCAACGGAGCCTTCCTCGTCTCCGCCGAGCGCCGCCAGGGAGAGGTGGGTCATGTTTCCATCTACTCCGAGCAGGGCGGAAAACTCCGTCTGGAAAATCCCTTCCCCGGGAAAACGCCCGATACACACGGCAAACCCTTCCGGGAAGACAACGGCATCCTCATCATGAATACCCGGCCGGGAGAAACGATCTCGCTCTCCGCCCCCCCAACCGCCGGCCGCGCAGTCAAATAAGAACACATCCTATTCCATTCCTATACATCATGTCTTCACATTTACTTCTTCGACATAACCGCATTTTCCAAAAATTATGCATTCTGTTCGTTTTCGGATCCATTCATTCAACCGAAGCAGTCCTTGTAAAAGATGATATCCTGCAACGGTTGAACGACTTTGATTCACAGGCCTGCCTCCTCGCCCTGAAGGATCAAAGCCCCCATCCGGATACCTACACCCTACCGCCCGAACTAGCGGCGCAAATGAAAGAATTGGAGCAACTGCGCACTCAGCTCCAGGACATGTCACCCCCCGATAACAATGATGGTGCTATAGCCCGTGCCGCCGAGTTGTTGAAGTCGGTCGACAACGCCTTGTTGTCCAATCCGCTGATTCGATGGAAAAAAGTCCTCGCTATCAAGCGCCACTTTCCGGGAAGTGCCCGCCAACGTACCAGAGGCGGTCTTGGTCTAGCACCCTCCAACTTCCAAAACAACTCCGAAATCGGTAATCCTGCCAAGGGTTGGGACAACGAATTCGTGTTCTTTGAAATCGGCAACAGGGAAATACGAGAACAAAATGCCTACAAGCCCGCTCCAGGCATGATCATCTCGGATCCGGAGCCGCACTGGTCCGGCGAGAAAGTCATGTTTTCATCCATTGGAACGGAAAACAGATGGCACCTCTTCGAGTTGAATTTCAATGACGAGACAGTCACTCAGCTCACGCCGCCCGAATACAAGGACTTTGATAGTTTCGATGGTTGTTACTCGCCCGATGGTTCTTATATTTTCTGTTCCACGGCCACCTTTCTGGGCCTTCCCTGTACCAATGGAATGAACAAAATGTGCGGACTGTTCTCCTACAATCCAGAAACGAAAAAGTCCAGGCAACTCACATTTGACCAAGACAGCAACTGGAACCCCGTCGTCATGGACAACGGGATGATTCTCTACCAACGGTGGGAATATGCGGATCTTCCCCACTCGAATAGCCGCATACTATTCACGATGAACCCTGATGGGACAAGCCAGCTCGCCTTCTACGGTTCTAACTCTTACTTTCCTACGGCCTTGTTTGGAGCCCGGCCCATACCTGGGAAATCGGGTAAATTAGTCGGTATCGCGGGAGGGCATCATAGCGTCTCACGGGGAGGACAAATGATCGTCTTGGATCCATCGGTCAGCCGCCATGAAGCCGAAGGCGTCATTGCGGAAATCCCCTTCCGTGGTAAAAAGGTCAAACCCGAAGTACGAGATAGATTCCCCGACGGTAAATGGCCTCAATTCTTACATCCTTATCCGCTCAGCGACAAGTATTTCCTTGTATCCATGAAACGTTCTCCTCATGCGTTGTGGGGTATCTATCTCGTGGATGTATTCAACAATATGACTCTTATTGCCCAACAGGAAGATACCGCCATTCTGGAACCCGTCGTCATTGAACGCCGCCCAGCTCCCCCTATTATCCCATCGCGTGTCAACCCAGAGTCCCAAACAGCTTCAGTCTTCCTGCAGGATGTTTACTTTGGCAATGGATTAAAAGGAATCCCGAGAGGAACAGTCAAAAAACTCAGAATCGGCTCCTACAGTTTTTCTCCTTGGAGCCAGGGAGGCCTGCTAGGTACCATTGGGCTGGATGGTCCGTGGGATATCAAACGTATCCTGGGAGAGGTCGATGTCGAACCGGATGGTTCGGCCATGTTCACCGTGCCTGCCAATGAACCTATATTCGTCCAGCCCCTGGATGAAAACGGCAGAGCCCTTCAGATCATGAGAAGCTGGTTCACTGCCATGCCAGGCGAGAATGTCTCCTGCATCGGCTGCCATGAAGAACGCGACGCCGTCGTCAAAGCCAGACAGACTATTTCTGCATTCAAGGCACCTCAGCCCATCCAACCGTTTTACGGCAAGGAACGGGGGTTCAGCTTCATACATGAAATCCAACCTATTTTGGATAAAAAATGTATCTCCTGCCATAACGCAGAGCGCCCCCAACTCCCTTATTTCAAAGGAGATAAAATGTTAACGGACTGGAGTTCCGGTATTTCCGGAAGAGGAGACCACGCTTATTCCGGCAAATTTACGGAATCCTACTACCAGCTCCAACGGTATGTCCGTCGTCCGGGAATTGAAAGCGACATGCACATGCTCACCCCCATGGATGTCCATGCCAGCCAAACGGAGCTCTTCCAAATTCTCGACAAAAACCACCATAACGTTCAATTGAACGATGAAGAACGCCGCAAACTGGCATGCTGGATCGACTTGAACGCTCCCTTCCATGGAAGGAGGTCCGATATCCCTTGCTTCGACAGGGCCAAGCAGGCGTGTAACTTGAAAGCGCGATATGCTCCGCTTTTCCAAGTTAGGCTTCCGGATCTGGAATGGCTCCCGGAACGCCCGGTGAACATCACCCCGGAACTTCCAAAACCGCAAGCCCTCCCAGATACAACCGTTCCCTCCCTTCCAGGCTGGCCCTACTACAAAACAGGTTCCGGGTACAATGCCCAACACCAAATCGCCTTGGGACACATCAGGAAAAGCATCGATATTGCCGACGGAATCGAAATGCACCTTGTCAAAGTTCCGGGGGGGAGCTTCGTCATGGGTAGCTCTCGGCAGCCGGATGAAATGCCCATGAGTGTCCAAACCATTCACAAACCGTTTTGGATCGGCCAATTCGAAGTCACCAATGAACAATTCGCCGCCTTCTGCAGAGATCACGACAGCCGAACGGAACACCGTCACGGTTACCAGTTCGGCAGACTGGGATATCCCCTGAACAAACCGAAGCAACCGGTCGTTCGTGTCTCTTGGCAGGAAGCCTCCGCATTTTGCAAATGGTTGTCGGAAAAAACTGGTTTGAAAGTTTCTCTGCCCACGGAAGCTCAGTGGGAATGGGCATGCCGTGCCGGGAGTGGAATGGCTTATTCCTTCGGAGATCTGGGGGCAGACTTCGGTAAATATGCTAATCTCGGAGATAAACGCCTTCAGGAATTCGCAGCCTGTACAGCACACAAATTCTACGAAAGCACCCGGATTCTGGACAATCCGAATCGCTACGATGACTGGATTCCGCGCAATACAACCATTGACGACGGAGGATTTGTCTCGGAGGATACAGGCCGTTACCGTCCCAATTCATGGGATATCTACGATATGCACGGCAATGTCTGGGAATGGACACGCTCCCAGTACAAACCCTATCCATACAACCATAACGACGGACGTAACGATACAGCAGACGAGACCGCCATGCGCGTCGTGCGCGGCGGTTCCTGGTATGACCGTCCATTTAAAGCAACCTCCAGTTTCCGGCTCCCATACAGAGGATACCAGAAAGTCTTCAACGTCGGCTTCCGTATCCTCATTGAGGAATGACGGGAGTATCTCCTTGACAAGGGGGAGCGGATGGGAGAGACCCATGGACGCGGAAGCTCCCATCCGTCTCCTCACCCGGATACCCCCATTCATTCCATGCACGAAGATATCGAACTTCCCAAAGACCGCATTCCGGCCCTTCGCGTCGAGACCATGCCATCGGACACCAACCAGAACGGCGATGTGTTCGGCGGCTGGATTATGAGCCAGGTCGACCTGGCCGGAGCCAATACGGCCATGCGCTACGCTCTCAGCCGGTTCATCGTCACCCGCGCCATCAGCAGCCTGACCTTCGAAGCTCCCGTCATGGTCGGAGACGTCGTCTCGTTCTATACCGAAATTGTCAAGATCGGACGTACCTCCATCACCGTCAAAGTAGAAGTTTTTGCCGAACGCCTGACAAAACGCTGGAACAACATTGCCAAAATCACTGAGGCAGAATTGGTATACGTCGCACTCGGGCCGGATAAAAAGCCCATTCCCCTGGAGGAATCCCGCGCCAATTTTACCAAATTCTGCCCCTTGTAATCCCTAGGCTTCCCGGTTTTCCGGATGAAACCTGCGCAGACGCAAAGCATTCAGGATGACCGATACGGAGCTGAGGCACATGGCCGCGGCAGCAATGACCGGCGACATCAGAATCCCCCAGACGGGATAGAGCGCGCCCGCCGCGATCGGAATCCCCAATCCGTTGTACACGAACGCAAACGCCAGATTGGATTTCATGTTTCCGACGGTAGCCGCCGAAAGGTCGAACGCCGTGGAGACGACCTTCAAATTGCCTTTGACCAAAGTTACGGCACAACTTTGCATCGCCACGTCGGCTCCGGTTCCCATGGCAATGCCGACGTCGGCTTCCGCCAGAGCCGGGGCATCATTGACGCCGTCTCCCGCCATGGCGACCACGTAGCCTTTTGCCTTGAGAGATTGCACAAGTTTCTGCTTGCCGGCGGGAGTCATGCCGCCATGGTATTCGACAATTCCCAGCTCATGGGCAATGAACCCGGCGGTAGCCGGAGCATCGCCGGAAGCCATGACAATATGGATGCCGCGTTGTTTCAAGGCGGCCAAGGCATCTTTCGTGGATTCCCTCAATTTGTCGGACAGGGAGAACGCCCCGGCAAGCTTGCCGTCAACAGCGGCAAAAAGGACAACTTCTCCCCTGCCCCTCTCCTGTTCCGTCCATGACGCCAGAGGAAGGACATCGACCTTGCTGTCTTGAAGCATCTCGGCAGAACCCAAGAGAACATCGCGACCCTCCACACGGCCGGATACTCCGCCTCCGGGATGGGACATAAAGCCCTCCACCGGAGAAAACGCCAACTTCCTGTGTTCGGCCTCGCGGACGAAAGCCCTGGCAATCGGGTGTTCACTGTTCCTTTCCAGAGAAGCGCACAAAGCCAGCAAGGCATCTTCTCCATCCTTCTGCAACACATTCATACCGCTCATACCGGGGCGCCCCTCCGTCAGCGTGCCTGTCTTATCAACGACCAGCATGTTCACCTTGCGAAGCGCCTCCAAAGCCGCGGCATCACGGAACAGGATGCCGAGCGAAGCGGCCTTGCCCGATGCCACCATCATCGACATGGGCGTTGCCAGTCCCAATGCACACGGACACGCTACTATCAACACGGCCACGGCATTGACAAACCCGTGTCCCCAACTCGGATACGCACCCCAGATCCCCCAGCTTAAAAACGTCAAGACGGCAATGATCACGACAGCCAGGACAAAATACCGGGCTACCCGGTCCGCGATCCTCTGCATGGGAGCTTTGGAGCGTTGCGCCTGGGCAACCTGGCCGACGATCCTCGACAGCACCGTGTCGCTCCCGACGGCCTCCGCCGTCATTGTGAAGGTGCCGGTCGTATTGAGAGTCGCCCCAATCAAACGGTCTCCGGGCCTTCTCGGCACCGGTATCGGCTCTCCCGTCAGCATGGACTCGTCCACATCGCTCTCCCCGTCCCGCAGAGTCCCGTCCACAGGTACTTTTTCTCCCGGGCGCACCCGCAGAATATCTCCCGGATGCACCCCGCCGAGAGGAATATCCTTTTCAGTCCCGTCAGGCAAGACAACCCGGGCCGAAACCGGAGCCAGATTGATCAGGGAACGGATGGCTTCCGCCGTCCGCGCACGGGCCATATTTTCAAGGATCTGCCCCAGAAGGCTCAATGTCATGATAATGGCCGCGGCCTCGAAATACACCGGAATGGTGCCATGGGACATAAAGGTAACCGGAAACCAGCCCGGCGCTACCGTAGCCGCCACGCTGTACAGGAAAGAAACCACCGTTCCAAGGCCGATTAACGTCCACATGTTGGGGTTGCCCGTCCGGACGGAATCCCACCCACGAACCAGCAACGGCCATCCGGCCCACAAAACCACGGGAACGGCCAAAGCCAATTCCACCCAATTCTGAACCGAAGGTCTCATCAAATCGGTCACATGCCCTCCCATCGCCAGTACGGATAATACGACGGTAAACGGCAGGGAACCATAGAACCTCCGCTTAAAATCCGCCAGCTCCGGGTTTTCCTCCTGTTCTCCGGCTGAAGGAATCTCCGGTTCCAATGCCATGCCGCATTTAGGACAGGAACCGGGATGGTCCAGACGCACCTCGGGATGCATCGGGCAGGTATAAAAAGTCCCTTCCGGTACGGGAACCGTGGAAACCGGCTGGGAATCACCGATATATTGTTCGGGATTTGCTTCGAATTTCTCCAGACAATGCCTGCTGCAGAAATGGTATTCCCTTCCCTTGAAAGATGTTTTCAAGGGAGAATCCGGGGAAACATCCATACCACACACAGGATCCCTGGCGCAACCGCCCGGAGCATCCTCCTGCGGCTTTGAGTGATGGCAAGACATATTCATATTGTGTAGACCACAACGATACCGTATCTGTTACAGCACTGACAAACTACAGACGAATATCTTCGGCATGGTCCGCCTGAAGGAGGAGCTGTTCCCTTTTCAAGAATGGCTTGATCCGGAAAATTGCCAAAGCGTTTTTGGAGAAACCCTTCCCGAAACCGGGGAGATGTTTATTGATGGCCCAGGCATTTCTGTTATATTTCCTCTCAATCATACCTATGAACATAGCCGCTTTTGAAGTCCGGGATGACGAGAGACCCTTCTTCGCCCGATACGGGAACCGGGAGGGGCTGACTCTGCATCTCCACCCTTGTCCACTCTCCCCTTCCACTCTGGCTCTGGCGGAAGGATGCGAGGGGGTCACGACACTCGGACAAAGCCGGCTGAACCGCTCCCTGCTACAAGAACTCCGGAAGATGAACATCCGTTACGTTTCTTCTCGTACGGTCGGAGTCAATCATATCGATATCCGGGCCGCCGAAGAATTCGGGATCCAGATCAGCCATGCCGAGTATTCGATCCACGGCATTGCCGATTTCACCATTATGCTGATGCTCAACTGCCTGCGTAAGTATAAGCAAGCTCTGTTCCGCGGCAACGTCAACGACTATTCACTCACAGGGCTCCAAGGCCGCGAAATGAGGCATTTGACGGTCGGCGTCATTGGCACCGGTTCCGTCGGGACGGCAGTCATTCACAGCCTGAGCGGATTCGGCTGCCGAATCCTGGCCAGTTCGCGCCACGAAAATCCATCTTTGTCAGGGCTGGCGGAATACGTCCCTCTCGACGACCTGTTCCGCCTAAGCGATATCATTACCCTGCACGTGAGTTTGACGGAAAGCACTCGCCACCTCATCAACCGCGACACTCTTGCCCGGATGAAAGACGGAGTCATTCTCATCAATACGGCCCGCGGTTCCCTGATTGAGGTCAATGCCCTGATTGAAGGCATCGAATCCCAAAAGATCGGAGCCCTGGGCGTAGATGTTTTCGAAAATGAGGAAAGCATTTTCCACCAGGACCGCCGCAGCGACATCATCAGCAACCGCGACATGGCCTACATCCGCCAGTTTCCGAACACCGTCATGACCCAGCACATGGCCTTCTACACACTGGAAGCTGTCGAGAGCATGGTCCGATGCGGCATCGAAAACATCCTTTCCATGGATGCAGCCGATTGTTCTCCGGAGAATCCTCCTCCCTGCCTCTCCTGAAAGATTCCCTCCCTCATGCCCGTATATGGAAAGAGGCGGAAGATCCGTCACCTCCCATCCTATCCATGAAAAAAACACCTTTCCTCCTGTTCCTTCTTACTTTTAGCCTTACAAGCATTTCCGCGGAAGCCGGAGAGAACGTTCCTCTCTCTTCATTAAATCTCAACATGATGACGGCCGGATTCGGTTCCGTCCGCGCCGACAGGTCCTCCTCCGGCAAACCCATCAGTCTGAAGGGCAAGGAATACAAAGGAGTAGGTACCCATGCCGACAGCAAAATGATCATTGACCTGGGCGGCAGGGGAGAACGCTTTACGGCGCTTGCCGGTGTCGATGACAACGCCGGAGGTCCGGGTACCGTAACCTTCCGCGTCACGGGAGACGGCAAAGTGCTCTTTGATTCCGGCGTCGTCAAAGCAGGTGAAGAACCCCACAAAATCGACGTATCCCTCAAAGGAGTCAACAAGCTGGTACTCGAAGCCCTGGCCGGTCCCGATGGTAAAAATTACGACCATGCCGACTGGGCGGATGCCGTTATTGCGATGGAATCCGGCAAACCCGTCGCCATACCTGACGCCACCGTCATCCAGGCCGGTACCGACGATATCGGCATTGCCCTGCTGGTTGACAAGGACAACAACGTTTTCCAGCAATATATCGGCTCGGAAACGGATACGGCAGGCATGTTCCGGCATGGAGCATCCAAAAACCCCGCTTATCCTACGATCAATAGCACAAATGACTTCCAATTCTGGGGGGAACCCGCCCTGCATGCCATCCATGCGGACGGCCACATGTCCACAGCTCTCAAGTTCCAGAAATCCGACACCCGGCAACTCGATGCCAACACGACATTGACTACGGTCACGCTCAAAGACCCCAACTACGAATTTTACGTTAACCTCAATTACAAGAGCCACAAGAAGCTCAATGTCGTCGAGCAATGGACGGAAATCAGCCATCGGGAACCCGACAACGTGACGCTGACGAATTTTGCATCCGCTGCCATGACGTTCCGTTCCGGGGATTTCCGTCTGACACATTTTGCCGGCGGATGGGCCAACGAGTTCTCCGTGTACGAAACACGGCTGACACCCGGGTCCAAAGTCATTGAGAACAAATGGGGTATAACCAGTTCCAACGAACGGCAGCAGCACTTCATGCTCGCCATGGATGGTGAAGCTACGGAAACCAGCGGCAAGGTTCTGGCCGCCAGTCTGGCATGGTCGGGCAACTACAAGCTCCAGTTCGAATTAACTACGGACAACAAGCTGGTCGTCACGGCCGGCATGAATCCCTGGGCATCCGCCTATACGCTGGCACCCGGCAGGAAGTTCACAACTCCGCGGCTCATCTACACTTTCAGCGACAAAGGCAAAGGAGAAGCCAGCCGCCGCCTCCACCGCTGGGCTCTTGCCCATGGCCTCCGGGACGGGCACACACCCCTGCGCACGATCTTCAACAACTGGGAAGCAACCGGCATGAACACGAGCGACAAAACGATCGTGCCGTTCTTCAAGCCCGCCCACGATCTGGGATTCGAACTTTTCTTGCTGGACGACGGCTGGTTCGGCCTTCCGAACAAGGCCCGTGTGCTCGGCGAATGGGAACCGACCCCCATCATGCATCCGAAGGGCATGTCCGTCCTGATCAACGAAGCGGGCAAGGCCGGTATCGATTTCGGTCTGTGGGTCGAGATGGAGATGGCCAATCCCGAGGCCCGTCTCGTCAAATCGCACCCCGACTGGCTGCTGTGCGAGCCCGACCGTCCGAAACACCTCCAGCGAGGCCAATACGTCCTTGATCTAAGCAATCCGGAAGTTCAACAGTTCTGCATCTCTTCCTTCAACAAGATCATCAAGGACAATCCCGGCATTTCTTTTGTCAAATGGGACTGCAATAGCCCGTTCCACAATCCCTATTCCAAATACCTCGGCAAAAACCAGCAACACCTCTGGATCAATTACACCCTGGGGCTCTATCGCGTCTTCCAGGAAACGGTCAAAGCCAATCCCCGCCTGCAGATGATGCTTTGCTCCGCCGGGGGAGCCCGCTCCGACTACGGCGCGTTGAAATTCTTCCACGAATTCTGGGCCAGCGACAACACCGGTCCCCTGAACCGCGTCCGCATCCAATGGGGATATTCCCATATCTTCCCTGCCAAAGCCGTTGGAGCCCATGTCACCCACTGGGGGAACCAGCCCTTTAAATTCGCTTTTGACGTCGCCATGAGCGGAACGCTCGGCATGGACGCCGATCCGACCAAAATGTCGGACGAAGAAAAGAAGATCACCAAGAGAGCCGTCGCCGCCTACAAGGATAAGTTGCGTCCCGTCGTCCAGTTCGGCGACCTGTACCGCCTTGTCTCCCCCTACGAAACCAACCGGGCATCCCTGATGTACGTCAGCCCGGAAAAACGGGATAAGGCAGTCGTCTTCTTCTATCAGACCAATGACGACCAGGACGGATTGACCGTCAAACTCCAGGGGTTGAATCCGGATGCCAATTACGTGCTGGAAGAAGTCAACATCGACTCTCCCGACAAGGCTGCCTGTGCGGAAAACGGCCAGACGCTCTCCGGCCGCGACTTGATGGAAAAAGGACTTCGTTTCAATTGCAGCAAGAGATTCGACAGTGCCGCCCTTTATCTTCAAGCCCGGTAATCGGCCGCAATTGTTTCCCTCAGGCAAGACAGAGGAACCGGCCCCCCCGGTTCCTCTTTTGCTTTGATATCGTTTGTTTCATAACGATCCAATGGCCTCTTCATGAAAAATTCAACTGCTCCTGCTTGCAGAAGTGAGCCGTTTTCCAAGAAATAACCTGGTCTCCAGTCAGGTACATAATCGATATCGGGAAGCGACACTACGAAGCCTATTGCCGCCTGCTCCGGAAAAACAAGGGAACCCGTAACGTCCCCCCTCTTCGCGATAAAGACAAAACGGCACCAGAGAGACTCCCTATTATCTCTGGTGCCGTATGCTATGACAGGAGGTTGCCCCCCCGGCAAGATGTCCGGTTGATCAATTCAGAACTATTTCCTTGGTTTCCGGAGTAACCGGATACCTGTGTCCATTCACAATCAACGTAAAATTGTCATTGCTGCTGACGAGGATTTTATCATTTCCGTCAAAAACAATATCGGTCACTATATTACCGAATCGTAGATTTTTCAAGCCATGTTTCCCATTTATTTTTTTCAGGCTCCATAAAACCTCGCGGTTGATAGCATCTACATGCCGGAATCCCATGATATTTTCAATAAACAGGGAAATAGGGCCCAATGCAGACCAACCGCAGAAATTGGCACGATAACGGTGCTTGAAATCGCCGGCAGGTTCGTCGGCATCAGGGTGGTAGCACTCCCAAATCGAATGAGGAGAAAAATTCTTCCAGGTTCTCAATTGCTGGCGGACGGTATTTTCCGCATTCTTGTCCGCAAGTTCGACATATCCGTAATTTTCCAGGGCTTTTGTTCCCATGTACACCATCGGCAGCCAAACGCTCCCTTCCCAATAATTGCCCTGAGGATGGAACTCCGGATCGCTCCGGAGCATGGAAACCCAAGGATATTTGCCCCCGAACACTTCCGGATCCTCCGCCAGCCTGGCCATCCGTTCGGCCTGTTCCGGCGAGGCGACTTTGGCAAGCAACGGCCAGAATGAAGCGGGAGTTTTGACCCGGCACGGCTTCATCGTGGCAATTTCCACATCGTAATAGCAACCATCCTCCTCATCCCAATAAACATCGTTGATCGTTTTTTTCAGATCTTCGTATTTCTGACTCCAAACGGCTGCTTGTTCACTATTTCCCTGGGCTTCAAACAAATCTCGGATACACATGGCTGCCAAAGCCTGTTGGGAAATAGCATCCACCCAGAGGATTTTGTCATAGCCGTCCCTGAGCACTTCATGCTTCAACCGATCCAATTCCCGGTGCTTGGCAGTCCAGTATTCCTTGTCTTCACGGCTACCGGACTTCTCATGCTCGATCTTTTTAAGAATAGCCTCCCGGAAATCGCGCGTTACCATGTAATCATCGGCAGCAATCCTTTCCCCTTTGGAAAAACGCCCCAAGCCACGACCACGGGGCGTGTTATCCATTCCGCTCGTCAAACCGGTCCAGGCATGACCGATATGGCCGACATCCGTCACAAGCCTCTTCTGCACGGGAAAACTCTTGCCGTGGGGCAGTGCGTATCCTTTGGGAGTCGTATTAAACCAATCGAAAAATTTCTGCAGGTACTGCTTTTCATTCAATATCCGGTTCAGCCGCTCGCGATCATTGGAAAATCGGAAATAATCGCGCTCTATCCAGGCAAACAAGGGGGGGTTGTCCAACCATTCCACCTTCAGGGGAATTTCTTTCCCGTCGATTATCGGTACGTAAAAATTATCCAGGCTGGACATGCCGGGAAAGTCCTGCGGTGCATACTTGCAGAACAGGGACATGAAACAAGTATCCCAGATGAAAATCGGAGCCGAATGGGCTTCGTCCATGTAGGGCGACGAAGGAAGTCCCTCCGGGCCTTTCGTCACGCGGGAATGTGCAATCGTCCACGCTTCATAATACAAATCCACCAAACCGCGTTCCGGAAAAACGGGATGAGGAATCCGGGATTTCCAGTCGCCTCCATCCGTTGCCGACAATGCAACCGTACAGCAGGCAAGCCCTATCGCCGCCACCTTCAACAACTTAGTCGTATTGCCCATTCTCACGAACATATCTCAAAATACGTGCCAAATCAGGTAATCTTTCTAAAAATAACGACTTTTAACGTAAGCGCCGAAAAAAATCCCTCTGCCTCCCTGATCCATCCCACTTCTTAATCAACGCAAAACCTCCGTTCTTGCCCGAAGGCCGGAACGGAGGTCTTTTTCAGAAAACGGCAGATCATTCCGCCGGACAAGAAACATGAGATCAGTTTTTGTCCTTCAATCCAACGGCAACCTTCTGGAACGTCGGTTCCTCAATCTGCTTGATGGAACCGTCGGCATACAGCACGCAAATGTAGTCGGCATGGCGTTCCGTGACAGGCAGGACATATTCCTTGAAATCGGCATCGGTCCGGATGCTCTTTCTTTCCATAGCCTGGCCATCGGACAGCCACGGAATACCGGACAAGAGCTGGCCTCGGCTGATCTGGATACTGGATGAAGGATTGGAGGGATCCTGGCTGTTATCCGTCCAACTCGTATAGGAAACGGTGTCGGGAGTCGCTTCCACGTAATCGGTACGGGAATAGCGAGCCATATTGCGGTCGGCCGGGCAACGGAACGTTGCAGGCAGGGACGGCGGCACGGCAGCCGAGCTGGGTTGCTGCTCGTAAGCCGTCAGCACATACGGAGCAAGGGCAACCCACCATCCCATACTCTCATCGTAATTTTCCGTCGTCTCATCGTCATCCATGCCGCTGCAAGGCAGAATGCCATAATGATCCTCGGCATACTGGGTTCCCAGATGCTTGAGTTCATTGAAGTTCGCCATGCACTGGGTACGGTCCGATTTACGCTGGCTTCCCAGAAACACCGTATAAGCAATACTGGCCAAAGATGCCAGAATCGCAATGACGACCAAAAGTTCGATCAAGGTAAATCCTCGGGAAGATTTTCGGGGAGAAAAGGAAATATTCATATTTTAGAATAAACTATCATACGTCTACCGCGATGCAAAGCAGAAATAGGCCGGGGTAAAAACCGTTTTACCGCCCTGCTCTCCAACGATCCATTCTGGCTCTCAGGGAAGGATATCACGCAGAGCTTCCATCGGACGGCAAAGACGTACGCCCTTCTCCGTGACGACAATCGGCCTGTTGATCAATTCCGGATGTTCAATCATCACATCAATCAACTGATCGTCAGTCCATTTTTCATCATCCAAATGAAGTTCCTCATAGATATCTTCACCGGTGCGAATGAGACCACGAACGCCAAGACCTGTCGCTTGAATCAATTCCGCCAGTTTTTCATGCGTTGGCGGGGTTTCTTTGTACAAAATGATTTCGGGTTCTTCTCCGGCCTCACGAATCAGCTTCAACGCTTCACGGGACTTGCTGCAGGATGGATTATGGTAAATGGTGATCTTTTTCATGCAAATATTGCCGGGCAGGCACATCCCTCCGTATCACGGAATCGCAAGAAAAGTCCAGACAATCCAGAGGCATTTTAAAACAGTTTGGGGCGACCCCTCGTTATGTGGAGGAGCCGCCCCGCTGTGTTTCTCTTTTATTGCGTCTTCTGTTCCTATCAGAAGTTGTACCGGTAGCCTATGCTCCCGTTGGCCGAGGTCATCCGGCTCCGCAGGTCCGCGTTGACTTCCACAAAGATCGTGCCCTGGTCCCCGGTCGGGATGCTCAGTCCCGCACCGAATTGCAGGCCCGTCGTCCCTGCCTTGCTCCCCTTCACTCCACGGCTGAAGCCGGGCACGCCCACGAAGCCCACCTGCGCTTCGTTCCGCGTGTCTCCGAAGTCCTGCGACACCTGCGCCCGCACTTCCGCCAGAGATTCGCGACCGAACAGGTTGCCTCCCGTCAGGCCCATCCAGCGTACCCCAGCCGAGACGGTGCCCGTCGTGGCGTCCATGCCGCCGGCGCGGAGTCCCGCGCTGCCCGCCCCCTCTTCCGTGTAGTCGTCCACGCTGCTCTTGAGGATGGAGACGTTGACGAGGGGCTGGAGGATCGCGCTGTTCTCTTCGTTGAGACTGATGTCGTAGGTGCCTTCGTACATCGCTCCCCACACCTGCCCTCCGGGCGTGCCGTGGCCGGTGTAGCTGCCCGAGCCGCAGGGGACGGTGCGGTCGATGTCACTCTGGCTCCACCCCGCCGTCAGGATGACGTTGTGCCCCCACTTGCCGCTCTGGTAGCGACCGAAGAGGTTCACGTAGTAGACTTCCATGTCTCCGCTGAGGGAGTCGGCCGCCGTCGAGGTGAGCTTCCCGTAGCTCGCCGTCATGGCGAGCCCCGCGGTGAATTTGCTGCTGAGGTTGGCGTCGACCCCGAAGGTGCCTCCCCAGGTGTTGTACTGGTAGCCCGCTTCGTCCCCGTCGGTGTTGAGGCGGT